>NZ_JBNNMF010000067.1:0-1085 GCF_050272495.1 Solibacillus cecembensis | reverse complement strand
CAAGGAGAGGATGCCCTTCAGTCAAAGAAAAAGGGGCGTCCATCCATGAAAAAAGAACCGAACAAACCGTCAAAACAAGCACCTATAGAAGGCTCTACAGAAGCACTTCAAGCAGAAATCCAACGTTTACGTATGGAGAATGAGTACTTAAAAAAGTTGAATGCCTTAGTTCAAAACAAGGACAAATTACCACGAAAGACAAAGTAAAAGTCATTTGTGAGTTAAGGCATAAATATTCGGTGAATGCACTTGTGGCGTATGCGGAAATTCCACGTAGCACATTTTATAATATAGCGAAGAAGTTAGATTTACCGGATCCAGATGCCGGTTTAAAAGCTGAAATACAGACGATTTACGACGAACATGAAGGTCGTTATGGCTACCGTCGCATTCGTGATGAATTGGCGAATCGTGGGCAAAAAGTGAATCATAAGAAGGTTCAACGCATTATGAAAGAGCTAGGTTTAAAGTGCATAGTGCGTATGAAAAAATATAAATCCTATAAAGGCACCGTTGGTGAAATCGCACCGAATATTTTAAACCGTAAATTTATAGCAGATGAACCAAATGAGAAGTGGGTAACGGACATCACAGAGTTTAAATTATTCGGAGAAAAACTTTATTTATCGCCTGTTTTAGATTTGTTTAATGGCGAGATTATTACGTATACAATTGGTTCAAGACCGACCTTTTCACTAGTTTCAAACATGTTGGAAAAGGCTTTAGAACACTTACCAGCGGAACACCAGCTACTGATGCATTCCGATCAGGGGTGGCATTATCAAATGAAACAATATCGTCATGCCTTAGAAGCCAGAGGCATTGTGCAAAGTATGTCTCGTAAAGGAAACTGTTACGATAACTCAGTAATCGAGAATTTCTTTGGCATACTGAAATCCGAACTCATCTACTTGAAGGAATTTGAAAGTGTAGAACAATTCAAAGTAGAACTAGAAAAATATATCACGTATTACAATACAAAACGGATTAAGGCAAAATTAAAAGGCATGAGCCCGATACACTATCGAACCCATGCCCAAAGAGCTGCCTGAAATAACCGTGTCTAACTTTTAGGGGTCACTTCA
>NZ_JBNNMF010000066.1:0-1087 GCF_050272495.1 Solibacillus cecembensis | reverse complement strand
AAAGCCCCCGTTAGTTCAATAAGGAATTTCTAATTAAAAAGCTACTTTAACTGACCATCCTATATACTCACCTTTATATTTTTTTGAATATAAAGACATAAGCTCAGTTTGATAATCAACCAGTGCCAAAGCTTCTGTTTTTGTTACTTTAATATTTGTACACTCGCTATTTTTATTAACGATAGCAATATTAAATCCTGTTTCACCTATCTCATTGATACATTCTTCTGCCCATTCATTTGGTATGGCAAGATCATGAGTAATGTGACATGTATTGTCCTGAGATAAGTTAATTTTAGTTTTTTTTACTTTTAGTCTGTTTTCTTTAATCCTTTTTTTCTTTTCCTTGGCAGTTTCATAATAATTATATAAACCTTCTTCAAAAGCGCCGTCTATTTCTATACGGTTATAGTCTAAAATCCACTTTCTAAACTTATGGTACAAGGGCATAAGAGTATCTTTATTTAAGCCAAAAACATCACATCCACGGTCGTCATACATACGAAATATTATGTCCTTGTCAGTACTAATAAAGTACACAGATTGTCCAATAGAAGGTTCTCTTCCTTGTTCATAATTCCCTATAGCTTCAAGTATTTCCTGGTGGGGTACAGACTTTAATTGTGAGTATACAAATCTCACTTTGTATTCATTCTTAACTTCTATTGTTTGACCCGTTACTTCATCATAATCCTCATCTAAATCAAAGAAAGTTTCCTCTTCTATATTTTGTTTACTAAATAAATTATACAGGTATTCTGGAGTGTTATTTCCAAACATAATATCCTCTGTTACATTCCAATCTTTTATATAAAGATAAATAAAATCATCCGGCTTAAACACTTCTTCGAATAATGTGGTAACTCTTGTAACAACTTGATTAATTCTTTCTTCAGTTCCATTTTTATATGGGTCACCTAATTCGAACCTTAGATGCAAATCGCTTGTTAAGTTAGGAAAATTACTTTCTATGTACTTCAATATTTTTTCCTTCATTGGAATTCCTCCCTTAAATAAATTCTTTATAATCTCCAGTCTGCTGGTAAATTCGATTTCTCCTTATAGATTGCTTATTCAACTAACCTGC
>NZ_JBNNMF010000065.1:0-1116 GCF_050272495.1 Solibacillus cecembensis | reverse complement strand
TAGCGAACGGGAAGAATTATCAAGAAACAGCAGCACAATATGATGTGTCCTACCAACAAGTTTATCAATGGGTAAAAAAGTTTGAAGAGAGTGGCCATCAAGCTTTAGAGGATCGTCGTGGCAGAACAAAGCCTATAGAAGAGCGTACACCAGAAGATGAATTACGCTTAAAAATTCACCAGATGGAGCGCGAAAACGAACGATTACGTGCAGAGAATTTATTTTTAAAAAAGTTAGAGGAAATCGAAAGGAGGCGTCATTAAGTAGAGTTCGTATTCAGAGCCGTTATATCGCGATTCAAGAGTTGGCGGAGAATGAAAATTTATCGATTGTTTTACTTTGTGAAACCGCAGAGGTATCACGTGCAGCTTATTACAAATGGTTGAAACGTCATCCATCTGTAAGAGAAATAGAAAACAAACAGCTAGTTGATTCGATTCAACATCTTTATTCGCAAGTAGATGGCATTTATGGCTACCGCCGCATTACAATGACAATTAATCGCCAAAGAACAAAAGTGGGCTTAGCTAAAGTGAATAAGAAGCGTATTTACCGCCTGATGCAGCTTTGCGGTCTAAAATCGGTTATTCGACGTAAGCCAAAACGATACCGTAAATCAAAGCCTGATTATGTGGCAGAAAATATTCTAGCACGTGAATTTACTGCGGAAAAACCGAATCAGAAATGGTGTACCGATGTAACAGAATTCAAATACGGCAAAGGGAAAAAGGCATATTTAAGTGCGATTATTGATTTACACGACAATTCGATTGTCAGTTATGTATTAGGACATTCGAATAACAATAAATTAGTTTATGATACCATGATCCCTGCAATACAGGGACTAAAAGAAGGTGAGCAACCACTTATTCATAGTGATCGAGGTTTTCAATATACATCGAAATTTTTCAAACGCATGATAGACGATACGAATATGGTTCACAGTATGTCGAGGGTCGGTCGTTGTATCGATAACGGACCTATAGAGGCTTTTTGGGGTACCTTGAAAGTCGAAAAGTATTATTTAAACAAATATGATACATATGACGCGTTGGAAGCAGCCATTGATACATATATTTCGTTCTATCATAACGAACGTTACCAAGAAAGATTAAA
>NZ_JBNNMF010000064.1:0-1567 GCF_050272495.1 Solibacillus cecembensis | reverse complement strand
GGCAAAATTAAAAGGCATGAGCCCGATACACTATCGAACCCATGCCCAAAGAGCTGCCTGAAATAACCGTGTCTAACTTTTAGGGGTCACTTCAAAATCGCTTTGGGGGTTTTTTTTAACCATCATAAATTGTGGTTAAATTATACAATGGGGGGATGAATGATGAAAATTAATACATATCTTATTCAATTAGCAGTTACGATAATAGTTATTTTTGGAGGAACTTTTACCATCCGTTACTTTAGAACTGGTGAACTTTTATTAGACCAAATTATAGGGGCATCGGTTGGTATTACACTTCTTATTGCAACATTGATTTGGAGAAAAACAAATAAGTAATTTTGCAAAGCTAACAATGGTTTTATTGAAACAAGGATTTATAAAGCATACAAAATAAACCTAATAATTTGCCCAACCACGCTTTGGGTGCATTATTATTATTATTATTAAAAAATTGACCCTTTTTCTGGAGGTGTAGAAATGAAAGAGATAACAGGACTGTACGTTATTTTAGCTGCAATATTTTTTGTAAATCTAACAAATATGACCTTGTTTAATAACGAATGGAATGGCATAGCAATGTTGCTTAACACGGGGTTATTTGTAGCTGGTACTGCCTATTTTTTATCGAGCAGAGATTTCATTATGAAAAATAAATAACGATTATTAAATTCAAGATTACTATAGTTCATTAAAGATTTATAACATATACAAAATAAATGCAAATAACGTTCCCAAATGACACTTAGGGAATGTTCGAACCAGCAGCAAAGATTTCAACACTATCTCTGCTGCTTTTGTCTATTCGATTCGGTGTTCAAACGACGTTTTAGAAAGGTTATTCAATTAACAGTAATTTAGTTGAGTGAATTAAATGTGGTAATATATAGAATAATCAAGTAATTAGTCAAGGGGGAAATCATATGAGAAAGATAATTCTTACTTTATCAGCGTTCGCCATTATAGGAATAGGAAGTTTAATTAGTTATAATCAAGGCACTAAAGAAAAACAAGAAATTATAGTAATGGCTGGCATGAATCAATCTGATACACCTGTAAATCACAATTGGATTATTACTTTTGACCATGG
Source organism: Solibacillus cecembensis (assembly GCF_050272495.1). Classification (NCBI taxonomy): domain Bacteria; kingdom Bacillati; phylum Bacillota; class Bacilli; order Caryophanales; family Caryophanaceae; genus Solibacillus; species Solibacillus cecembensis. The sequence goes on along the minus strand of NZ_JBNNMF010000064.1, from coordinate 477 downwards.
AATGAATCAGGATTTTTTTAATGAAAAATCTATTTACGTTTTAGACGAGGATAAAAATAAAGTCCCTGTAACAGTAGAAGCCATAGATTCTAAAAATATGGTAATAAAACCACCAAGTGAGGGTTATCAAAAAGGAAAATCATATGATATCTATTTTGATAGAGATTTAGATTTGGAACACACTGGAAATCAAGATATGCCGAAACAATATCGAATACATTTCTCAACGGTCAATACTTTATAATTACTGTGTATTCCAAATAACGCTAATTATTTACTTAAAGTGACGGTATTTCAGTTCAAAAAAGACGTATAAACTATACATATCTAACCTAAAAAACGTTCCCAAATAAAAGTTAGGGAACCAACACCCCCGTTCAATTGGAGGGTACTGAAAAAGTCCATATAGTTTAACTTTGCGAGGTATTCGACGATTGAATCGTCGAATACCTCGCTCTTTTCATATATAATAAAAGA
>NZ_JBNNMF010000063.1:0-1686 GCF_050272495.1 Solibacillus cecembensis | reverse complement strand
TGAACTGCTCCCTGTCAAGTAGACAGCGGAAATAATAAAAATACTTTAAGCGGCTTGAACCCTGTATTCTAGAGGGCTTAAGCCGTTTAATTTTTCTTGGTAACGTTCGTTGTTATAGAACTTGATGTACGTATCGATGGCGTGCTTTAATGTTTCAAACGACTCGAACTTATATAAATAATACTTCTCTACTTTTAAGGTTCCCCAAAATGCTTCAATAGGACCGTTATCGATGCAACGTCCTACTCTAGACATACTGTGAATCATTTTTGCTTTATCCATGATTCGCTTGAATTCTTTCGATGTATATTGATAACCACGATCGCTATGTAAAAGAGGGAATTCATTCTCGTTTAATGTTTGTATAGCGGGTCTTACCGTCTTAAAAACTAGGTCATTATTATTTGAATGCCCCAATACGTAACTCACAATGGACTTATCATAGAGGTCGATAATCGCGCTTAAATAAGCCTTATTTCCTTTGCCATACTTAAACTCTGTGACGTCTGTACACCACTTTTGATTCGGCTTTTCTGCAGTAAATTCACGCGCTAATACATTTTCAGCTACATAATCCGGCTTTACTTTAGGGTACTTTTTTCGGCGTCGTCGAATAACCGCCTCCAAACCGCAAATTTGCATCAGGCGATAAATTCGTTTCTTATTCACTTTCTTTAAACCCTTGGTTTCGCGTTTGCGATTAATGGTCATTGTAATGCGACGATAGCCGTATATGCCATCTACTTGTGTATATAAATGTTGGATAGACTCCAATAGCTGTTGGTTTTCCAGTTCCTGCGCAGCTGGTTGACGATTTAACCATTTGTAGTAAGCTGCTCGGGATACCTTGGCGATTTTACATAATAAAACGATTGATAAGTTTTCATTCTTCGCTAGTTCTTGAATCGCCATATACCGGTTTTGAATACGAATTCTACTTAACGACGCCTCCTTTCGATTTCCTCTAACTTTTTTAAAAGTAAATTTTCTGCACGTAATCGTTCATTTTCACGTTCCATCTGTTGAATTCTTAAGCGTAATTCATCCTCTGGTGTTCGTTCTTCAGCTGGTTTTGTTCGACCACGTTGATCTTGAAGTGCTTCTTCACCATTTTGTTCAAATTTACGTACCCATAGGTAAACTTGTTGGTAAGATACCTCATATTGTGCTGCTGTTTCTTGATAATTTTTGTCACTCGCTAGGCAAGCTTTTACGATTTCAATACGCTCATCTACAGTTGTTTTTCTTCCTTTAGTCATAGTTTGGCTCATTCCTTTACCCGAATCTTTTAATTCACTATGACAAGTATAGATTTTCAACCACTTTTTGAAAACTGATAAACTACTTATCCCGTATTTGGCGAGGATCTCGAACATGGAGTAGTTCTTTGTTAAATAATCTTCTACAGCACTCCGCTTTAATTCCTCTGAGTACACCTTATTTTTCTTAGGTCGAATTAAGGCTTCTACCCCGCCATATTTATACAGAGCCCGCCATACTTGTAGAGTTGTCATGTTTACTGAAAACATTGTGCAGATTTCTTCGAGAGTATGACGACCTTCCTCTAAATATTGAAGTGCTAAAATTTTTACATCTGGTGAAAATGATTTTTTAGGCATGAGAAAACTCCCCATTTAATAAACAGATTTTATTTTTTAATCTGTCTACCTATTGGGGAGCATATCA
>NZ_JBNNMF010000062.1:0-1704 GCF_050272495.1 Solibacillus cecembensis | reverse complement strand
GGTTCTTACGCAAAATCGGTGAATGTTTTTGTTCTTTACTATTTGGGTATAGTTATGAAAAAGAAAAAGGATGTGTGTAAAATGAACCCCTTCGAACAATTACTTCCACTCGGCACACAATTTGAACTAATTACACAGGAATCAATGGACACTCAAATCCATTTCTTTTATCAATCATGTGCCCAATCAGTCTGTTGTCCTAATTGCCAAAAAGTAAGTACACACAAACATAGTAGAACGAAAAGGAAAATTAGAGATTTACCTATTTCGGGGAAAGAAGTTTATTTACATGTTCGTCTGCATAAATGGTTTTGTATGAATATCCTTTGTACAACTAAAATTTTTACAGAAACAATCGATGCTGCACCTGCATATCAGCGAAATACATTGCGTGTGACAGAATGTTTACGGCAACTTGCATTCCATTCCAATTGTGTACAAGCAGCCAAACTAAGTACTAAACTTTCTTTACCGGTTAGTCATGACACCTTATTGCGAATAATTTATCGAACACCAGTCACTGTACAAACCTCTCCCTTTCCTAGGTATAGATGACTTTGCCTTACAAAAAGGTCACTCGTATGGCACGATTATTTGTGATTTGCGTACCCACCAGCCGATTGCCCTTTTAAATGGGCGTAATGTAGAGATTGTATCAGAGTGGCTCAAAAAACAGCCCACTCTTCATGTCATCGCACGTGATGGCTACGTTTTGTATAAAGCAGCGATCACCTCTGCTTCTCCTTCGGTTGTTCAAGTGAGCGATCGTTTCCATTTGATTCAAAACGTATTCAAAACGATGAAGGATGTGCTAACTCGTTTATTACCAGCTTCTATTGAGATGTATAAAGATAAACCTGAAATCGTGGACACAAGCAAAACATTATTAACCCCTAAAGAAGAGGAACGCTGGGAACTTATTCAGGAAGTCCAAAAGGCATATAAGGAAGGAACAACTCAAATTCAGTTAGCGAGAGAATATCGGCTTAGTCAAGAGACGGTGAGAGCATATGTTGAAGCGACACAGCCTATTTCTTTTCATCGAGAAAAGAGAGTATCTAAACTCATCCAACCATTTTATCAGTACGTGAAGGAGCAAATGGCTCTAGGTAAATTTGCCACAGTTATTTTTAGGGAAATTCAAAAACACGGGTTTACTGGAAGTTACGCCACAGTTAAACAAACAGTTGGGAGATTAAGGCCCCAAAAAGATCCCCCGCTATTTGAAACCAAAAAGATAAGTAGACGAAAAATCATCTATTGTTTCTGGAGACACAATGAGAAACTAACCAAACAAGACCACCTAATCTTACAAGCTATTTTAAAGGCTTACCCTGAGACACAGCCCGTTTATGCATTTCCTCAACTAATTCGAGCTGCTTTTTCAGATATCGATTTCCAAACATTCCTTCAATTAATCCAACGTTTTAAGCTCGAAAATATAAGGGAAATACAACGTTTCATAATGACTGTAGAAGCTGATATAGAAGCCGTTAAAGAGTCATTCCTATATACATTTAATACAAGCATTGTCGAAGGACAAATTAATCGATTAAAATTAATCAAACGGATGATGTATGGTCGAGCTAGCATCGAGTTACTTGAAAAACGCGTGCTTTTTAAGGGGTGATATTATACCAAAAAAGCAATTTTAAAATGGACCACAAATAGCCACTATTTTTCACTAAATGAGCGTAAGAACCT
>NZ_JBNNMF010000061.1:0-2182 GCF_050272495.1 Solibacillus cecembensis | reverse complement strand
GTCTGGTGAAAATAATTTTTTTGACATGAAAAAACTCCCCATTTGATAAACAGATTTTATTTTTTAATCTGTCTACCTAATGGGGAGCATATCAAAATTGTAGAAAGGCTCTTTAAAGTTATTTGAACATAGGATTATTCTATTTCAACCTCAATATCCTTCACAAAAACAGCCGTACCTGAAATCGAGATATCTAGTTGTTCATCATCTTCTTTTACATGTACATATACTCGTCCATCTTTATTGATTTCATGTCCTTGCTCAACAATAAGTGTCGCAGGCAAACGAATTTCTTTATTTACATACTTTTTATAATAAGCCCCCATCACGCCTGAAGCTGTGCCTGTAATTGCATCTTCAATAGTACCTGAATAAGGAGATGAAAAATGACGCGCATGCATGGCGTTTTCAAAATCACGCACTTCAAAACAAATAGGGTGAACAGAAGTTTTTGGCATCTCTAATAAAACCTTTGGAAATTCTTTAGTATTGGGTGCCATTTTTGAAAAGCTTGATAGTTCTTTAATTGGGACAATTAATGTCCAAATGCCTGTACTCCCATAAACAATTGGATATTCTGGGTGTAAATCCTCTTCTCGTAATCCAATGGAAGCCGCTAAATCAGACTTTGAACCGCCAAATGATTGAAACTGTGGTTTCGCATGTTGCATCGTTATAAGTATTTGATTATTTTCTTCACGAATTTGTATCGGCAATATACCAGCCTTTGTTTCAATTGTAAAAGCTGATTTTTCTAATAATCCATTCATTCTTAGTGCATAAACCGTTCCCATTGTCGCATGACCACATAAATTATTTTCATGGCCAGGTGTAAAATAACGAATGCGAAAATCTGCAACATTCGAAGGAACAACAAATGCTGTTTCATTAAATCCAACTGCTGCAGCAATAGCGAGCATTTGTTTTTCTGTATAATCCTCGCCATTCAATACGACACCAGCTGGATTCCCTTTCTCAGGAATGGAACTAAACGCATCAATGTGCTTTATACTTACTTTTACCAAAATATGTACCCCCTTCAATCATAAACACCAAGCCTGATTTTAACTATTCAATAATAAGTTTCAATATAAATAGAAGTTATCATTATTATTGTAGCGTAAATTACAAGGTCTGCCACTATTCATTTTGAAGTATAGGCTCAGATTTTTTATCAAATATATTACGAGGAAACAATTCGATTTGGAATGGAGTAATTAAAGGGGTTTAATAATCAAATCTAGAAAATAATTATAGAGGCTTATGATTCAAAAACGGTGGGGAATTAAACCTTTATGGTGATTTTATAAAATTACACGGAGCGAAAAAATCCAATAAAAAAGCTGTTAGTTTATTAAACATCCCAGGTCATCTAATTGAAGGCGATACACTCTATTCTTATACAAAAGAAAAAGAGCGAATTGAATCAGAAACAGAAACAGATGTAATAAGAAAATTAGAGATTTAGCACTTTATTTATCTTCACGTTCAAAAAATTGAAAAGGGGGAACTTAAATGTATACAGATAACGAATTAGTCATTCGACCAGTGGCAGAAAACGACTTAGTACGTCTGTGGGAATTAATCTACAAGGACGAGCAGCCGGAATGGAAAAAATGGGATGCACCTTATTATCCACATGAAGCAATGAGCTATGAAGCATTTTTTCCAACAGGTTTAAAATGGGTAGGTGAAGATGATTTTTGGGTCATTGAGGTAGATAGAGTTGTAAGAGGCGTTGTTTCTTATTACTGGGAACATCAACCTTCCCAATGGCTAGAGGTGGGCATTGTTTTTCATGAAAGTGGCTCATGGGGCAAAGGTTTAGGAACCCGCGTATTAACATTATGGATCGACCATTTATTTAATACGTTGCCTTTAGTTCGGGTAGGCTTTACGACTTGGTCAGGAAATGAACGAATGATTCGTGTCGGTGAAAAGCTAGGCATGCAAATGGAAGCAAGGATTCGAAAAGTACGCTATTACGAAGGGCATTATTATGATTCCATTCGTATGGGGATTTTAAGAGAAGAGTGGGAAGAAAAGAATCATTTACATTGAAAAACAAAAGCTTCTAATCCGAGATGGGGACTGACCCCCAAAGTATAGACAAATAAAAAAAGCATCTTCGATTGAATTCGGGTTTAGATACCTAAAATTCAATTAGGAGGTGTTTTTTTAT
>NZ_JBNNMF010000060.1:0-2326 GCF_050272495.1 Solibacillus cecembensis | reverse complement strand
GTAAGCCCGTAATCAAATAACGCATATAAAACGCCAGGCACCTCCGGTACGATAGACGTATCATTCAAAGGAGGTGCCATTCTTATGCTAACAAACAAATTAAACATTGTTCCTGTCAAACTCGATCCTCTTCCAGCTGAAACTTCTTCGTTCCATTCTTCCAAATACAATGCTGGGCCAAGTTGTATAGTTAAAACCACAGCAGCTGAAATTGCCTTCTTCAATGGCGTAGATGAGCGCATTATCCAAACCATTATGAAGGAGCTGAGCGGTCGATGAAACATGATTTTACGAGTGTGCAAAACATCTACATCATTTGTGGGAAGACCGATATGCGTAAAGGCATTGATGGTCTCGCTACGCTCATTCAAGATTCTTTTGAACTCGATCCGTATAGTGATTCTATTTTTCTATTTTCCGGATGGGGTAAGGATCGTTATAAATGTTTGTACTTCGATGGAAATGGCTTCGCCATGCTTTATAAACGATTAGATAATGGGAAATTACAATGGCCGAAAGATGAAAATGAAGTACGAAATCTTTCGCAGCAAGAACTTCGCTGGTTATTAGAGGGATTATCCCTGCAACAGCCGAAGGCAATTGCAAAATCTACAAAAGGTGTCTTTTAATAACCCCATTTCAAATGGTATAATCATCCACATATAAACTTGAACGGAAATGTGGTGAACGATTTGACGCCTGTTAATCAGAAGCAAGAAGAACAAAACGAACGTATCATTCGATTACTTGAGGAGCAATTAGCTCAGTCGAATCGACAAATAGAAGCGTTGACGGAACAAGTTCGTCAATTAACAAAAGCCTTATATGGCTCTAAATCAGAGAAATCTAAGTATCAAGCACCAGACGGACAAGGCTCCTTATTTGAAGACGATCCGTCTTTTAGCGAAACTGAGCAGACAGAAGAACAAAGCACGGAAACGATTAGTTATACCGTTACTCGTAAAAAGACAACTAAAAAACGAAATGATTCGTTTCGTGAGGATATTGAAATTGAAGAAATTCATCATCACCCAGCTAACTTAGCTTGTGACTGCTGTCTTGGTGAAATGGTAGAATTCAGTTCTTCGCTGGTGCGTGAAGAAGCCAAATTTATACCAGCTACAATGAAACGTGTGCAACATTTTGAACATGTGTATGAGTGCAAAGCGTGTAAAAAAGATGCCCTACAAAAAGCACAAATCAAACGTGGGAAAGCACCACAAGGTGTTATCCAAAGAAGCATTGCCGGTCCTACTGTTTTAGCAAAGCTTATCTACGATAAGTTTATCCAGTACTTGCCTCTTTACCGTCAGGTAAATGAATGGGTGCGACATGGCCTACATACAAATGATAAGAATTTATCCAATTGGGTAATACGTGTAGCAGAAGATTGGCTTCAACCGCTTTATGATCTGATGAAGCAACTATTAACGGCGAAATCTGTGCTGCATATAGATGAGACATATGCACAAATACTCAAACGTTCAGATGGAAAGCCTGCTCAATCAAACGCTTATAACTGGGTATGTCGTAGTGTACACAGTGAAGGTCCTATCATTGTTTTATTTAAGAGTGCACTCTCACGAGGGCGCGCTATATTAGAAGATTTACTTGCAGGATTTAAAGGGACCGTGATTTGTGATGGCTATTCGGCTTATGGTCAATTATCTAATGTTCAATTCGCCAACTGTTGGGCGCACGTAAGACGTTATTGGCTGAAAGCCGATAGTAAGAATGGACGAATAGGCGTTGAATATTGCGATCGTTTATTTCACATCGAGCGTAAAATCAAACAGCTTTCACCAGAAGAACGTGTGCAAGTTCGCCAACAAGAAGCAAAGCCCATCGTCGATGAATTTTTCGATTGGATTGATCGTTCGCCTTTCTTCGGTAAAAATGCCATAGCGAAAGCAGCTGCATATACATTAAGCCGTATGTCTGAGTTAAAGGTCTTTCTTGAAAATGGGGACGTCGCAATTGATAACAATCCTGCTGAAAATGCGATTCGTCCAAATGTCATTGGTCGCAAAAACTGGCTCTTCTCTGTGAGTGAAGCAGGCGCCAAAGCGAATGCCATCTGTTTAAGCTTGGCTGAAACGGCAAAAGCAAACGGAATTGATTTTTATCAGTATTTGGTGAAGCTGATGACAGAGTTACCAAATTTACCGTTTCATCAACAACCTGAGATTTTACATAACTACATGCCGTGGTCAGAAAATATTCAAGCCACATGTACAAAATAGCCAGCTATCTGAAAAAATTCAGATAGCTGGCCATTCGTCGTGCGTACCGTAGAGGTGCGCTATTTTTTATAATTCGGGCTTAC
>NZ_JBNNMF010000059.1:0-3090 GCF_050272495.1 Solibacillus cecembensis | reverse complement strand
TTCTTTTATTATATATGAAAAGAGCGAGGTATTCGACGATTCAATCGTCGAATACCTCGCAAAGTTAAACTATATGGACTTTTTCAGTACCCTCTATATTTAGGGGGGGTGAGTTTGATTATATATAATCAAACTTTATAATCAAACTTTTTATTTGGATAGGGGTAGCGTCAGAAAAATGCGGATTTACAACGATAAGATATGCAGGATTTTATTCAGTAATAATCATTACGCAGCAATCCTTTGCAATCGTCTAAACCATTACTGGTACTGGAGTTTATCAAAAGTGCATAAAAACCTGTATATACAATGTTACACCAAAAAAGCGATAAACACTTATAGTACAGCGTTTGTCGCTTTTTTGTACGTGTCCAAACTTGCATTTGGGAACGTTATTTTAAATTATTATGTATACGTTATTAACTCTTATTCCACTCAATCCCCTGTAAAAAAACTTAACTTTGTTAAAATCTTTCTAATTAGTTCAATGAAACATCAGAGCTACTGACAAAAACATCCCCTTTAAAAATACTTCCATCAGATGTGGTAACGATTATTGTATGATCACCAGAAGAAGCATCTGATTGAACCCATGTAGTAGAACCATAAGCGACTAAATTATAAGTTTGCGTTTGCGTGTAACCACTCTGTTGAATTTGCACCGTTACATTTGTCCCTGTGTTATTTGTAACATGAAATTTATAATCCTTCGAATCTGATGGTTGCGTCCAAGGCTTTTTATAGATTCCATTTCCTTTAAAAATATCTGTACTAGAAATAATTAAATGGTCTCCTGTACTTCGAAAATCTTCAACAACAGCACTAATTACGGCATCTGATTCAATGGTACTTTCATTAGTACGCTCTATAACCTGGATTTCATAGGAAATATCTTTTTTTGATAGTTCAGCACTCTTAGAAGCTAATAAATCTTCTAATTCCTTTTTAATAATTTCGCTAGATCGGTCTTTAATAATTTCGCTAGATCGGTCATTGGATTTAAGAATTGATATTTTTAATATCGGTTCAGGTTCAATTGAATGATGGTAAAGTTCCATATCGTGATAATTTTTTTCTTGTATATAATCATATACAATACTTGAAACCTCGTCCATAAAACGCTCGTTCTCAACATCTTGTAAACTCTTTCTAGTAATATCAATGGTGTAATGATTTAAATCATTTTTATTTACATTTTCCTCTAAATACTTTATCAGTTGTAATTCACTTTTAGTTTCACCCATTTCAATGAAAATTATTGACTCTGGGGTTACTGAAAAACTAAATAATTCAAATTCATCCACCGCAGTTTCAAGTACAGAAAGAATACGGTCCCATCGTTTCTCATCATCATTGTTCGAAGCGAAACTATCATTTTTCTCGACGTCTATATTAATTACTAAGACGATTGCAACAATTATTATGAAAACAGCAATAAAATTTTTCACTACATTTCCTCCCCCTCCGAATCTATTTTACCAAATTAATCCACTCCTTTGTTGAACTATTCGGCTTACGTTAGTTGAATATAAAAAGTACCCAAAACGTCATTTGGGTACTTACTGTTCATAAGCATCCAAAATCCCCCCTATTCAATTGAATGGGGGGGATGGTTCCCTAACTTGCGTTTGGGAACGTTATTGAATGTGATTTTGTATAAAGAAATTAGGATTTTTTATATTTGGCTTTCCTTATCGTTGTAAATCTGCATTTACCTGACGTTCCCCTTTTAGGTACTACTTATAAAAAAAAATTTTCCAAAAACAAACTTTTTAGGGGACCTCATACGTCTTACTTATGTAAAGACAAAAATGAATAAATGGAGGTTTTAGAAAATGAAAAAGCAGTACGTAAAGAAAATTCCTTATTTAGTGTTGGCAGGTATCATTTGTGCAGTTGGAATCGGGGCGCCACAAGTTTCGTTGGCAAAACAGGCAGATTCAAAAGTGGTGACTCAGCAATCCGAAAAAACGTCGCCTAAAATAGAAATTGGAAAAAAATTGAAAGTACCCGAACTTAAACTTAAGGAAAATACGTATGTACTCGACTACAAGGTGTCCGATATTAACGGTAATTCAGTTAAAGACAATGTGATATTGGTGGGTACAAAAGAAAAGATTGATGGAAAACTGGATGTGTATGCGAATGATTTATCCATCATCGTGCAGGAGGGAAAAACTAAAAAATACATAAAATATGATTGGATGATCAAAGAGACGGATGGAAAATTGTATGGGGAATCTGCCCGAGAACCAAACTTGATTATTGGTGACTATACGGGCAACAAAGTGAACGATATTATCGTAACGGCCCCTCAAGGAGGAAATGGTGGACACGTGGATCATCTGATCTTAACTTGGGAAGGAAATAAAAATAAACTCAAAGATGTTAAAACAAGCGCCTCGGTACGATAGGGGTGCATACTTTATAACTAACACTTACTTCCTTATCAAAAAAGAGCCCCCCATACAATTGTATGGGGGGCTTTGATTCCCTAACTTTGATTTGGGAACGTTATTATGTATGGATTTGTATAAGAAATAATCTAATACTAGGCACTAAATAAAAGGATAGCTTATTGATTTTCGGTGTACAGGTCTTTATACATAATGGCAATAAGGATAAAAGTAAATACAAGAATAAGATAATCTCTATTGTATATTGCATTATTTAGTGAAGAATTATCAACAATGATGCTAATCATTACCGTAATTAAACTAATGGCACTAAAAATAATAAATATAGTTTTATTTCTCAAAATGTATTCCTTCTTAATTTCAAATAACAAGTAAATTAGTGCAAAGATTATTAGAGTAATTCTAGTCACAAACAATTGTTCATATTGCCAATAGAATGTTGCCAGTAAAAAGATAAAGAAAATGACATCCAAAATTATGGAGATGTTAAATTTTTTCATTAGTTAATACACCTCTTTAGTTATCTATTATACAGAAACAAAAGAATAAAAAGCAGCCAAAATACCCCCATTCAATTGAAGAGGGTACTGAAAAAGTCCATATAGTTTAACTTTGCGAGGTATTCGACGATTGAATCGTCGAATACCTCGCTCTTTTCATATATAATAAAAGA
>NZ_JBNNMF010000058.1:0-3437 GCF_050272495.1 Solibacillus cecembensis | reverse complement strand
GTACAAAATAGCCAGCTATCTGAAAAAATTCAGATAGCTGGCCATTCGTCGTGCGTACCGTAGAGGTGCGCTATTTTTTATAATTCGGGCTTACAGAAAAAAGAGAAAATCATTTTGTACAATAAAAATACAGAGCGAAAGGGGAATGAAAAATGACCTATCTAATAAAAACAAATCAGCTTACGAAAGTGTTTGAAGGAAAAGAAGTTGTTTCTGGTGTCAATATGCATGTGAAGAAGGGGGAAATCTACGGCTTTTTAGGGCCAAATGGTGCTGGTAAAACGACGATTATGAAAATGCTAACGAATTTAGTAAAACCGACGAGCGGTGAAATTGAAATTTTCGGAGAGCGATTAACGAATACATCATATGAAGTACTTAAAAGAATGGGCGTAATTTTCGAATATCCTATTTTTTATGAAAAACTGACAGCGAAGGAAAACTTGGAACTCCATTGTGAGTACATGGGCTATTATGACAAAGCGGGCATTGATCGTGCACTAGATCTGGTTAAATTGCACAATGTCGATAACAAAAAAGTAAAAGATTTTTCTCTTGGAATGAAACAGCGCTTAGGTATTGCTAGAGCTATTTCGACAAAACCAGAACTATTAATTTTAGATGAACCTATTAATGGTTTAGATCCAATAGGTATTAAAGAATTACGAGAACTTTTTAAAATACTATGCAAAGAGTACGGTATTACTTTATTAGTTTCAAGCCATATTCTAGCTGAGATGGAACAAATGGCGGATACGATTGGTGTTATTCAAGAGGGCAAGTTAATTAAAGAAGTTTCTATGAAAGATATCAATGGCGAACAGACCGAGTACATTGAGCTTAAGGTGCTAGATATTAAAAAAGCGACTTACATTTTAGACCATGAACTAGGTATTAAAAATTATAAAGTCATGAATGAACACATGATTCGTATTTATGAACAGACCATTTCGCAGCAAGAAATTTCGAAGACACTCATTATGAATGATATTGAGATTGAAAGCATCAATAAAAAGCATAGCTCACTAGAGGAGTATTTCTTAAATTTAATGAACGGAGAGGGAATCCATGCTTAAACTGATGAGACTAGAATGGAAAAAACATCATTTATCTAGTTATTTTAAAGGCATGGCTATTTGTATTGTATCCATTTTTACTGCTATGTGTTTTATGTCCTGGATTTCTAAAGTAGAAGACGAGTTAATATTTACAGATTATGCAGGATACATGGCTTTTGCGGATATTTTTATTAGAATAACATTCACGATATTCTCAGCTGTCATTTTATCAAAAGTAGTTATTGAAGAATATAAAAATAAAACAATTCAATTATTATTTACATATCCGTTGCAACGAAAAAAATTGATGCAAGCTAAGCTTTTAATCGTCTTTTTGTTCTGTTTCTTCAGCATGATCATTACTACTTTTATTATGAGTATGCTCGTTTTTATTTTAAATCCAATGATTGGTTTCTTTGAAGTAGCTGTTCATATACAGGATATGATGGCTATAGTTCCGACGACTTTGATTAACTCATTTATGATCGCTGGTGTAAGTCTGATTCCTTTATATTTTGGTATGAGAAAAAAATCAACGCCTGCAACAATTACTTCAGCAATATTAATTGGATGCGTGCTCAGTTCATCTATTAATGGTGGCAGTAGTCAGGTTAGCTTGTTCGATTTCATTGCTGTGCCTATTACACTTTGTATATTAGGACTTGTCATTGCCTATCTCTCTTACCGTAAAATTGAGCAAATCGATGTGACGTAATTCTTTTAAGTTTTCTTAAATAATAACGGTAAGGGGGAGGAAATTCTATGTTGCAGCTAATGAAATTAGAAATGAAAAAGTTTAATTTAGGCTGGTATGTAAAAGGCGCGCTTATCGCAACAATCATTTTGACAGCTCTTATTTGTTTCGCTATTACTATTGCACTAAAAGAAAATGATTTACCCATTTTAACTTACCAAGATGTATATGTATTGATTGGTGCCAACGTTAGGGCGATATTTATTGTGTTTGCCTCTGTATTGATTGCGAAAATCATTATTGAGGAATATAAAAATAAAACGATTTTGGTTTTATTTTCTTATCCTATTAGTCGAAAGAAAATGATTGCTAGTAAATTGATGCTGATATCTTTATTAACGTTCATTACAACGATATTATCGAATACCATTGTTGCTGGTCTATTTTCTATTATTAATGCTTATTTTCCAATCGTGCCATTTGAAATGACAGGAAATCAGTTTATAGGAGAGATCATAAACATCGTCCTATTTGCTACCGCTTCTGCGGGAATGTGCTTAATCCCATTGTATTTTGGAATGCGCAATTATTCTGTTCCGGCAACAATTGGTTCATCGCTCATCGTGGTGGCAATTGCCTGTTCCTATAACCCACCATTCACATTGGTGACTTTCATTCCATTTCAGTTAGGACTTGCAGCTGTAGGGGGAGCAATAGCGTATTTTGCCATCCGAAATATTGACAATGAGGATGCGATTTAATTCAAAGATTAATTGAAAATATGAGTTATAAGGAGAAAAATTGAGATGCAAATAGAAAGTCTTTTTCAGATTCCGTCAATCAGTGCACAGCTGTATATCATTCTGTCAATAATATCTATTGCGATTGGAATAAGCCTAACTGTTTTTGGTGTTATAAGACAAAAACGATATAAAAAAAGTATGTTAACGACATTCTGCATTATATTCGGCCCATTAGTTATCATTACCCATAGCATTCAAATTATTGTGAGAATGCTTTAGAAGAGAAGATATTATATTGCGATCATTAATGAACTGGATACTTGTTCGTTAAAAAAGAGAGGGGCAAAGTTGGTAATTAGCAGAATTGTATTTGCACTCGGTGCAGGTCATTAACTTTGGGAAATCTATGAACAACATAGGAAAAACGCAACCTTTCAAGCTCAATGAAAGGTTGCGTTTTTCCATCTAGAATAATTCATTTTTTGAATCTATCTTTTTTGCTCAACTTCAAAATTTCGATCAAATCATATATTAGTTAGTTTGAGTTTTTGATACTGTTAAATTTCTTTTGCGATAAGAAATAAGCCACTGTAGCAGTTAGCAATGCTAATAGTAATGGGTTTGAAGCACTCCCAAATGATACTTCTTGACTTAAATTATTTGAAACTGAAGTGAAATTAGGCGTGTAAAAAGTAGTAAGTAACAAGCCGGAACCTACTTGAAATGCTATAAATAATGCTGCGAAATTAAGTATAAATACAGTAAATTTTTTCAAGATTTTCACCTCCCTCGCCTAAATTTACCACAATATGGTCTGACTTTAAATGAAAGCATCCCGAAAGTGAAGTGAAGTGACCCCTAAAAGTTAGACACGGTTATTTCAGGCAGCTCTTTGGGCATGGGTTCGATAGTGTATCGGGCTCATGCCTTTTAATTTTGCCT
>NZ_JBNNMF010000057.1:0-4166 GCF_050272495.1 Solibacillus cecembensis | reverse complement strand
TTTGTTAGCATAAGAATGGCACCTCCTTTGAATGATACGTCTATCGTACCGGAGGTGCCTGGCGTTTTATATGCGTTATTTGATTACGGGCTTACCTTTAGTTCAATAAGAAAAAAAGATCTGCATATGCAACTCAATGATCTTCAAGTAAAGCCCCCGTTAGTTGAAGAAGAAAAGTGAAGCTTATTCAACAATCGCGCCTGATTGTGGAAGATTAAGATTAGATTATCAACAAATCGTTTGTGTCAAGGAAAGAATGATCCTTTTCAATTTTCATTCTAAAATGGTTCATTATTCTTATCTGTTCTTCAGTTAACCTTTCTTTATTCCAGTACATATGCATTAAGCTATAATCAAAGACTTCTTTTAGTTTTATAAATAAAGGGAGTTTATCTAACATGTCCTTTGGGAGATCGTTTTCCTCTTGGTATCCCTCGATGATTGCTTTCGCAATACCTCTTCCATATTCAATGATGTTCCCACCACCGACAAATGAATACTCTATGGCACTATATATGGGAACAGCTAAATCAAAGATATAAAAATTCTTCTCACAATCTTGAAAATCAACCATTGACAGTTTTAAATCACGATCTACCAATATATTCTCTAACCATAAGTCACCGTGTAACAATCCATAATTGGAATTGTCTTTTGGAATGTTTTTAATCTTTGTTAAAATTTCATGTGCAACATCTCTAATCGTAGTCTCTTCCTCAGGAATATATTTTAAAAAAGCATATTCTTCATTTTGATACCAATCATTGATATATCTAGTCGGATTTATCTCTTCAAATGTTCTAGAGAGGCGATGTAATTTACCTATTTGCCTACCTAACTCTTTTAAAACATTTGCATTCCATTGATTTCTTGATAAGTGTTTACCTGCAGCAGATTCATAAAGAACAGTTAATAATTCCTTGTTATTAAAGGTTATCTTTTCTACCACTTTACCATTAATTGAAACTATTGCAGGTGATACACCTAGTCCTTCTTTATAGAGGTAGTTTGTATATGAAACCTCTTCTAACTGTTCATCATAACCTTTGTAGTTTGTAATTCTTGCAAAGTATTCACCTTGTTTTGCGGAACATCGAAACATTTCATTTGTTACTGCTTCAACTTTTATAAAATCTAATGTATATATTCCGTTGAGCAATTCTAGTATTTTTTGTTCCATAATAGCTATCTCCCTTCTAAATAAGTACATTATTTTTACATTAAATTTTTTGATTTACTTCTCTAAGGATTTAAGTTAACTAACTAGTTACAGATAATATATCGGGACTAACATGTAAATAATAACACAAATTATCCAATTTATGTTTTAAGGCGATATTCAATTAAATGGCCCGATTGTTGAACAAAAGTTTAACAACGCTATTGAACTAACCTGCTGCGTTACTTTAAGTACATTCTTTCACAATCTCAATAGGGGTCCCGTCAGAAATATTGCGGATTTACAACGTTAAGAAATGAGCTGCTTATGCAAGATTTTAATCAAGACTTGAGCCAGTGCAGTTTCTTTTTAACAGCGTTGAAAGCCTTGTTATATCGGGGTTCAAACGATTGTTCATAAAAAGCTGTATATGAATAGAATAAAAAAAAACACTTAAAACATTGATATGACAACATTTTAAGTGTTCTGTTGTAACCCAAAACTTGCATTTGGGAACGTTATTTAAGTTTATTTTGCATACTTTATAAATATTTAATGAACTAAAATGATTTTGGATTTAACTTTACTTTCCCTTAAAATTAAAATGTTGATTTCTATTATATATTTTACTAACTAACCAAACTAATAACAGTACAAAGGAAATAATAAGGAAACTATATGGTATTAGATAAAAATAATCTCTGTAATCATCCTCTAAATATGCTTCAATAAACCAATTATTACTTCCAACACCGTAGTTTATCTTATCTTTACTGATTGTTGTATTTTCTGGATAAATATATTGGGCTTCATTAGGTTCATGGAGTTCAGAATCATGTTCTTCATCATAAAATACACCTAAATATGATAGTGTGTCATACTTATCCTGAAACTCAGCAGTATGCTCTTCGATTATTTTAATTTCAGTAGTCGTAATTAATTCTTTATTATTAACTACATTTAAAATTCCTTGAGTCATATTCTTTAAAGATGATTGATATCCTTCCTCTAATTGTAAAATTGAAAAGAACGAGATAGCTGCTAAAATAACTGATACTACAGCAACAAGAAATAGGTTTGTAGTAAACTTTTTTTGATATTTGAATAATTCAGTTAACCCATTAGAAATAATTTTTTCATCACCAAACCTTTGAATAGCCATTGAAATGGCTTCTTTTTCTGGCATTCCCTCTTTTTTTAGTTCATTTACAGTTTCAGTTAAATGGATTCTCATTTCTTCTTTTAATTCTTGAATTTCTTTTTTATTTCCACCAACATTTTGATAAACTGCATTTACATATGAATCAATTTGTTTCATTATTCTCTCTCCTTTCTAAAAACGAGTCGATAATTCCTTTTACAAATTCCCATTCCAAACGCTTCTTTTCAAAACCTTCTTCACCTAATGATGTGAGCCTATAATATTTCCTTCTTCCCCCTGGTCCTTTTTCGTCTCCCCAGTAGGATTCAATCCATGTATTCTTTTCAAGTCGCTTTAAGGACAAATAAAGCGTACCTTCTTTTAATTCGAATTGTTCATTGCTTCTTTCTCGAACCAATTTAGCTAACTCATAGCCATACATATCTTTAGTATGCAGAAGTGATAGGATTAGCGTATCAATATGACCTTTCAAAACCTCTTTATTAACTTCCATATTCTTCACCTCCTAATTATTTTATAATACAGATTACTCTATAATGCAAGGTAATGATTAAAAAAATATAACCTTTACTCAATTAAATGGTCAGATTGTTGAATATCAAAAAAAACTCTCAAAGCGTCATTAGGGAACATAACAATCATTAGTAGCCAAAATAACCCCTATTCAATTGAATGGGGGTGTTGGTTCCCTAACTTTCATTTGGGAACGTTATTTGAATAATGGGTGTATGTTGCACATTGAGTATTGATTAACAAAGTTATACACCAAAGTGAATCATCCATTTATCTCCTTTTATTGCCTCGGTTATTTTTTTCATCAATTCTTCTAGTTCTTCTGATTTGTATTCGTCGTTTGCTTCACTAACAATATGTAAAAACTGTTTATGAGAACTCGGTGGTATCAATGTTATACCAAAATAGGCAAGGCTTTTATAAGGTCTATTTGTGTTATGTGCGAATGTATCTAACTGATGCATTTTTTCACCAAAATCCTTAGACATTAGTTCATCAAGGAAATCACCATCCACAATTATGCAATCATATTTTTCAGGTTCATAATGAACATATTCTTTATCTTTTTCTATACAAGCAACTATTCCAAACTCGTGAACGTAAGGCATATTACACCTCCCTGGTTTTACCTTAATATATACATCTACTATCCTATATTCCAATGAATATTTATATAAAATGTCCAAAGAGGTTCCCAAAGCGTCCTTTGGTAACATTTCATTGAGATTCTATTTATATGTTACCACCATTCAGAAGGATTGGATCGAACAGTCTTCTTTAAAATTATTTTTCGCAGCGTCTCAGAGTGTTATTTTCTATAAAAAACAGCGACAAACACCTATTTAACAGTGTTTGCCGCTGTTTGAAATGTTACCAAGCTTGTATTTGGGAACGTTTATTAGGTTTATTTTGTATACGTTATAAATACTTTTTGCACTAAAGCCACTGTTAGTTGAAGAAGGAATATAAATGTAAATCTTAAATAACTCGTACTAACTCTGGATTTAAAATAACACAATGTAACGTCCAACAATCAGAGAATTCTGTACCAATTTCGTGATTATGCAAGCAGACCCCGTTCATTCCATCACAGCCGTCAAGACCACAACAACCATTTAATCTACTTCTATCTGAATGGCGGTTTGAATTAATTAAATCCTTGATGTTTATAATGATAGAACCTTTTAATATTTCGTAAGCTGTTTCCTCTTGAATTAAATAAAAGCCTTTAGGAATATAGGGACTGACCCCCGTATATAAGACAGAGGTCAAAAAAGCATTTATCCAACCAGTTGTCGGTATTGAACCGGCGACTGGTTGTTTAATTTCGCT
>NZ_JBNNMF010000056.1:0-4382 GCF_050272495.1 Solibacillus cecembensis | reverse complement strand
CTATTTAAAGCAATTCTTTCAATTAAAAAATGTCCGTCACAGAACAGGTAGAAAAGCAAAGTTACATTTCAACCTGGTGACGTTTGTTTATAATGTCTGCAAATTAGCCATCGATCGCATTAATGCACAATTACAAGAGCAACAGGAAGCTGCATAATTTTTTTAAAACGTAAGTTTTACACAGGAGAAGACTAAGCTCTAAAAAAAGATGATTTATGAAATTGATTCAGCTAGCTATTTTAATCCGTTTCATCGGTAAAAGTTAGTGTAACTGCCTGAACTAAATCCATTCCTTCAAATTTTGACGGAGAAAAGAAATCTTCCAACTCATAGGTTCTCATACTATTACCGCCATCATAAACCATCAACGCAACAGGTATTTCTTTATTTAGTTCAATCTTTTGAAAATCTGTCAAAAAGCCTTTTGCAGAAGCCATCGTTTCAAAATCGACATCCAGTGCTCCAGTTTTGAAGGAAGACCTGCCATTTGTGTTAATGTTAAAATCAATCGCATAGTTATCTTTAAGCAGCATTGCAAACGTACCTTCTAATCTTTCGTCTGCATCGGCATCTTGTCCTAATGATATTCCCAAGCCACCTGCATCCTTCCAAGTGCCGTCATCATTCAAAATATAAGCATTAATATTAAGTCCTCTTGCAGTTTTAGGCGCTTTAAAAGATATGATATTTGTATCCATTTTAATTCCTAACGAATCCAAAAGATATGTATCACTTTCTGAGAACTTATACGGTGCAACGCCTTCCTTACTGAGTGATTTCGGTTCACCTACGTTGTTTGTACAAGCAGAAAGTACGATTGTTAAAATCATCATTATAAATAATGCAAAAAGCTTTTTCATTCTAATCACCTCTCTCTAAAAAATTCTCTTCCTATAATTCCATTTACAATTTAATACAATTAGTTTACATTTAAATCACAATTATATCACTGTATTGGAAAAATGAGGTGGGATTTAAGATAAACGGAGGAATAGCTATGAACATTAAACCAACAGCAGATGTATTAACCACTTGGATTGAAAGTTATGTACCTAAGAAGGATTTCTTTTTTTTATCTTTAGACGGAATGGAAAAAGGGGTGGATTTTTCAGATGCACTCATTATGCCAATTAATGAGTTTTACAATCACAATACATATAGTCAAATCTCTTACATAAACAGCTATGAATATTGGAATATAAAAAATGCACATTATGTTGTAATTGCAGAAAATGAATGGATCGAACAGCTATCAGAGGCAGACCGCGCATTCATTCTAAACGAATAAATACAATGTGAACGAGGATTAGTATTGCCCGCTTCCTTTATCCAAGACATTTCGCAAATCCCGCCAAACTATGTGCAAAATAATCAGGTAGTTTTACAGCGTAGTATGTGGGATAAGTTGAGTCATTCTTGTAAAGAACAACTACTTACATCGATGGTTTATGAATGGTGGGATAAAGGGGATTGTGAGGATATCCCCAACTTCTTACCGAATTTTTTTAAACCATTTGCAAATACATTCGGTGTTCATCAAGGTGCAAATTGTTTAGCGGCCGTGTTATTTGCAATTTCTGAAGGAAAACAACAATGGTTTATTCATGAATGGGTCCATCAACATACATTTATCGAAAAGTTAAATTACTATCGGTATGAAAAAGTTTGCACTGAAAATTTACAGGAAGGCGATGTGATTGTATGGATTGATGAAACGGATATCATTCAACATGCAGCCTACCATATCGGACAAAATCTATTTTTTAATAAGCATGGTCAAACAATTTTTGACCCGTGGAAATTATTAAAAAAAGAGCACTTGTATAATAAATGGGCAACTTTTAAACCAGTTGTTTATAGACGTCATTAGTTATAAGTATCTCAAAACACCACACAATCTACTATTATAAAAAATGGGGAAGAAATTATTTTATTCACTCCAGAATGGTTAAAAATAATTCCCATCCCCATTCATTTCTAATCTGAAATTGTAACTACTTTATTTACAATCTTCTTAGAAAATGAAATAGTTCTTAGTTGCTTATATATAATTATTCCGATTTCTCGGGTTGCTGTTGGTAATCCTTCTCAGATACTAAAGGAATGGCTCTTAAGAATAGAGCAACAACGACTGCAAATAACATGATGATTGCACCCACAAGGAATGTTGTCGTTAGGGCATCACTGAAAGCATCCTTCATATTGAGGATCATTTTTTCAACGAATGGCAGAACTTCGGCAGGTAATTGATTTTGGATTTGTTCTAATCTCGGTTGGTCCAATAATACCTTTGGATCCATTAACTCTCCAAATTGCTTTTCTAAATCAGGAGGGAAGTTTGATTGCTCAACTGAAGCACTACCAGCAAACACATCTATCGTCCTTGTTGTCATACGGGAGCTCATAACTGCACCAAGTATGCCAATTCCGATTGTATTCCCTAAGGAACGGAATAATTGCGAAGATGCGGATGCCACACCTAATTCTCTTAATGGAACAGCATTCTGTACAGTTAGTGAAAAAACAGGCATGCTAACGCCAAGTCCCATTCCAATGATGCATAAATAAATAATTAATAGGTAAACGGGTGTATACAGTGTAATAAATTGAAGCAGAAATATCCCAATTGTAGTAGTCAACAACCCAGATATACCCAACGCTTTATATTTTCCTGTCTTTGACATATACTGACCTGCAAATGTGGTTGCAAATACCATTACAATAGACATAGGCATCATAATATATCCCGAACCACTTGGTGAAATGCCCTTTACACCTTGGATAAAAAGTGGTGCATAAATCATCACACCCATCATTCCTGCGCCAAGTAGAAATCCCACCACATTCGATATCGTGACAATATCATTTTTAAACAAAGAAAGTGGAAGCACTGGTGACTTCACCTTTGATTCCGTGAATATGAACGCAGAAAGCCCGAGTATTGTTAATCCAAATAAGGTGAGAATTTCCCATGACGTCCAATTGTATTTTCCTGGACCTTCACCTGCAAGACTAAAGGCTAGCAGTAAGGCAATTATTGTCACAGTTAAAAATATGGAACCAATGTAATCAATGGTTTCACCCTCTCTACGCGGAACTTTTGGGAATAAGACCATGATCATAATGAAGGCGACAATTCCAAGCGGTAGGAACACCCAAAATACCCAATGCCATTCAAGATGATCAACAATGTATCCACCCATCAGAGGTCCAAGCACACTGGAAATGCCGAATATACCACTCATGAATCCTGTCCAGCGAGCACGTTCTCTTGGAAGGTACAAATCACCAATTGATGTAAAGGCTGTTGACATGATGATACCCGCACCAAACCCTGTAATACCACGAAAAGTAATTAATTGATAAATGTCAGTAGATAGACCTGATAAAAATGCACCAAACGTAAATAATCCGATTCCAACTAATATAAACGGCTTTCGTCCATAAATGTCTGAAAGCTTTCCAACAAGAATAGTAGCCACAGCCATTGTTAGCAAATAAATCGTAATGACCCATGTATAGTAATCCATGCCACCTAGCTTCGAAATAATACGCGGCATTGCAACACCTATAATAGTTTGGTTAATAGCCGAGAAAAACATGGCTACCATTATAGCAATCATAATCGCAATCTTTTTCTTCTCCTTTAAATGAATCATTTATCATTTCCCTTCCGTAAGTCGTCTATATTTTTTACAGCTCGCTCGAATGTTCCGATTAAAAAATCTACATCTGTTTCGGATAAATGGCTAAACACTAATTTCATGGCTTTACGCCCTTCATTTTGAACTTCAGCTAAGGCTTCCCTTCCTTTAATAGTCATTTCCAAGAAGACAACCCTTCGATCTTTTTCATCACGAATACGGGCAATATATCCATTATCAATTAATTTCTCTGAAGCAATTGTCACTGCTCCTGGAGTAAGATGCAGCGAATCTGCCAACTCGGACATCTTCTTGGGACCACTTCGTTCTAGCAAAAATAAAAGATGTGATTGAGACCCTGGAAAACGCTGTTCAAAAATCCCCTTCCATATATAGCTCATATTTTTAGATAATTTCCAGTACAATTTTTCAAATTGCGAAAAGGTTTTTTCACTAGGCAATGACATTTGACTCCCTCCTTCAAAATTATTTTAACAACTAAATAGTTTAGTCATTAAAGTATTTATACGTATAGCATTCAAATGTTATGCATGTTTTACTTATGAACATGAAGCCTTACACATATCCCTAAGCATTTTTGTATTATTTTGCTTGAAAAAGAAAAACACTTAAACAGATTGTCTGGGACTGACCCCCGTATATAAGACAGAGGTCAAAAAAGCATTTATCCAACCAGTTGTCGGTATTGAACCGGCGACTGGTTGTTTAATTTCGCTT
>NZ_JBNNMF010000055.1:1453-4426 GCF_050272495.1 Solibacillus cecembensis | reverse complement strand
GTGCAATAAATTGTGGTTAAGTCCTCGACCGATTAGTATTCGTCAGCTCCATATGTCGCCACACTTCCACCTCGAACCTATCTACCTGATCGTCTTTCAGGGGTCTTACTTACTTGCGTAATGGGAAATCTCATCTTGAGGGGGGCTTCATGCTTAGATGCTTTCAGCACTTATCCCGTCCACACATAGCTACCCAGCGATGCTCTTGGCAGAACAACTGGTACACCAGCGGTGTGTCCATCCCGGTCCTCTCGTACTAAGGACAGCTCCTCTCAAATTTCCTACGCCCACGACGGATAGGGACCGAACTGTCTCACGACGTTCTGAACCCAGCTCGCGTACCGCTTTAATGGGCGAACAGCCCAACCCTTGGGACCGACTACAGCCCCAGGATGCGATGAGCCGACATCGAGGTGCCAAACCTCCCCGTCGATGTGGACTCTTGGGGGAGATAAGCCTGTTATCCCCGGGGTAGCTTTTATCCGTTGAGCGATGGCCCTTCCATGCGGAACCACCGGATCACTAAGCCCGTCTTTCGACCCTGCTCGACTTGTAGGTCTCGCAGTCAAGCTCCCTTATGCCTTTACACTCTACGAATGATTTCCAACCATTCTGAGGGAACCTTTGGGCGCCTCCGTTACTCTTTAGGAGGCGACCGCCCCAGTCAAACTGTCCGCCTGACACTGTCTCCTACCCCGTTAAGGGGCATGGGTTAGAAGTTCAATACAACCAGGGTAGTATCCCACTGACGCCTCCTTCGAAGCTGGCGCTCCGAGATCTCTGGCTCCTACCTATCCTGTACAAGTTGTACCAAAATTCAATATCAGGCTACAGTAAAGCTCCACGGGGTCTTTCCGTCCTGTCGCGGGTAACCTGCATCTTCACAGGTACTATAATTTCACCGAGTCTCTCGTTGAGACAGTGCCCAGATCGTTACGCCTTTCGTGCGGGTCGGAACTTACCCGACAAGGAATTTCGCTACCTTAGGACCGTTATAGTTACGGCCGCCGTTTACTGGGGCTTCAATTCGTAGCTTCGCTTGCGCTAACCACTCCTCTTAACCTTCCAGCACCGGGCAGGCGTCAGCCCCTATACTTCACCTTACGGTTTTGCAGAGACCTGTGTTTTTGCTAAACAGTCGCCTGGGCCTATTCACTGCGGCTCTCATGCGCTTGCACGCTCAAGAGCACCCCTTCTCCCGAAGTTACGGGGTCATTTTGCCGAGTTCCTTAACGAGAGTTCTCTCGCACACCTTAGGATTCTCTCCTCGACTACCTGTGTCGGTTTGCGGTACGGGCACCTCTCACCTCGATAGAGGCTTTTCTTGGCAGTGTGAAATCAGGAACTTCGTCCATACGGACTCGTCATCACAGCTCAACGTATCAGTGTGCGGATTTGCCTACACACACGCCTTACTGCTTGAACAGAGACAACCAACGCTCTGCTTACCCTATCCTACTGCGTCCCCCCATTTCTCAAACGGTGAGGAGGTGGTACAGGAATATCAACCTGTTGTCCATCGCCTACGCCTATCGGCCTCGGCTTAGGTCCCGACTAACCCTGAGCGGACGAGCCTTCCTCAGGAAACCTTAGTCATACGGTGGACGGGATTCTCACCCGTCTTTCGCTACTCATACCGGCATTCTCACTTCTAAGCGCTCCACCAGTCCTTCCGGTCTGACTTCAACGCCCTTAGAACGCTCTCCTACCACGCATCCATACGGATGCATCCACAGCTTCGGTGAATCGTTTAGCCCCGATAAATTTTCGGCGCAGCGTCACTCGACCAGTGAGCTATTACGCACTCTTTAAATGATGGCTGCTTCTGAGCCAACATCCTGGTTGTCTAAGCAACGCCACATCCTTTTCCACTTAACGATTACTTTGGGACCTTAGCTGGTGGTCTGGGCTGTTTCCCTCTTGACTACGGATCTTATCACTCGCAGTCTGACTCCCGTGTATAAATATCTGGCATTCGGAGTTTGTCTGAATTCGGTAAAGCGAGATGCCCCCCTAGTCCAAACAGTGCTCTACCTCCAGTATTCTCAATCACGAGGCTAGCCCTAAAGCTATTTCGGAGAGAACCAGCTATCTCCAGGTTCGATTGGAATTTCTCCGCTACCCACACCTCATCCCCGCACTTTTCAACGTGCGTGGGTTCGGGCCTCCAGTAAGTGTTACCTCACCTTCACCCTGGACATGGGTAGATCACCTGGTTTCGGGTCTACGACCACGTACTAATTCGCCCTATTCAGACTCGCTTTCGCTGCGGCTCCGTCTTATCAACTTAACCTCGCACGTAATCGTAACTCGCCGGTTCATTCTACAAAAGGCACGCTATCACCCATTAACGGGCTCTAACTACTTGTAGGCACACGGTTTCAGGATCTATTTCACTCCCCTTCCGGGGTGCTTTTCACCTTTCCCTCACGGTACTGGTTCACTATCGGTCACTAGGTAGTATTTAGCCTTGGGAGATGGTCCTCCCAGATTCCGACGGAATTTCACGTGTTCCGCCGTACTCAGGATACATTCAGGAGGGAATGAAGTTTCATTTACAGGGCTTTTACCTTCTATGGCGGGCCTTTCCAAGCCGCTTCAACTATCTCATTCTTTTGTAACTCCGTATTGAATGTCCTACAACCCCAAAGAGCAAGCTCTTTGGTTTGGGCTCTTCCCGTTTCGCTCGCCGCTACTCAGGGAATCGAATTTTCTTTCTGTTCCTGCAGGTACTTAGATGTTTCAGTTCCCTGCGTCTGTCCTCAACACGCTATGTATTCACGTGAAGATACTATGCGATTAAACATAGTGGGTTCCCCCATTCGGAAATCTCTGGATCAAAGCTTACTTACAGCTCCCCAAAGCATATCGGTGTTAGTGCCGTCCTTCTTCGACTCCTAGTGCCAAGGCATCCACCGTGCGCCCTTATTAACTTAACCAATAAGTTACACTTACTCAAATGAGTAAGATTCT
>NZ_JBNNMF010000054.1:0-4606 GCF_050272495.1 Solibacillus cecembensis | reverse complement strand
TTCTCCGCCATAGAATGAAGGCCCGTTGGTCAAGCGGTTAAGACACCGCCCTTTCACGGCGGTAACACGGGTTCGAATCCCGTACGGGTCATCATGCATAATAAGAAAAACGCTACATACGTTAAACTCGTATGTAGCGTTTTTTGTTGTTTAACTTGATTCAGCAGAAGTTCCCTACTTCTATAAGTGGGGAATGAATACTAACTATGCAATTTTATTCAGTGAGGATGCAAACCCCGGCTGTAGTAGAGGGGCTCAGGCTAACTCCCCAATGAGCGTGCTCTAAAAAATTTGGACGCAATTAAACCTCGGCATAATAGATTAATTAATAAGTTGAAGCATTAGAAACTCAGGTATTAAAGCAAGCAATTCTAAAGTTTAAGAACTGGCGAATGACAATGGTATTCAAATTCTTGAAATGGAATCGGATAAAGACCACATCCATTTACTGATTGAATGTAAACCTCAACACTATATCTCTAGTGTAGTTAGAGCTTTTAAAGGGGTATCGGCTCGAATCTTATTTAAGAAACACCTTGAACTCAAGCAACGTCTTTGGGGCGGTCATTTGTGGAAATCTAGTTATTTTGTAGCTACGGTTAGTGAAAATACTGAAGAACACATTCGGAATTATATAAAAGGTCAAAAAAAGAAATGAGGTGGATTGCATATGCAGAAATTACAATTTGAAGCAACATGGGATAAAACCCTTTCAAGTAAGGATCGTGAGTTAATCACTCAAGTTTTTAACAAACTAACAGCACAATCGGATACAGTGAGCTGTGATTTGATTCGTAGTGCACGCAATCATCATAATCAGTTGCTCGTAACAGTGCTGATTCACAATACTACTGTAAGCGAGCAAAGGTATATAGAGCGAGGCGTCAGTCTGCAAACCGTGAATGGGCGGTATACGCAAAAGTTTACGCAGCCAAAGCTTATTATTCCAAGTTATACAAGTATGCCATGGACATTTATTTTTGAACATGTTGCGCTTGATGCTGGAGATGTTGTGACAATCACAATTCAATAAAAGAACGCGAATTTCGTATGAGAAAACTACGAAATTCGCGTTTTTATTTTAAAAAGTAGATAAACCTGTTGCTTCTTGAATCCGGTACATAAGCTTTTTCCAAAGTGCTTGATCTTCATACACTTCGAAGTCTACTGTATATTGTCCGTCTTCATTGTTCCATAGGCGACTGAAATAGCGGTCAATTTGTTGCGCGAATTCATGCGAGCTTGGCATTTCCATATAGAGATTACTTTCCAAGTTGTAGTCAGCCAAATTGCGGCGTGTAAAGTTTGCCGACCCACCGATTAATGCTGCCTGCTCGGCTGATTTAACATACAGGAATTTACTATGATATTGCTCGCCATTCGTGTCATAAAAGCGTATATCTACATTTTCTTTTACAAGCTCAGCGGCAACTTGGCGGTTCGGAATTCCGTTTTTCTCTAAGCCGAATGCATCTTTATTTGGATCAACAATGATTTGCACATTGGCTCCGCGATTGGCCGCTGCCTTTATTGCTTTTACAATGTCACGGTCCGAAATATAAAAGACGCCAATTTTTACATCACTGCCTTGAGTAGTCTCATTTAAGAGCGCCAACATTGTCTTTTTAATTTTGCCCTCTGTCACCAGCTTCGTTTTGATATCTGAAGTTTCTGAAGGGTATTGCCAATCCACTTCTGCTAATTGCTTATTGGATAATGCGGCGACAGCTTGTTCCGACTCATACAAATCTTGCAAAATCGCCCCCGTTACGACGAAACCCATATTGGAATGATTACTACTCCCATCATGTGTTACATTGGCTGAAGTTAATAATGCTTCTTGCTCATTCATCACAACTTTGCGGTGATTGGCTTTAAAATTGAGTAAGTCTAAGTACGAGCCAACAGATGATTTGGCGCCATCTGGATTAAAGGCGTTCGGTAAAAAGCCATTTTGCGATACAGGCCACCATTGTAGGTACGTTCGCCAAAAACTAGAGTAAATCGGATTGGAGTCTTGTAAAGGCTTCATATTCGTGAAAATGACAGTAGCCCCGGCTTGCTTCAATTGTAAAAAAGTTTTAGGCGTTGCCGAACCATAAAGATTATTAATTGCATCGGTAATAATGGTGACATTTAATGCAGAATTAGCTTTCATTGCTTGTAAAACGGTATTTGTTATGTCATTTGCACGTGTTGGGTACTCACCCTTAGAGCGGTCATAATCATCGTTATATAAAAACATGTCGATTAATAATGTGTGCTCCGCTTCGTTAATAATGCGAATCGCTTCATCGTATAGCTGCTGTTCCATTACGCGGCCGTTCTTTTCATATGTAAGATCATAAACGAAGCGAACTTGGCTATCGTCATGGAACGCACCCTCCATTGAAATTCCTTTTGGTAGAGGCTTCAATGAATGAATCGCTCCAACAATAAGTGGAATTAGTAAAAGAATCGTGAGTAGGATGAATAGTTTTTTTCGAAGCTTTTTCATAGTATCCCTCATTTCAAATTAAGTAATAGCTATTAATAACTACAATCAGTACCTACTACTAATTTACGTTCTACATCGAGAAAAGTTCCGTTATTTGTAAAAAAACTTAATTGCAAATGACGTAGGGGAGGTAAATCCATTGCTACATATGAAATTCTGCCAATTTTATTTTGTGAATAGTCTGAATTCAAATTTTAGAATATACTTGTAATGGAAGTAACGAAACGGGCTTAACGATAACTAGGAAAGTAGGTTTGGATATGCAATCAGTTTATATAAACGAAGAAAAGCAAGTATACCCAATTATTTTTGAAATGAATTATGGTCAGTTGAGAAGTATCAATTGTTATCTATATAAGCATGGTTCTAAACTTACATTAATTGATGCAGGGTTGGATATACCGGAATATCGCATCTTTTTTGAGGAGCAATTAGCTGCTTATGGGTTTCAAATTGGAGATATCGATCAAATTTTATTAACTCATCATCATGAGGATCACATTGGATTAGTCAATTATATTATCGAGCAAAATCCAATCCCTGTTTATGCACATCCGTTAGCATTGCCACGCCTTGATTTTACGGAGGAATATCAAATTCAGAAGAAAACGTTTTTTTCACAGTTATATAGGCAATATGGATGTGAAGAAATAGCACAGAAAAGACTTCTAAAAATGCAGCAAACAATGGAAAATAGTGAGCACTTAAAAATTAAAACAACAATTACGGCACTTCATCATGATGATATGCTAGATGATTTACAGGTCATTGCTGTGCCTGGGCATTCACCAGACTCGATTATGTTTTATGATCAACAAACGAAATGGTTATTTGTAGGGGACCTAGTGATGTATAAAGGAACGACGAATGCAATAATCGATCATAACGAAGAAGGACAGCTATTGCCGACTGTTATGCAATACCGGAACTCGCTTGAACTTTGTTTGAAATATGATGTGAGCACTGTATTTTCAG
The DNA here is from genome assembly GCF_050272495.1 of Solibacillus cecembensis. Taxonomy (NCBI): domain Bacteria; kingdom Bacillati; phylum Bacillota; class Bacilli; order Caryophanales; family Caryophanaceae; genus Solibacillus; species Solibacillus cecembensis. The sequence continues at coordinate 1,134 of NZ_JBNNMF010000054.1, read as the reverse complement.
GACACCAGCAAGTTTTTTCGAATTTACATGAAATTATACAAAAGAATTTATCGCGTATTGAATACAAATTGAATCGTGTAACAAAAAAAGTTATAGAAGGAAATGAAACGATCCTTCAGTTGGCATCGGCTATTTACGGAGAACGTATGAATAAAGAGATGACACTTATTTTATCTGAAATCATTGGTTATACGATGTATGCTGAAATGATGGGGGAATTGAAACGTGTTCAGAAAGAAACAGGCTGGCATTTTTACAAATAAACGCTTTTTAAGCATGTTGCTACATAAATTGCCAAGTTCAAATAAGCAGTAAAAGAACGAAAAAATACATTAATTCAAGTGATTGATAGCACAGGCTTATTTTGTGTATTGGTTTACAAGTTGGAAGTTGGGCCCTTCATGCAGAAGGATTCAGTAGTAGTAACAGCTAAAATCAGGCTAAACCACCTACCAAATCCTGTGACAATGCTGAGTGGCTCATGTGTCTAGTCAGCCTAAAAATATCATATTTTTATGAAACCATAATTGAAAGGAAGAATTTTTAGTTCAATTAATTTAGTGTAAGTGCGAAATCAATAGTATATGAAATAATAGAGCAATAGAATAGAGTGGATTATCGTAGTGGAAATGAATTGATTTGGGAATTGAAGTTGCGGAATGAACATGATTTATCCAAAGTAATAAATATAATTTAATGAAAAATAGAGGATTAAGTAAAATATTTGTAAAACAGTAGTTGAAAAATAGTTGTAATCATATTAAACTTTCGTTATGCTAAATAAGTATATTTTAAGGGAAAGCGCCAATAGTAATTAGCACGTTTAAAAAGAAAATAAACTTTTTTAAAAAAATACTGAAAAACTATTGCATTTCAATTAAAATCCTGATATTATAAATCTTGTCCTTAACAAACAGGACATACGTTAATAAGCAATTATTAATAGCCCATGGAGGATTAGCTCAGCTGGGAGAGCATCTGCCTTACAAGCAGAGGGTCGGCGGTTCGAGCCCGTCATCCTCCATCACTTTTTCTAAACGCCGGTGTAGCTCAGTTGGTAGAGCAACTGACTTGTAATCAGTAGGTCGAGGGTTCGACTCCTTTCGCCGGCACCATTTAGAGAGAGCCATTAGC
>NZ_JBNNMF010000053.1:0-5330 GCF_050272495.1 Solibacillus cecembensis | reverse complement strand
CGTATCAACATAAAGTTGATATCTATAATTTGTTTAAGTTCATCACTTAAACGTTTAAATCATTAACGTTTGCTTGTTCAGTTTTCAAGGTTCATTCAGTTACGTTTTAGCGCGACTTCTTAATACTATAAAGTAATCAACTTCGTTTGTCAACAACTTTACAAATTCTTTTTTGTTGTTTGCGTTTGTGTCGCAGCAACGTGTTTAAATATACACCTTATTCCCGTTACATTACAAGCCTTTTTTAAAAGAATAAATATTCGGATTTTACACAAACCACTTAAATTAAGTTTCTTCCTATTATATAGAGAGTAAAGTATCTTTACTTGTCACCCTAATATAAATATGAAAAACCAATAGAAACGGAATAACTATTCATCAATAAATTACCCCTATCCCGTTTAAGTTATTGTTTTACTACACTTATTATCGCTTTCTTTCCATATACAAAGACGGTTTTAACACCTTTCCAATATTGTTTACCCACATTAGTCTCAACCTAATCAATAAACATTAATATATAAAATAATTTAGACTTTCCTCTATATAAAAAAGCCATGAAATCAAAAATCGATTTCATGGCTTTGGATTATTTTTATAAGAAGATAAAGTATCCTAAGAAGATTAAGAACATACCGTACATGATTGGATGAACTTCTTTACTACGACCCGCAACTATCATTGTGATTGGGTAGAATAAGAAACCAATTGCGATACCTGTTGCGATTGAATAACCAAGTGGCATACATAAGATAACTAAAAATGCTGGAATTGCAATTTCGATCTTATCCCATTCAATCAATCGTAATGAAGAAACCATTAACGCACCTACGATAATTAACGCTGGTGCAGTTACTGCTGATGTTACTACTGCTAGTAATGGAGAAATAAATAATGCTAATAAGAATAAAATACCTGTTACAACCGAAGCAAAACCTGTACGTGCTCCTGCCGCTACACCAGCAGTAGATTCTACGTAAGAAGTTGTTGTCGATGTACCGAAAATAGCACCTGTTACTGTTGCTAATGCATCCGCTAATAAAGCACGACCTGCACGTGGTAATTTATTATCTTTTACTAAACCTGCTTGCCCTGCTACTGCCATTAAAGTACCCGCTGTATCAAAGAAGTCAACGAATAAGAATGTTAGAACGACAATAAGGAAATCTGCGTTGATCACTGTCGTTGTAAATACTTCCATTGATTTAAAAGCATCAAATGCTGCACCAAACGTAGGCGAAACATCTGGAATACCTGAGATGAACTTTTCTGGAACTTTTACTAAACCGAAGATCATACCAGCAATCGCTGTAATAACCATCCCGTAAAAAATACCACCGTTGATTTTTTTAGCCATGAAGATTGCTGTAATAACTACACCGAATACTGCTAATAGAGCGTTACCTGATGTTACATCACCAAGTTTAACTAAAGTTGCTTCGTCCCCTACGATAATACCTGATCCTTGGAAACCTACAAATGTAATGAATAAACCAATACCCGCACCTACTGCATACTTCAATTGGGCTGGTATTGCGTTAATAATCGTTTCTCGTAAACCTGTTAATGAAAGAAGGATGAAAACTAACCCTGAGAACAAAACACCTGTTAATGCTGTTTCCCAAGCCATACCCATTCCTAATACTACCGAGAAAGCAAAGAATGCGTTAAGTCCCATACCCGGTGCTAGTGCTATTGGGTATCTTGCAATAAGCCCCATAAATAAACTACCCACTGCTGCTGCAAGAGCCGTTGCAACGAATACTGCATTATAATCCATACCTGCTGCAGAAAGCATCCCTGGGTTAACAGCTAAAATGTATGCCATTGATAGGAAAGTTGTTAATCCACCAAGTGTTTCCTTGCGATAATTTGTTCCAAGTTTATCAAACTCGAAATATTTTTTCATTGTGAAATGTTCCTCCAAGTTGTCGTCTGCCAACATGCCGAGTGCACCCGAATCCTTCAAATCAAAAAGACATGCAAAGTAAAATGCTGCATGTCTACGATTTAAGGAAAAATAAGAATTCACTTCACAAACGAAGAATCTTATTTTTAAATCGTAGTCGAATCATTTATGGTGATTCGGTAGAAACTTACGGGCCATATTCCCGACATTATACGACGACGTATTTAATTTATATTAGTAATATATCATTTCACTCTTTTAATTTCAACCCTATTCACGAACATTTTATACTTTTATCTATAAATAGTTCGTAAAAATGAGCATTAATCCATTTTTTAGATATTATTATCGAATTTTTAAGAGAAAAAGCAAATTGTTAGACGTTTCTAATTTACTTTTATAAGCTTGGTTATATAATGTAACTACAATTTGGAGGTAACAGAATGAAAATAGTAGCAATCGTTGGTAGTATCCGAAATGAATCTTATAATTTACAGCTTGCAAAGCATATCCACTCCCGCTATGCTGACCAATTTGAAGTAGAAATTTTAAATTTGAAGCCACTCCCTATGTATAATCAAGATGAAGAATTAAACCCACCTCTGGAAGTAATAGATTTTAAAGCGAAAATAAAAGCTGCGGACGCCGTACTTTGGGTAACACCTGAATACAATGCAACAATTCCTGGTGTATTAGGGAATGCCATTGACTGGATAAGCCGCGTCGACAAAGTAATGCACGGGAAACCTTCTATAATCATGGGCGCTTCTATGGGGGCATTAGGTACAGTTAAGGCACAAATGCATTTACGCGACATTTTATTTGCAAGCGGCATAAACTCACCGTTATTACCAATGAATGAAGTTTACGTTGGTGCGGCACATACAAAATTTAATGAGCAAGGCCAATTAGTAGATGAGGCAACTGTAAAATTCATTGATTCTGTCATTGTAAACTTCCAAGAATGGATGAAAAACTATAACTAATCAAAGAAAAGGATATCCGAATATAAACTTTCGGACATCCTTTTCGCCTTTTCTGTTATTCAAATGCGATTGGATACTTTTTCATTTTCAAATACATCATGAAAATTGTCGTTAAACTTAAGCTAAACAAACCAAATACCAAGCCTGTAATCGGTAAACCAAACCAATCTAGCAATGCCCCCGTAGAAAGTAAGACTACTTGGAATAACGTTTGATCGATCATATTACGGAATGCAAAGAAGCGGCCATGAAACTCCCCTGGAACTTCTTTTTGGAAAATCGTCATCGTTGTTGGGAAGAAACAGCCGACTGCAAAGCCAAACATTCCAAAAACAACAAGATTCATCATTTCAATTGTTGAGAAATAAAGCAGAGATTGTAAGAAACCGATGAAAAGCGCTAAACCGAACATCATTGTCCCCGTACGTAACTTCATCCCAACATATTTCACCGCAATGGCACCTACCATAAATCCAATACCTTCAGCTGTATAAAGCAAACCAGAAATACTCGTTGAATCATGCATCTGTGAAATTTTCATAATCATTAAGTTAAATGACCCTAAAAATAAAATCGGCACAACAATTAACACTAATGTAACAAGCACAACTGGATACCGCTTTAAAATCGGTAATACTTCTTTAAAACTTCCACTATCTTTCGTTTTCGCCGTTGACCGCTCTTCATCAACTTTCAAACTGAATAATACAAAGACCATTGCAATGTACATAATGAGGGAGATAACATATAGCCAAATTAAATCCGCATACGCTACAAATAATCCAGCTGCAGCGGCACCAATAATTCGAGATAGTGTTCGGGCATTCATGTGCCAGCCATTCAATGTAAGTAAGTCTTTCTTATCGACAATTTTAGGAATGATTGACTGCAATGCCGGCATAAAAAAGGTCGCTGCAATTTGTAACGCTACTAAAAAGACGACCATTAATAGCACAGAATCGAAGGCAATGGCAGCGAACATAATTAATACCGTCACCACTCGTGCAATAGATGACGCGATTAACACTTTCTTTTTACTACTAGCATCAATAATTTTCCCTGCCAATGGTGCGACCAACACCCCGGCTAGCATACCGATTGCTAAAATTACGGATTTATAAAAATCGGAGGGCACAAATTCCGTCATAAAGGCTAAGTTTCCGATAATTCCCGCCCATAGCCCAAGTCCGACGACAAATTCACCAATGAGCACAATCCACACATTTCGATTACGCCACATCCTCTTTACCTCCTTAAAAGTCTACTTCCTATCATTCTATAAAACTTCGGGACACTAAACAATACTGAATTAGAGAGGGCGGATTTTCTTATGTATCGTAGTTTAATCATCCATCAGCACCCCATTACCATTTATTTAACAATTACTAATGGGATATGATACAATTTCATTATTATGGAATTTTCTAGTTAATTATGAAATTAACAAAAGGATTGGTGAGATTCAATGGGTTTTTTAATATTTTTTTTGGTAGTGATTTTAGTATTTACCGCGTTGTCACTAGAACGAATTTTAAAAGATATACGGGATCAAAATAAAGAAATTATTGAGCTATTAAAGAAGGATAAAGAGGATTTTGAATCTAAAGATTAATACGGGTTAATTGAGAAGGAATTAATGTTGGCATTTTTGTAATAATTAACTTGTACTTCATGCCAGTCTTCGGAATCATCTTCTGTTTAAATCTTGTCAGCATTATTAAGAAAACTAAACAAGATGTAAGTACGGCAAAGAATACATTTTGGCTAACATTATCTTTCATAATAATCATTTGGTCATTATCAGTGGGCACTTTATTTACGTAGGATTTTGATACATATTGCAAGGAGGTAAACGTAAATGGATGGATTTTTTCCAGAGTCACTATTCGTTTTGCTACTTGTCCTTGTAATAGTATTTTGGATTTTTGGCTTTGTAATTAGAAAGCTGTTAGGTGTCGAAAGAATGAAATGGTTTTCTTATAATCACGTTAACGACAGACATAAAAAGTTAGATTGGTCGGTACGAATTATTTTCATAATTCTTTTTTTATTCAGCAACTATTATACATTTACTAACCAATCAATCGGAACTTATTCTCATTTAATACCATGGTTTGTCATAAGCATTTTCTTATTACTATCTGAGCTTTTACGTGCATTTATGGAATGGAAATATGCAGAAAACAAACGAGATTACATTGCAACGATTGCAGAATTATTGTTTGGGATTGGCGTGGCATTATTACTTATATCGACTGACTTTTTTAGCTTGCTTTAATTTAGCTTAGACCATTTAATCTCGAAATCCCTCTCAAAATAAAAACACTCCATGCCTATTTCGGGACTGACCCCCAAAGTATAGACAAATAAAAAAAGCATCTTCGATTGAATTCGGGTTTAGATACCTAAAATTCAATTAGGAGGTGTTTTTTTAT
>NZ_JBNNMF010000052.1:0-5984 GCF_050272495.1 Solibacillus cecembensis | reverse complement strand
TACTCTTGTTCCCATAAAAAAACACCTCCTAATTGAATTTTAGGTATCTAAACCCGAATTCAATCGAAGATGCTTTTTTTATTTGTCTATACTTTGGGGGTCAGTCCCATAATCTTGACCATCTTTTTTATTAATCAAATTCAGGTCTTTTAATTCCGATAATGGTTCAGAAATTTCTAAATTACATGCTTTGCAAATTAGTTTCAACTTATCGTTGCCTCCTTTTATATGAATATGTGTTTCAGTCAATGCTGCTAGTCTGTTCTTCTTCAAGTAAACCGCTGCGTTAGTTCAATAACTTGGACCGTTCGAAGCGGCTTTTTACAATCAGGTAGTAATTAAAAAACAAAACGATACCAGAATTCAATAGACTTGATAATTGTAACTGTGCATATGAAGAATCATAGTAATCAGCATCTGTGTGAATTGTAAACATTGAAATATTCCATACAAAAAGTAAACTGAATAAACTAGCTATGATGTTTTTCCCTTTGTTACTTTTTAAGGAACTTGATGCAAATAAAAAGAAAATCGTTGATATGCCAAACATAATTTGAACAACGAGACTTTCTGAAATTGTATATGAAACAGGTATATCAGATGTTATTAGAAGTCGATGAAAGGTAGCAAATCCTGCACATAAAACTCCTAAGATTAGATATACCATTACTACCAAATTTCTTTTTATCATTTACCTTCCCTCTATAAAGTTAAGTTATAACCCCTATATATTACCATAATAAGAACTTAGGCTTCTGAAACTAAACTGCCCCGTTAGTTCAAAAAGAAAAAGCTACTCTAAAGGCAGCCTTATTCTGCTAAAGCACCCGTTAGTTTAAGTACACTTATTCACAATATCTTTGAATTCAAATTCAACATCTTGGCAGCTGCTTCTTCGTTTATTAGACGAACATCTACCTCTTTTCAATGTCCCATTTACAGTCAAATGTTAGTCTGGTATATCTTCCCTCAAAACGTCTAGCAGATGTGACATTCCCATTTTCTAACCACCTTTTATTGGACAAACGGAGCAGGTTTGTTAAATAAGAGACTGTTAAAATAAAGAACTCCAACAAAAAAACGTTAATCCTTCTTGGATCAACGCAGCTGTTAGCTTAAGAAGAAATACTAAATTGAAGAGCTATCTATACCCCAAACTTTAAAAGTCTCATTTATAGATGTAGTAAACAAAGTCACTTCTAACCCCAAATAATCATCCTCACCCGATGGCAAATGTTCTGTAAGTCTAGTCTTAATCATAATCTGGAATCCCATTGGATTTACGTGTTTAATAAACGAAACAGATTCAATATAATAATTACCTGTTAATTTACTCCGTACAGGAAATGAATTTAAATCTTCACCGTCATCAAAACACAAATTATCATCATTGATATAAGCAAGTACTTCTTTATGAACAATTGACAACATTTCAGTCCATCTTTTAGCTAAGTGTTGATATTGATCTAAGCAAATACCATCATAAAAAGCTATCTTGGGATTTGTACCATTTTCTATTAATTTTAAATTCATATATAACATCCTCTACTACTGTTTTACCCTGAAACTAGCGTCAATTATACTAAGTTCTTCAAGGGTACTTAAAAATCCTTCTTCCACTAACCTGCCCCGTTAGTTTAAGTACATATCTTCACAATCTTTATAGTCACATTAACATAAATATCCAATTCGAATCATCTTACTTCTAACAAAATTATACAGTTGAGATTTTTTAATCAAATTTTTTACAAAACTATAATGCCCAAAAAGAAATTTTGGAACATTTTATAGATTGCTCTCTTCTTTTATTGTAAATTTGAGGTCTCGTTAGAAAAATGCGGATTTATAACGTTAAGGAATCCACTGTATATGCAAGATTTTATTCAAAATATAATCCAGCGCAATTTCTTTTAAACAGCATTGAAAGCTTTGTTGTATCTAAGTTCAAACGATAGTGCAGTATATGAATGAAATACAGAAAAACACTTAATACATTGGTATGACAACGTTTTAAGTGTTTTATTTCGTCCCAAAACTTTTAATTGGAAACGTTATATTAATTTTTCTTGAATTTTTATGTAGAATTTCACTTCATTCATTCTTTCAGTTCCTCAAAACGTGCATCAATATGTTCTACAATAAGTCTATGTACAATATACGATGCTAAATAGTATTTTTTTTAAATGTATTTTTCAATAAGTCAGAAAAACCTGAAAATAAAACAATTATTGAAAGCGTAATTTGTTGCTCTATATCTAAATTGTTTAAATATAAATAAAAGATAATGCATGTAACTAATACTATCACCAACATTTTATACCGTTTATTCTTATTATCTTCATCTAGCAAATTTAATATTATTGGAAAAATAAATAAATAGAAGTTCGTTGGATACCAAATGAAAACTAAATAAGAAAAATTTAATACAAAACGAAAATGTAAATTAGATTTAGAATTTAACTTCACAACTGACGGCTCCTTTTATTTCTCTTTGTATAAAACATACTAATCCACAATCATTTTTTATATCCTTTAATGGTCCCCAAACCGTCGGTTGGGGATCGTTATAAATCCTTGTTGCACTAAAGCCCCCGTTAGTTTAAGTACATTTCTTCACATTCTTTTCTTTAAGGCTCTGTTAAATAATATTGTTGATTTTTAATTGGACTTCAGTATTTAGAAGTCCTTTGTACTCAATAAATTACATTCCTAAAACGGAAATGAACTTAGCTGAAACACTTTTTTCATTTATCCACAATTGAAATTCGGTAATCATCGAGATAAGCTGCTTAAAGTTTGTATCATAGTTTTCCAAAAATTCTTCCTCGGAGTTGACGAACTGAAACCCTAAAACATCCTTCAGTGAATGTGGATTAGGATTATCAGATAGATATTGTTTCATTTTTTCTAATTCCCGAATAATTAACTTCCAAGTTTCTATATCTATTTCATTGAAAGCATAATAATCGAATTTCTTATAGCACTTTTCGAAGGCAGGCATAATATAGCCAAAGTTTTCTTCTGTAAAGAAAATTGAAGATGTATTCCAACATTCGCCTTTATACTTATCAGGAAGAACCTCTATATAACAAGAGCCTTCCAAGGTACTGGCATCATAAATTATTTCAATCATTTTATCACCCCTTTAAACAGTAAATCTCAATAATCTGAGCTTTTTATAAGTTGCATCTGTTGAGAATAGGCAACTATCAATTACCATTTTGCTTACCGAAGCAATAACCCCTAATATTATCCACATAACTATACCTCCATATATTTTTATTTATGTCGTGTAATAATACTAATGTGCATCATCTCAATTTTACAGTAAATGCTCATTCCTTTTGTAATTTCTTATTGAACAAACCTGCTTCGTTAGTTCAATAAGAGAAAGCTACCCTAAAGACAGCCTGGTTCTGCTAAAGCCCCCGTTAGTTGAATAAGGTACTTACTGTATAACTTTAATTATCATACTTTCAGCTATTCATTCAATATAGGGGTCAGTGTATCATCAAATAATACTCAAGTTGTTCGGGTTCAGTTTTAACTATTTTTTTCTATTGTGATGATCATTTTACCTTGTTCTAAAAAATAATTTCCATTGGCCTTCTCACTTTTCAACTCTCCAGAAGTGACGCCTTCAGCAAAGATTCCTTCTTCTTCAAAGAACATACTATCAAATAGTTTATTATCTGAACTTTCAAAAAAGCTGTATCCTATAAAAGTTGATGTTGATTTATGGATATCTTCTTTATTATATTCCGAATAAAAAATCGTATAGTTTGAATGCAAGATTCCATTAAATTCACCTTCGATTGAATATTCAGCTGTTGCTTGAGCAATGGAATGAACGGGTTCCGTTTCTGTCCAATTTAAAAGATTTAAGTCACTTTTCAGTACCATAGTTATTTCATCTTCTTTCGTTAAAATTTGTGGAGTTAGTAACAACCCTTAAACATAAAATACCATCACTAACCTGACAACTAATTGTCAAGTTAGGTATAATAAATTCGAGTCATTTTTTCTATATGAGTCATTATTTTATTTTTAAAACCCCTTGGCGAAAGGACTTCAACCTGGGATCCAAAACTAAGAATTAACTTTACAACCCACTCTTCATCAGGATAAGAAATTCTAACTAATAAATGGTCAACGCCACTTTTATCAATGCTTGTTTCGGGGAACGAATCAAACACCTCTTGAGAACTGATTAGTGGAAATCGCAAAACTAAATCGATTTTAACTATTTCTGATTCTAATGATTTCATCCAATTTGAAAATACCTGATAACCATCTAAGTATTCGAAGGTTTCGGTAAATACCGCATTACCAACTTTCAGTTCATGTATTCGGGATAAACGATAAAATTTTGGTTTCGCCTCATTTTCTGGCCAACCGAACAGGTACCAACTCAAATGATAGAAGAATACTTGAATTGGTTTTACTTTTTTAATTTCAAGCTGTTCTTTTTTTGCATAAGAAAAAGTAAGACACTTTTTATCTTTAATCGCTTGTCGAATATCGGTTACCTTAACTCCGTCCTTGTTATTTAAAAAAGAAAAATCAATTGAATTTTCTGTTTTGGACTCATTAAGTAAGGTTATTTTTGCAAGGATATTCTGTAATGCCTTGTCAGTATGTAAAGTCATCGTACTCGTTAGTGCTTCCTTGATTAGACGTAAATCCTCTTCTGTAAAGTAACTATGAGGAAAATAATAACCTTCGATTAGGCGATATCCTCCGAGATTTCCTTGTTCGGCATAGATTGGAAATCCAGCAAGTGATAGAGTATCCATATCTCGATAAACTGTTCGGGTTGAGACAGCCAAATGTTTGGCAACTTCCTCAGCTGTTACTTTTTGTTTGTTCAATAAAATAAATATAATTTTTAATAAGCGCTCTATTTTCATAAGTATCCCCTATTTTTCTTTTATCAAGTGCTCGATACAAGATTGATTTCGATAATTTTGTTATGGAATAAATTTCCTTACTGTCATATCGCCCTCAAGTAACAATTTACATATATTAACTTATTCAATACCATTCCCTAAAACCTTTCTTCTTCAACTAAACTGCCTCGTTAGTTCAATAAGAAAAAAGAGCAGCTGCTGCAATAGAAGCACTATCAGCTGGAAAAAAATTATTAGCTGCAGAACATCTAATTAAAGCTGGTGTTAAAGGTGGTATCCATGGGATAGTATTGACTTTATGAAATATACAAATTATATGCATTGGTGCTTAATAGTTAAAAAAGTCGTCATAATGACGACTTTTTTTTTGATATTTTTTTTAGTAACAAAATGATAAGTGGTATAGTGAATATCAATATAAACGATTCAATCCAAGTCATTTCAGCTTCAGCTTCGTATTTCCATAACATCACACCTAAATAGACAAAAGTAAAGATAAATAAGTATATTAAAATATATTTTATTAATGATTTAAATTTATTACTTTGAAAAGTCAAAACCCCACCCCTTTCCCAATATTATAATAAATATGGTTTTATATTACAAGTAAGCGTATAGTGGGTAAAAATCATTAAGGTTGTTGGCGATTCTTTTCAAGAATTTTGTGTTAGTTTAATTAGGCCCCCCTAATTTGAACACCTCGTCTATTTCATATCGTTTAAAAGCATTTTGCATCTCTTTTATTTCTTTCATTTTACTATCTTATTGAATTAATCTGCCCCGTTAGTTTAAGTATAAACATTCACAAACTTATTTTTTAACAAAATTACCCAGTGTAGACGGAATTAATTTAATCAGTTGTTCAGTTGTAAGGTAGTTACCACCAGACCATTTTCTATAAATTGCGTAAAACAAAATCAATTCTTATCGTTCTCTATCGTATTCTCGGAAAATATAAAAAGCTCATAAACCCTATAATATGATATGCTCCCCAATAGGTAGACAGATTAAAAAATAAAATCTGTTTATTAAATGGGGAGTTTTCTCATGCCTAAAAAATCATTTTCACCAGAT
>NZ_JBNNMF010000051.1:0-6432 GCF_050272495.1 Solibacillus cecembensis | reverse complement strand
TCTGGTGAAAATGATTTTTTAGGCATGAGAAAACTCCCCATTTAATAAACAGATTTTATTTTTTAATCTGTCTACCTATTGGGGAGCATATCAGTATTCCGAATGGCTAACCGACGAAGGGTTAATTAAAATTGAAGGCTGGGCGAGGGATGGACTAATCGATGAACAGATTGCTCAAAATATGGGCATTGCTTATTCAACATTACGGACATGGAGAGATAAGTTTCCAGCACTTTCGGCAGCCTTAAAAAGAGGAAAGGAAGTAATCGACCGTCAAGTTGAAAATGCATTGTTGAAAAGGGCACTGGGTTACGAATACAAGGAAAAGAAGTACGAGCAGGTGCAAATGTCAACTGATGAACATCACATGCTGCAAAAGGTGACTGTACAAAAATATAAATTGGAACATCTAGAAACGACGATGGAAGAAATCCGTTTAGTCGAGCTGAGTGTTTCTCGTTATAAAAGTGTACTTGTGGAAGAACGGTCAAAAGAAGTTGTTCCCGATGTAACCGCTCAAATCTTTTGGTTGAAGAATCGTAAGCCGAACGATTGGCGAGATAAGCAACAAGTAGAGCATAGCGGTGAAGTAACTAATACAGTCGTTGAAATGACACCTGAAGAACGACAAAACCGAATAGCTGAATTGAAGGCGAAATTAAAATGATTACAGATACAGAATTATTAGAGCTAGAAACATTACTGCAGCTAGAAGAGCTCGATGAAGCAAAAACAAATTTCTTCAAGTTTTGCAATGTGCTCGCTCCTTCTTTTTATAAAGAGAGTCGAGCCTTTTTAATTTACATGTGTGATGAAATGCAAGACTTCTACGAATCCGATGATGAGGTAATGATTGTGAATGTTCCACCTCGTCACGGTAAGTCACGTACAGCCTCCATGTTCGCTAAATTTGTATTTGGTCAAAATCAAAACGAAAAGATCATGACGGGTTCGTATAATGAAATGCTATCAACTACATTTTCCAAAGCCGTACGAAATGACATTTCAGAGGTTAAAGGGGATAAGGACAAATTAGTATATAGCGACATATTTCCAGATACACGTATTAAGCTCGGTGATGGCGCCATGAACTTATGGAGTTTAGAGGGTGGTTATAATAACTATCTAGCCACTTCACCTACTGGTACGGCGACAGGTTTCGGTGCATCTTTACTTATTATCGATGACTTAATCAAAAATGCGGAAGAGGCGTTTAACGAAGGTGTGCTTGAAAAGCATTGGGAATGGTTTACGAATACGATGCTTTCACGTGTTGAAGAAGGCGGGAAAATAATAATAATTATGACGCGTTGGTCCTCTAAAGATTTAGCAGGGCGAGCGCTTCTTCATTTTAAAGAAGAAGGTAAAAAGGTTCGCCATATTAATTTAAAGGCACAGCAAGATGATGGCTCAATGTTATGTGATGAAATTTTGAGTCGTAGATCATACGAAAGTAAAACTCGTGCTATGAGGCCAGAAATTGCCGCAGCTAACTACCAGCAGGAGCCAATTGATGCGAAAGGCAAATTGTACGAAACGCTTAAAGTGTATGAGGGAGAATTGCCGCAATTTAAAGAAATTCGCAACTATACAGATACAGCTGATGAAGGTAGCGATTACTTGTGCAGCATTAACTATGGCGTGACGTTTAACAAAGAAGCCTATATTATTGATGTGCTTTATACAAAAGATGGAATGGCAGTTACAGAGCCTAAGACAGCAGAAATGTTATTTAAAGGTAACGTGCGTGTGGCTGAGATTGAATCGAATAATGGAGGGTTAGGTTTTTCCCGTTCAGTTGAAAGGCATCTGAAAGAAACGCATAAGACTAACCGGGTAAGGTTGGTACTATTTCATCAATCCAAAAATAAACAGGCTCGGATTCTTTCGAATGCTACTTGGGTAATGGATCACATCTATTTTCCTAGCGACTGGCGCAATCGATGGCCTGAGTTTTACAAGTCGATGAACGAATACCAAAAAGAAGGCAAGAACAAGCATGACGATGCACAAGATGCTATTACAGGGGTTGCTGAATCGATTATCAGTGCGAAGAAAGTTAGTGTCGGCAGCAAATCAAAATTAGGATTGAGGTGATAATATGGCGATTATTCGTGACAGGGATTTAATAGAGAACGGTATTCCAGTAGAGCTGATAGCTAGCTGCATCAAGGAGCACCAGGAAGGGATTATCAGGCTGAACAAACTGGACGAATACTATCAAGGCAAGCATGCCATTTTGGAACGTCCATCCGATGAAGACAAAGGGTTACCTAATAATAAATTGGTGGCTAACCATGCCAAATACATCACGGACATTGCGACCGGCTACGTATTTGGAAAGCCTATCAAATACGAAGGTGAACAAATTGAAGCTATTACAGAGGCTTATAAAACTATCGATATTGTTTCGCATGATTCAGAGCTAGCGAAGGACTTATCGGTATTTGGCAGAGGGTTGGAACTCTACTTTATGTCGAATGACGATGAGCCAATTCCGAAAGTATCGGTCATTGATCCACGGCAGATTTTTCTTGTGGTTGACGATACGGTTGAATATAAACCAATGTTTGGTGTTCATTATTATGAAAAGCGTGATATTGACAATGAAGTGATTGGCTTCAAAGCCTTTGTCTATTCAGATACAAATGTAGTTGAATACTTTATCGAAAAGGTAGATTCAAAAGACATCACGCTAATTGAGGATATCCCACATTATTGGGGAGCTGTTCCTATTACGGAATTTCTTAATAACGAGGAAGAGCAGGGCGATTTTGAACAGCAAATCAGTTTAATCGATGCTTATAATTTGCTTCAATCAGACCGTGTTAATGACAAGGAGCAGTTGGTAGATGCGTTGTTAAAAGTGACCGGTGTTTCTTTTGGAGACGATGAAGAAGAACAATCTGCAACAGCGAGGATGATTAAGAAGCACAAGATCATGGAGCTACCTGAAGGAGCTGATGCTGATTGGCTTGTTAAGCAGCTGAATGAGGCACAGGTAGAAATATTGAAAGATACTATCAAATCCGATATCCATGAGTTTTCCATGGTCCCTAACTTAACAGATGAAAACTTTGCTTCCAATAGTTCGGGAGTGGCTATGAAATACAAGCTGTTTGGTTTAGAACAGTTGGCCGTCATCAAGGAACGCTTCTACATTTAAGGATTACGAAAGCGCCTAAAGCTGTTCGCCAATATTTTGACCGTGAAAGCAAAAGCGGTTGAAATAGCAGGCGTTCTTATTACGATGATCCGTAACCTGCCAGAGAATGAATTGACGATTCAAGAAATCGTTTCACTGATTGACTTTGTTAGTAACGAGACCCTTCTTGCATTACTTCCGTTCGTAGATGACACAGCAGAAGAGATTGCGAGAGTGAAAGTTCAATTAGAAGAAAAGATGGAGCGTGCTCAAAAAGAATTTGGTTATCCAATAGATCCACCGGAAGATGTGACGGACGATGAAGCAGAGGAGTAACAGTTATTGGGATAAACGGTCAATGGAATGCATGACTGAGTATCATCGTTCGGCAGATGCAACTGTTAAGACTGTGAACAAAGCTTACGATAAGGCTCAAAAGGATATCCAGTTTGAGATTGACAAGATATTCGAGACGTTTGGTACAAATGGACAATTGAGCCCAAGTGAAGCGAAGAAGATACTTAACCAACGTATTCCGAATCCTTTATTGGGGGTTGCAAAGAAAATCTATCTGAACATAAAGGATAAACGTATTAAGCGTTGGCTCCTTACTCGAATGAATGCTCCAACATATAGAGCCCGAATTACTCGTTTAGAAGCCTTGAAAGAGAATGCTTATTTACAGTCCAAAATCATTGCTGATGCTGAAATACAAGCAAGCACGGCAGGCTATATGAAAATCATAAGAGATACTTACTACCGAACAATGTATGATGTTCATCGTGGCTTAGGTGTAGGGTTTGAATTCGCTGCTATGCCTGAAAGTAATATTGAATCAATCTTGAAAAATCCATGGAGTGGCAAGCATTTTAGTGAACGTGTTTGGGATAATACAGATACGCTAGCCTCACAAATTAGCGAAGTGATTACAGCAGGTTTTATGTCAGGTACCAGCACACGTAAGATGATACAGGATTTAGCCGAGCGAATGGGAGTAGGGAAGTTTGCTGCTAGTCGTCTAATCCGTACCGAAACAACTTATATGGCTAATGCTGCTGAAATGGAAAGTTATAAAGAGGCAGAAGTTGATGAGTATATGTTCCTTGCTACATTAGATATGCGTACATCACCACAATGCCAAGAACAAGATAAGGAAGTATACAAAGTTAAAGATGCTAAACCAGGAGTTAACATGCCGCCGATGCATGTTTTTTGTCGTTCTACAACTCGTGCTTATTTTGGTGCGCAGACGCTCAAAAATATTCAGCGTAGAGTACGTAATCCAATCACAGGTAAGAATGAACTTATTCCAGCAAATATGGCATATCCTGAATGGAGGAAGAAATATTCGAATGCGGGGTGATAGCGTTGTTGAAATATTTTAATTGTTTTTTCTTGGTGGCCCTTACGATATGTTTCGGAAGTTATTTTTTCTTTGAAGAAGGAACCACGTTTGAATACCTTGTGATACTTTTGCTATTAGCAATCTTTATAAATTTAGTAATAGGTGATAAACCGAAATGTTAGATAGATTATAAAACCTTGAAATGATTTAATTCAGTCGCTAATTTAGCGGCTTTTTATTATGTCCAAAACGTGCTGACGACTATAAAAGGTGCATGGAGATAGCCGACGGGCGTTAAATGGGAGGTACTTATGAAATTTATTGAAGTGTTTATTTTGTACATTAATATTTTGTTCTCCAAACCTAAATTGGTAGTAAGAGAATTTAAACCTTTGTTACCACTTAATCTTAAATTCTTCTCGGATCCAGCCGACCCGCCTGCGGACCCAACACCGCCAGCCGACTCGCCAAATGACCCTCCAGAGAAGATTGAGTTTACTGCCGAACAGCAAGCCGAATTAGATCGTATTCTCGGTGAACGATTAGGTAAGGCTCAAGCGAAATGGGAAAAGGATTACCAATTAAAACTAGATGCTGCCAAAACGGAAGCTGAAAAATTAGCCAAAATGAATGCTGATCAAAAGGCAGAATACGAACGACAAAAGCGTGAAGATGAGCTAGCAAAACGTGAGGGCGAAATCACTCGCCGTGAGCTTCGTGCCACGGCACTTGAAACATTAGCAGATAAGAGTCTTCCATTATCGCTAGCGGAAATTCTCGTATTTACTGACGCTGCATCTACTAACGCTAGCTTAGATGCAGTAGAAAAGGCATTTCGTGAATCAGTTGAGGCTGGTGTGAACGAACGTCTACGAGGTTGCAATCCACCTGGTGGTGGAGGGAAAGGCAATGGTGAAGTAAGTGTGGGAGCCAACTTCGCCAAATCACTGAACGAAAAAAGCAAGCCAATTGCAACAACATTATGGACTTAAGAGAGGAGAATTTTAATGTACGTATCAAAAAAAGAAACAGCAAAACAAATTAACTTTTTAGCAAGTGCGCGTTTTCAATCGTTTACTACTCAGGTAGAACAAACTGGGGTGGTTGCTAATGCGAAGGGACGCAAAATCGTACCAGCTGGAACAATTTATCCCAAAAACGATGCAACAGCAAAAGGTATTTTGCTAAATGATGTAGACGTAACAGAAGGTCCACAACCTGGGGCTTTACTGGTAGAAGCGTATATCTTGGAAACTCGACTTCAAGTAGCTCCTGATGCTGCTGCGAAAGCCGCATTAACGGAAATCAAATTTCGATAATAAATAATTAATAGAAAAGAGGAATCGCAATATGCCGAGCGTATTAGAATTATTTAACCAACGAGAAGTTTTAAATTACTTACAAAATCGTGAATATCCTGCTTTACTAGGTGCAACGTTATTCCCAGAAATCAAGAAACCAACTCTTGAGTTCGATTTAATTAAAGGTGCTGGGCGTACGCCAGTTGTTGCCTCTGTACATTCGTTTGATACAGAATCAGAAATCGGCTCACGTGAAGCTAGCAAAATGGCGCTAGAGGCAGCGTTGATTAAACGTAAATTACCATTGGTCATAAAATTGCGGATAATAAAGAGGAGGAAAAACCAGTGTCAAAAGAAGTTTATGAAAAAGATGCAGTCCCAGCCACGTGGGCAAAAGATGCAGTTAAATGGGCTAAGGAAAAAGGGATATCAGATGGCACATTTCTAAAGCGCCCAGCCACGCGAGAAGAAATCATTACAATGATCTATAATGTACAGAATATAAAATAAAACCTAAATTCAAAGCCCGTCATTACTGTTTAATAGCTGATATGCTCCCCATTAGGTAGACAGATTAAAAAATAAAATCTGTTTATCAAATGGGGAGTTTTTTCATGTCAAAAAAATTATTTTCACCAGAC
>NZ_JBNNMF010000050.1:0-7409 GCF_050272495.1 Solibacillus cecembensis | reverse complement strand
CTTTGAACCGCAGCTAATTTTTCTTCTGCACTAATTTTAGACATAGATAACTGCACCTCCTTGTTAGTTGTGTCTAACAATTGGGGTGCAGTTCAAGTTTGGGAAGTCACAAAACCCCAAGAAATGCTGTGAAAACAACATTTCTTGGGGTTTCCTTTAGGGATATTAGTAAAAAAACGATCTTCAACAATCTGGCGCGATTGTTGAATAAGCTTCACTTTTCTTCTTCAACTAACGGGGGCTTTTCTTGAAGATCATTGAGTTGCATTTGCAGCTCTTTTTTTCCTTATTGAACTAACGGAGCAGGTTAGTTGAAGAACACTTATAATTTAGATTTAGGAGGTATAAAAATGCGAACAGAAAAAGAAATTATGGAATTGATAATAAAAGTTGCCGAGAAAGATGAGAGAGTACGAGCTGTTGCAATGAATGGTTCTCGAACGAATTCTAATGTACCTAAAGATACTTTCAGAGATTATGATATTGTTTATCTTGTATCTGACCTTCAATCATTTCTAATCAATCCTGATTGGGTAAATCTTTTTGGGAAAAGAATAATAATGCAAACACCAGAGGATATGGCAATGTTTCCACCTGAATTGGATGGAAGATTCACATATTTAATGTTATTTGAAGATGGGAATAGAATTGATTTAATGCTAATTTCGATTGAGGAAAAAGATATCTATTGTTCTGAAGATGGATTAACAGTTATCTTATTAGATAAAGATGGAAATATGCCTAAGCTTTCTGAACCAACAGATAAAGATTACTGGGTAAAAAAACCTTCTGCTGAATTTTTTGCAGATTGTTGTAATGAATTTTGGTGGGTTTCAACTTATGTAGCAAAAGGGTTATGGAGACAAGAAATACTTTACGCTTATGACCATTTGAATAGTGCAAGAGAAATGTTGCTAACAATACTTGAGTGGAAAGTTGGTATAGAAACCAATTTTTCATTGAGTGTAGGAAAAAACAGCAAGTACTTAAAGAGCTACCTTGATAACGACATTTGGGAAAGAGTGATGAAAACATATCCTAATGGAGATTACGAACAAGTTTGGAATTCACTTTTTGAAACAATTAACTTGTTTGAGCAAGTAGCTATTAAAGTAGCTAGTATTCTTGAATATCAATACCCTTCTGAAGATTCGACTAAGGTAAAACAATACCTTACTAAAATTCAAAATTTGTGAAGATTTACACTTCAAGTAACGGGTACATTACTTGAAGAACATTGAGCTGCTTAAACAGCTCTTTTTTTCTTATTGTGCTAACGCAGCAGGTTAGTTCAATAGCGTTGTTTAACTTGTGTTCAACAATCGGGCCAGATTGTTGAATAAAGCCAAAGGATGCTAAAAATAGTCAGTTTGGGGAGGAATATACATTTAACTCTCAATCACTTATAATGGAAATATAAGGGAGTTGAGTTGCGGTGAAAAAATTAGTATTTAGCACAGCATTGGTATTAAGCCTTGGATTAGTAGGTTGTAGTGAAAAAACTACCAATGAAGAAGCACAAAAAGATGAAAAACCAATTGCTGAAATACCAATAGAGGAAGCATCAAACAAAGAAACATCATCATTAGGTGTTAATGAAGATGGTAAAGTAACTGAAGAAGAGTATAAACAAATTAAATTTGGTATGACACCCGAAGAGGTATTTAATATTATCGGGTCAGAGGGAACAGTAGTTTCTAAAAGTGGCACGGATGGTGATTCGCATAATACTGTTATATATAAATTTGAAACAGAGGGCGACTCGTCGAGTTCTGAAATGACATTCGTGCGTGATAAACTAAGTTATAAAGCACAAATCGGATTAGAAACATCTGAAATTGAAAAAAACCTTGAGCAATTAAATAAGCTTGAAAAGGGTATGTCAAAAGGAAGAGTATTTGAGATTCTTGGTGGTAAAGGTGCACTCATTGCTGAATCGGAGTTTTTAGAAATTTACAGCTATAACAACCCAATATCAGACGCCGTTGTTACGTTAAGTTTTATTGAGGGTAAATTTAAGTCAACCGGTGAACTAAAAGGTTCTATGTAAGGCAACTTAGTACTTAATATCTAAATCACCTATTATAACAATTGTACTTCGACTAACAGGGGCTTTAGCAGAACAAGTGGCTGCCTTTAGGGGTAGCTAATTCTTATTGAACTAACGAAGCATTTAGTCTAATGGAGGGATAACCATTAAAAGTTTTTTGAGATCTTGGTTAGGTTGGGTTATTGGTTCGCTTATAAGTGTAATTATTGTAAGTTTATGGAGAAACGGCGAAGTAGACTGGGGGCTTTTTTCTGCTTTAAATATAGGTGGTCTAATTGGTACAATTATTGGCTTAGGGATTAGGGAAGTTATTAAGAACGCTAAAAGTGAAAGACACAATTGATTTTGTTATCTTATTCAGCTAAAAGGGGCTTTTCTTGAAGATCATTGAGTTGCCTATGCAGCTCATTTTTTCTTTATTAAACTAACGGGGCAGGTTAGTTGAATAAAGAAGATTGAAAGGAAAGTAATTCATAAAAAAAGGGGGTATAGAAGGTGGACTTATTACTCTGGATAACTACTGGTTTCATGCTAATAGGATTAGTTGTTCTCGTTTCTATGAAAAAAGGTATGGAAAGTAAGGTCGCTTTTATAAAAGCGAATATGGAAGACGAAGGAAATTCATCAAAAGCTAAATCCGTAATTTGGTGGATATGGAGTACCACTGCTTGGGGCGTAGGGGGTATATTTCTTGTTGTTTGGTGGTTTCATAATTATTTTGGATAACTGGCGGTTTCAAATGTACTTAAACTCCCATGAAAATTAGTTATTCAAGAAATGAAAAATGACAATACTTAAGAAGACCCCTACTTAATCGTTTTAAAAAAAGAGGAGAGCATAAATAAGTCTATGGATTACGGTCAGTATCAGTATTTCAACTTCCAAACCATTTTCATTCTCTGTGGTGCAGCATGGATGGCTAACGGGTGCTTTACTTCAAGAAGGAGTAAAGCATTTTTTCTTATTGAACTAAAGAAGCAGATTAGTTGAAGAGCGTTGTTTAACTTTTGTTCAACAATCGATCCATATTGTTGGATAACACATTCTTTTATGTTAGATAACCAAACGACGCTTTGGAAGTGTTTTTAATCAAATGCAACTTTACATCTTAATTACCGTCTATCTATATAATTGGATAAAATTGGGTGGTGGTATATATATGAAAAATCGTAAGTTCACAGAATACAGTCCTTTGCTATGTGTGAAAATCAATTTATTTACAACGTTTATATTATTCATATTATTTAAATGTTCAATATTGTTTATGGAAAAATTTCAAAATAATGCTTTAGCTACTGTAAATGATTTAGGTATAGACAATGGAGCTGGAGCGATGATGGCAATCATTTTAATCGGTGGATTAGTAGGAATTTTATTGGTTAGTTGCTCAATATTAGTACCATTGATAATTCCACTTTTTAGTAATTTTGGCGATAATTCAAAATCACTGATAGGTCTTGTGATTTGTAACTTTGGTATAGGATATTTTCTTTTCTCGAACTTTACATTACAGCTGGCTTTGTATTATTTTTTAACTGTGTCTGTAGGAATGTATTTTTCAATGTATTTTAGATATAAAAAACGGAATAGTAACAAAATTAAAGTCTGAAAACACAGTAAAACGACATAATCTGGCGCTATTGTTGAATAAGCGTCTCTGTTCTTATTCAACTAACGGGGGCGTTAGTGAAAGATCATTTCAAGAATTTACCCAAACGACGCTTTGGGAAGGTTTAAAGGAGATATATCATCAAATGTTGAAATAGTTATTTGAAGGGGGGAGTAACTTTGTTAAAGATTTTTCAAATCCTATTTTCAATTATTGCTGTAGCTCTTGCAGGTTACGGTCTATTCACAGAAGATTTCCAATTTCAAGCATATATGACTTTATTTTTAGGCTTAGCAATGCTTATGTTAGGGTTACAAGAATTCAAAAGAAATAAAAAATTGACAAGGTGGTTGCTAATGGGCGTATTTGTATTTTCAATATTTGTAGCTATCAACGGTTTTATGTTGAATTATTAATACATAATAACGTTCCCAAATCAAAGTTTTGTGACGAAATAAAACACTTAAAACGTTGTCATACTAAAGTATTAAGTGTTTTTCTGTATTTTATTCATATACACCTTTTTTGCACTATCGTTTGAACTTAGATACAACAAAGCTTTCTATGCTGTTCAAAAGAAATTGCACTGGATCCTATTTTGAATAAAATCTTGCATATACAACGTTATAAATCAACCTTTTCCTATAACTTAGCCTTTTTCTTTATTGAACTAACGGGGGCTTTACTTGAACATCATTGAGTTGCTTAGTCAGCTCTTTTCTTATTGAACTAAAGAGGAAGTTTAATGGAAGAAGAAATTTATTTTACTTAGGTGAAATATATAATCAAGGTAAATATGTGGAACAATAGGATTGAGTTCAATTATTGCACTTTCAGTAAACACTTCTCTGGATTATAATTTCTTTACTGGTATTTAAGGGTTTTACTTGGTTTCCAAACATTGTTGGTTTTTATTTTATTCTGTATACTAAATTTAAGGGAGGCGAAATAAATTGGAAATCATAACAGAAAGATTAATAATTAAACCTTTTAAGAGTACGGATTTACAGGATGTATTTGCAATTTATAATAATGAAGATACATGTAAGTTTCTATTACATAATAAGTGGACTCAAGAAGATATGCAGGAAAGATTTAATAAGAAACTAGCAAACGGTGTACTCACTAAAGAATCAATGTTAAGTTTGGCAGCTATATATAAGGATAAAGTAGTTGGTGATCTATCCGTGTGGTATACAGATATGAAAGATACCGTTGAGATTGGATATAGTTTTTCAAATGAAATAGCTGGGAAAGGTTTGGCAACAGAAGCAGTAAGTAGTTTGGTATTCAAATTATTTGATGATTTTAATGTACATCGTATACAAGCAAATCTTGATGCACGAAATATAGCTTCACAAAAATTGTGTGAACGAATAGGCATGAGAAAAGAAGCCCATTTCACACAAGATTTTTGGAATAAAAATGAGTGGACAGATAGTATGGTATATGGAATGTTACCCTCCGATTTGAAGAAATAGACTTTGTTATTTTATTGAACTAACGGGGGCTTTACTTCAATAAGGAGTAGAGCTTTTTTCTTGTTCAACTAACGGAGCAGTTTAGTTGAATATTCGTTTTTCGAAATAATCATCGAAAAGCAACTGGAAAATAACAATTAGCAGTTTAGTTCAGAAAAGTTTTTATATTCTGTTATAATCAAGAAGATTGCTTTGAAATGGAGGTTCTACCAATGATGATAATCGAACAAAAATAAATAGGAATTAAGTTAGACAGAATCTATTTGTTCAAGCGAATTCCTATTTCTTAAACAAAATAAATAATAGAGAATTATCGGGAGGAATAGCTATGAACAAAAATTTACAAGAGAAGATTAAGGATATTCAAAATAAGGTTGATTTTTCAGGTTCAGTATTTGTTGAAGAAAAAGATAAGGTGTTAGCAGAACAAAACTTTGGTTATGCAAATCGTTCTGATCAAATAGAAAATAACTCTGCGACCCGTTTTGGAATAGCATCTGGATGTAAATTGTTTACTGCAATAGCGGTCTGTCAACTAGTTGAAAAGGGGGAAATTTCTTTTGATTCTAAATTGACCGATTGTCTTGATATTGAATTAAAACACTTTGATGAAAAAGTGACTGTCCATCATTTACTGACACATACTTCGGGAATACCAGATTATTTCGATGAAGATGTAATGGATGACTTTGAGGAACTTTGGGTTGCAAACCCTATGTATCACATAAGAAAGTTAAAAGATTTCTTACCATTGTTTCAAGATGAATCGATGAAAGCAAAAGTAGGAGAATCATTTCACTATAATAATGCGGGTTACATTTTATTAGGATTAATTGTTGAACAGACAAGTGGACTTGAATTCTCTGACTATATTCAAGCGCACATCTTCAATAAGGCTAATATGACGAATTCTGGGTATTTTGCATTTGATTCTCTACCACCAAATACAGCATTAGGCTATATCGATGAAACTGATGGAACTTGGAAAACAAACATCTATTCTTTACCTGTAAAAGGTGGTTCAGATGGTGGTGCCTTTGTAACTGCAAATGATATGGCTAAGCTGTGGACAGCACTTATGAATTATCAACTTTTAAATGAAACGTACACAAATAAGCTTTTATTCACTCATGCACAAGTCAATGAGAGTGGCTATTATGGTTATGGTATTTGGATTAAGAAAACCACAGAAAACAATATTCTAAAATACCACATAATGGGTTATGATCCAGGAGTTAGCTTTAATTCTGCTCATTATCCTGACCTATCCATTAATGTAGTTGTTTGTTCTAATAAGTCGGATGGTGCGTTTAATATTATGAGTGGGATAGAAGAAGAATTGGTAAAAATAAAAGGTTTAAAATAGAGATGTATTAAAAGAACCCTATTTTCTGGGTTCTTCTTTTTAAATACCCGAAAGATTATGAAAAGATGTACTTAAAGTAACGGGTATATGCATCTCCTGGAAGGTTAGTTTGTGAAGTGTTGTACTTAAACTAACGGGGGCTTTAGTACAACAAGCGTTTCGAAAATTTTCCCAAACGACGCTTTGGGGATGTTTTTATTTAAAAAAGGATTTGGAAGGTTTTAATTGAATCTAATTCAGTGAGGGTGAAGGGATTGAATAAATGAAAAAAATTATAGTTGGAATAATTATAGTTGGAATTTTAGGAATTGGGATTTATCTATATTACTCGGAACCAACTTATTCTGCGACGGATGTTTTAAAGCGTGCCGATTTTAGTGTGGAAGAACAATCCGTGGAGTTGTTAAAGTTTGATTATGGTAAGGAAGCAGAAGAATTACTTGTTCCGATTGAATTAACAGGTAAAACTCAGAAAGAATTGATAAAGGCTTTTGAAAAATCTAAATTTAAGAAATTTAAAAGAGGCGGTTCAGTAAATCTCGATAATGAATACTGGATGAAAATCACTCTGAATACAGGTTTTAGAATGTTTATGGATGTTACCAATAAAGGGATAGCGGTTGAAGACAATAGAGGTTCATACGAGAAATATCTTTTTGAAGATGATGAATTTTTTAGTATTTTGGAAAAAGCAATGACAGAATAAAAAAGCTATAGATAAACTAGAAAGAAGTTCTTATTAAACTAACGGGGGCTTTAGCAGAACAAGGCTGCCTTTAGGGTAGCAGTTTCTTTTTTAACTAACGGTGCAGGTTAGTTGAATAAGCAATCTATAAGGAGAAATCGAATTTACCAGCAGACTGGAGATTATAAAGAATTTATTTAAGGGAGGAATTCCAATGA
>NZ_JBNNMF010000049.1:0-8247 GCF_050272495.1 Solibacillus cecembensis | reverse complement strand
ATAAAAAAACACCTCCTAATTGAATTTTAGGTATCTAAACCCGAATTCAATCGAAGATGCTTTTTTTATTTGTCTATACTTTTGGGGTCAGTCCCAAAGTGGAGGGCTATTTTTTAATTATCAATATAAATTTACCGACTGCATTACCCGAAAATTCACCTGCCAAGCGTGTATTTTAATTTGGGACCCCAGTGGACCCCACTTTATAATGTTTAATAACGTTTATTTGGATAACTCACCCAAACTTTGTAAAATAATTATTTTTTTATTATCTTTATTACACTTAAAACCAATATTATTCCAAAAAAACATTTCCCATCAAACCCTTACATGTCAATGGATTTAGCGCTATAATAGCATATAGAGGTGAAAGAAATGTATACATCAGAAACAACAGTAGATATCCGTTATGCGGAAACAGATCAAATGGGTGTGGTATACCATGCGAATTACCTAGTTTGGTGTGATGAATAGCTGAAACCCTTTGGTATCAAGGGTTTCAGCTATTCATTTTTTTGTGTACCCCAATTTGTACCTCATTATTGAGTAAATTGGAAATCGTGTGGTCAGTTTACGAAACTTTGAATAAGATCGGCTGCTTGTGTTTCTTTTTTACAAAGGAGTGAGCATATACCGATAAAACTGTATTTGGATGATCTCCCAAAATTTCCGCTACTGAAATAAGTGGAATATTATTCGCTAATAAAATACTAGCAAATGTATGGCGTAAACCATGTGGACTAATACGTTTTAATTCGTATGTGGTGCAAATAAAGCTAATGGCATCCTTCAAATAAGAATCACCTGGAGGACGTGCACCTTTTACTGTGATAAAAACTACATCTTCTTTTTGGTGTTGCTTATTTAACTGCCACTTTTTTTGAATACACCAAGTTTGATATTTTTTTAATTGAATGGCCAATGTCTCATTCATGTGTAATGTACGCACACTACGTTTTGTTTTCGGCTTACGGCTGCCAAATCGATCACGTGTTTTAGTAATGGATATCAGTTTATCTTCAAAATCAATATCCTCCCACGTTAATGCCAGGGCTTCACCTTTACGCATACCCGTCATCGCAAGCGTTAATAGTAGGGGATATCGGGTATGTGGATCGTTTTCTTTGGCACATTGTAAAAATTTGTTCAATTCTTCTTCAGAATAAAAATTACCTGTGCGAGCCTCTCCAGCGCTATCATATTCCAATTCAACAATCGGATTGCGCTTAATGTGTTCCTTTAATACTGCAAAAGCAAGCGCGCCATGCAATACACTAATAATCCCACGAATCGTTACTTTCTTTAACTTTTTAGTAACCAATCCATCGACAAACTCTTCCTGAATAATGTTATTCGTTAATTGATTTAGTTTGTAATGTCCAATCAAAGGATTAATATGATTCGTTATGGTTTCGTTATAATGTTGCTTGGTGCTAACTTTCCAGCGCTTTGAACGAAGCTCTGAATAACGTGCCATCCATTGAGTAAGGTTTGTATTAGACTCCTGAACAAATAATATATTTCCATCTAATATATCCGCTTTCACTTCAACTAGAGCACGTTCGGCCTCTCTCTCACTTGAAAAGCCTCTTTTAGTCGTTTCACAACGTTTTTTATTCCGATCATGGTACTTATAACGATACGCAAACATTTTCTTACCATTTGAATCCTTGTAATAATAGATCGAATCTTTTTTTGTTTTAATATATTGCTCTCTCGCCATTTTGATTGCTCCTCAAATGCACGGGCAGGTGCCAATTAAAGACAATCAATAACATCACTCGTTTCAAATTACTATATATCATCAAAAGTATTTTAAATGTTCGAATTTGGAACATAGTATTTATTGCTTATGTATTTTTCTAAACGAACTCGTGCAAATTCATATTCGACGTTGAACAACTGCTGCATATGGTTAATCGTTTGAGAAGTACAATCCATAATTTCTAATTGATCCAGCATAAATGTAGGCATGCAAGCATGATACATAAAATTATTGGCTTTAAACTCCTGATATTCACGGAATAGGGGAGGCATGTTAAATTGTTCACCGGTATGTAGCAAAGGGTGACATAGTTCATGACAAAAATCCTGCCATTGCAATAGATTGTTAATGCGACTATCAATAAAAATTGCTGTCATATTATCGTATAAAATCGCTTCACTGGTTCGTTCCCAGTAGAATACCTTTATGTCCATTGCACTTGAAATCGTTCTTATATCTAAATGTGCGGGCTTATGGACATCAATTTGTTGATAGAGTTTATGGATGAACCTAGGGCAGAGGTGAAGATTGAGGTACTAAGCATTTGAACTATATTGATTGGTAAAACTATTAACCTTTTTCTTTTTTGGGTTTAACAAAGTAAGAAATGAACATTACAAAAACGCCCATAGAAATGTATATTAGTGCAACAGATTTATTTGGAATAACTGAATCATATTCAAAGAAACCAGATAATCTTCCCACTCCACTTATAATCAAAGTAATGCCAAAAATAAATATAATCCATCCAAGTGTAGACATTGTTTTCATTGCATAACAACTCCTGACATATAGGTAATTACCTATATAAGGATAACATAATTGGGTAATATCTGAAAAGATGGAATGATACATTTACTGCACAATATGTCAAAAGAAGAACGTAATTACCTAATTATTTCGTACTGTATTCATTTAGCAACTTATCAAGATCTTGACTCACTTTAATTGTATTTGGATGGGTTAGACCTTTTTCCATCCCAACATATATTAATCGGGATCTTAGTTTTTCTATTTTTTTCATTCTTATTTTATCAGTAAAAGGCACTTTGATTTCTCCTATTAATTTACTTTATAAGACAAATATACAATAAATAACATTTCGATGGAAGATGTAAAATATGGGAATAATATATTAGAAGCAAACGCTAACTTAGAGGGGATTTAGTACGTAGCATTTGAACAAAAATGTTGAGTAAAGGAGAGGTTAAGTATGATGAAAAAATATATAGCAATAGGTAACTGTAAAAATGAAGGTGAATTATGGTTTCTTGTGGATGGTGAAAGTGTTGAACAAGCAGAGAAGATTGTTACAGGTTAAGAAGGCGACACTTTTGAATTAAGTGCATGTGTGGAAGTTACAACGAATCCAGATGCAGGGATATCACATAAATTTACGCTTATTGAGTAATCAACATTTTGTGAATTATAAGAACGACTTTGTGTAGTGAAAAAGCCGATTAGAATAGACTAATCAGCTTCTATTTTTAGTTTTTTCCCTGATTTTACACCAGCATCTATTTGAATTTATGTGGTTTTGTAGCCTTAATTGAAGCTATTTCTCCGCAATTTAAACACACAGTACAAATAATTGGAGATCCACTAGAGAAAATTTTGTCAACTGGTTGTAAGGCAGCATAACCATCAAGTTTACCTTTGCCAAATGAATCACCACCGCAGGATTTGCAGGTTAATTTACCGTTTTCCATAATATCACCTCAATATGTAAATTATAACATAACTTACATATTGAGTTTAACTGAACAATTTGTGAAAAATGTTCAGTAATCGGAAAAAAAGAAGAGCACAATTTGTGCTCTTCAATTACTAACGACGATGCTCTACAAGGTCAATTGCACCCAACACGATGTGCGCTAAACCGAATCCAAATACAGTGTGTGCAATCATGTTATTTGGACTGCTTTTTTGCTTTAGTGCAATTCCAGCCACAGTAACAGCAGACCCTAGAATAGTTGGGATTAAACCTTCACGAATGTTGTTCATAAAAAATCCCTCCGTCGTAGTTATTTGGTGTTATCACACCATTATTACTATTTGCTAATAAACATGATGCTATACTTTCGAAACATTTTGTGAAAAATATTCAGTAGACGGAAAATAATCTTAATGAGCGAATTAGCTTATTGATCGCAAGTATAGACTATCGCCAAATGGTTAATTTATTTATTGGAGGTGATAAATATGCAAAAAAAGAAGGGCAATAAAAACGAAATAAAAAGAGAAGAATTTGGTACAGATTTAAGTCCTGATGATTTAGATATCCGTGAAGAAAACGATTTAACAGTAGAACAGTATAAGAATTCAAATCAAGTAAAAAAATCCGACAATACTCAAAATAATAAGTAAAAAAAATCCCCAGTTTTAAACTGGGGAACTAATTATTTAGGGGTTTAACGAGGCGCGATAAATACTTATTATTTTTCTGGATGATTTACATGTAATGGAGGAGGTACTAGCCAACCTTTTTCTTTATTAAGGCGTAATAGTTTGGCGCCAAGCAGCGCTTTAGCTGTATGGAATTGACCATACATTAAGCCAATGTCTTCTCTAATAGACATACCCATCGCTTGACTACATGCAACTAAACAAGCAGCAGCATCTAATGATAATGCAGCACTGATTTCAGGATCATTAAACTTTGCACCAGGAGGGATATCTTCTAGTTTTGCATCTGCACGTTCAGGAGGTGCAGGAGGTAATGCAACGCCATTTACTTTTAAAATCTTTTCTAAAGGCTTAACTTCTTCTTTGGCGCCTTGAATAAATTCTTCTAGAATTAATTTCAAGTCTTTATCACCAGCGTGATTATAAAATGTTTGATACCCAGCAATCATGCCATAGTTTGCAGCAAGATTTGTCCAAATACTGAACACCTCACCATAATGTAATGGTTCGTCTTTTGAGTTACCGCTTAAAATACCCATACTTGCACTTCCTTTTCGATTTTATTTCGCCATTATCAAGCAAGGATAGTATGTGTTGAAAATACATTATAATTCTTGAGAGTACAAAATGGATGTTGGTTGATAATGAATAAATTGGTCAATGATATTGCGGATAAAAAATATCCCGAATGCTCACTCTATGCTTAGATTTTTTTAGGGGTGAAAAATATGTATACTCGCTTAACATCACAAAATGGTGTATTTAGAATACCGCCAATTCAACGGAGTAATGACAAAGAATTAGATATGGCTATCGCTGACCTTGAAAAAAGAGGGTTTAACTTGGTGAGCCGTGGTAAAACATCTACTCAATATAGTTGTGATCAAACATACCGTCGAGTTTGGGCGATTATGGAGAGATATAAGTTTTAAAGAATAAATTAAAAGGATCACTTATATAAAAGTGACCCTTTAATGGAGATGGAAGAGGTTTGTAAAGTTAAATCACTTAACGCTATATTCTATGATTTGGAAGTGAACTTAACTAGCCGTGTGTCTGTATGATAAATAAAAAATAAAAGCCGCAGCGAGTACAAGCGCTACGGCAAACTAATATACAATATGTGAAAATTATTTATTTATAGAACCAAACTGTGACATAAAAAAAGACGGGTTTCCCCGTTTAATTTTTTAGCTTGGTAGCAATAGTTCTTAGTATTTCATTTTTTTCTTGCTGTATTTTAAGGAATTTAAGTAGAAACCAAATTACAAATACACATGGGACTATGTAGAAGAAAAGCATGATTAAGATAGGTAAAAAAACTAAAAATATTTCCATTAATGTAATACTACTTCCATTTTTTTATAAGTATAACCCATTAAAAAGAGAAAAGTAATTATGAATTATAAAATCTTTTGACCGTCATCATGGAGTTTTAGCGACCTATAAATGAACAATATGTGAAAAATGAGTAGGAAACGGGCATAAAAAAAGACCCGAGTCTCCTCAAGTCAGCAAAACTATACAAGTCTATTATAGCACGTATGTTTGTATAAATCTAAAACATAGAACGGAAAAATTCATGAAAGCCCAAATTCATTGGCACAGCCCAAATGTAAAAAGCAACTAGAGCCACACAAACTAAAAGGGATCTATAAATTTTGATGGGGAGTAGTTTTACAAAGATTAGCGAAAAAACAAAGATACAACCAAATTGAACAACCATTAAAACTAATACTGGCAGTATTGTAATTATCACACTTAATCCACCATTTAATAAACCTAATAATATGTCCATAGCATTACCTCATTATGTATTTTATGTAAATTATAGCATACAAAAAGCCACAGCTTTGCAGAGCTACGGCTTGGTAAGTCCCTTTTATGTTGTTCTGATAATCAAATTATAACATAAGGGGGCAATCTTATGGCAGGGCAAGTATTTGTATCAGAGGGCAACTTATTACAATGGATTGAGGACTATCACTGGATGATTGAAACGATTAAAGAGGCGGAAATGAATTCAGTTGGTTTTAGTGGGGCAAAGGTAGCTAGTTATGGTATTGAGTCAACTTTACCAAAAGCAAGTGGAGGTACAAGTGATCCGGTATTTTATGAGGTGCAACGTCGATCGCAATATGGTAGTTTCCGCATCCAGCAGTACAAACGTAAAGTATCAGAAGTGCAGCAACGCATTCTACTTGTAATAGGTGACAGGGAAATTGAAATCCTACATCGCTTATTAGATGGCGATAGCATGCGATCTATCGGCAAACATATGCGCTTATCTAGTACGACGATTTTTAGATTAAGAAATAGTATTTTGGAACAAATGATGAAGTAGCCAAATAGGCTGCTTCTTTATATTATTATATTTGGTATAATTGTATTAAAATACAATTTGATTTATAGGAGAGAATATTATGAAGGTTTATACATACGCTTTGCTTTGTTTTATGGGCATCATTTTATCAGGGTGCCGTACGGATGTACCTCAATCAGAAGCAGAAGCACTTACTTCTAACGAGGAGTCAATAGTTTTAAAAAATGAGACAGCTGTAATGGACAACTCTGATAAAAAGAAAGAAGAAAATTCAAATTTAGAGAGAGAAGGAATTGAAGTTTTTCGCGGTTTCATAGTTAATGAACAGATAGCGTCTCCTATTGGACAAAGTATGACGTACTTTAAACATTATGGTCAAACTGAAATGAATTATAAGGTATATATATTGAATACTGGTACTGAAAGCTTTATGTATAAAATTAAAAATATAGAGGATGACAAGAGAATTGCATCAGGAATCTTGGATGCGAATGAAAGCTTTGAGCAGGTATTTAATAACCTACCAAAAGGATCTTACGTAATTTCTTATGTAGTTGAAGAGGAAGAACACCCGATAGATATAGCTTTCTTAGTACAGGTTACTTCTGTTGGTTATTTTTAGTGGATTTATTTCGTTACGTGTAAAGTAGGAACAAATGTAACAAATGTAACAAAAGGAACAAACGGAGAATATTTCTCGCCTTAAAAAAACTAATGTACCATGTGAGGTAGGTCGGAGCGGTTTTACTTCTCTTACGCAATGACTTCGTCCTTTTAAAAGATTAAGAGCAAATCGTTTTTACCACAATAATAAACGAGAGGCTACTATTACTACTACAGGAGTGCTGCTTATGCAGTGCTCTTTTTTGTGTCCAGAAAGGGGTGAGTATCATGCGGTATGTATTGCAGTGTGAGGATTGTGAACGGCCAGCTCCGGTAGTTAGTACAAAGCATGGGCGTACGATTGTTGGGAATGAGACTATTAAAAAGACTGTGGCACAGAAATGCGAATGTGGCGGGACGATTAAACCTATATTAGACTAGGGCTTTGAATAGTGCGTATTGCTATTCCCTGGCGGTGCGTGCTGTTGAGAGTGAAAGGTAATATTGAGGCCACTGAATTACGAGTGGTCTTTTGTTATGTGACGTAATTTTATTGTACATATGCGACTTTATATCGTCATATTTTGGCATTTCCACTTAATAATTTGAGAGTAGTTTTGTAGTAACATAGGTTATATAAATTTGTAG
The DNA here is from genome assembly GCF_050272495.1 of Solibacillus cecembensis. Lineage (NCBI taxonomy): Bacteria > Bacillati > Bacillota > Bacilli > Caryophanales > Caryophanaceae > Solibacillus > Solibacillus cecembensis. The sequence continues at coordinate 502 of NZ_JBNNMF010000049.1, read as the reverse complement.
GGGGTTTAATATGCCTGATTTTTTGCTTGTACTATTTTTATTTAATTTATCGTTATTTCTTTTGCATGAAATGGATGCAATAAGGCGTTCTGAGTGGCGATTGTTTATCGTACTAAGGGATATGGAAGATTCAAAAGCTTATAATGTATTCACATTTATTCACCTTTTTCTTTATTTATTAATACTCTCATTACTATTTAGCGAGTATCAAACAATTGTATTCTGGTTTCTAGATATATTTTTCATCATCCATGCAATCCTGCACTTATTTTTTGAAAAACACCCTCGAAATGGATTTAAGAATACGTTTTCGAGATTGATTATTTATCCAATGGGGATTCTTGCGGTAATACATTTATTATTTTTAATTAATACGTAAAGGAAGTATAGATAACTTATAAAGTCACATTGAACTGCTCCCTGTCAAGTAGACAGCGGAAATAATAAAAATACTTTAAGCGGCTTGAACCCTGTATTCTAGAGGGCTTAAGCCGTTTAATTT
>NZ_JBNNMF010000048.1:0-8455 GCF_050272495.1 Solibacillus cecembensis | reverse complement strand
GCAAAATTAAAAGGCATGAGCCCGATACACTATCGAACTCATACCCAATTAGCTGCCTGAAATAACCGTGTCTAACTTTAAGGGGTCACTTCAACTTTCAATTGGGAACGTTTATTAGGTTTGTTTTGTATACTTTATAAATCCTTATTGTACTAAAGCACTTGTTTAGTCCGCTATTTGATATACGTATTGTTTACAAGATCATCTTTAATGACCTCAGTAGGAATTATGAGCAGGGTTTGGTCATTGTCGTTACTGCCTAATTATCAATTTATGAATACAGTGTTGGTTGGTAGCCTTTTATACAAAAATTAAATATTTTAGTTTGAAACTTGTGTTTTCTTAAACATTGAAATCAGTGCCATACCAGCTAATGACACAATCCCTAAGAAGAATAATAAAAGACCAATTGGAAGCAAGAAGAAAGGTTCTTCTAACTTGCCATCTGCAGCTACATTACTTCCAATAATAGTATACGCAATAAAACAGATTACTCCTAAAAGAATTGGTGTGGATGCAATTACATATTTCATTTTCATAATAATCTTCCTCCATTAAAGTTAGTTTAATTATTTTTTTGATACTCCCAATCACCTAGACAGGAGTGGTATTGTAGTTCCCACTAATAAATACTAAGTAGTGTTTTACCGCCTCTCAAACTTTCTAATGTTAGAATAACCATTAAAACATCCTTAGTCAACACTTTTTTATCGTAAAACAATAAATAATTATTGCTTATCTATAAATACTCATGATTTAAACAAACGAAAAAAGCCAAGGCTCACACAGAATCAATCGATCTTTAAGCCTCGGGAAAATGCTATTCAGAGGCTTTTTTTATTGGGATTGTTTTTTTCTTACAGGAATTTCAGAGGGGATATAATGTATATTATTTTACCTTAAGGTGCAACAGTTAATTGTTGCACCTTTTATTTTTGTTTTATTAATACATTTATTTAAGCTATATAAAATAACGTTCCCAAATGAAACATTGGTGACTGAACGATAAAAGCTTCCCCAAACTTTGTTCCCAAAGCGTCGTTTGGTAACTTTCATTGAGATTCAATTTATATGTTATCGCCATTCAGAACAAGTGGATCGAACAGTCCTCTTTAAAATTATTTTTCGCAGCATCTCAGAGCGTTATTTTCTATAAAAAAAAGCGACAAACACCGTTTTAACAGTGTTTGTCGCTTTTTGAAATGTTACCAAGCTTTCATTTGGGAACGTTATTTTGTTTATTTATGTATACGTTATAAATTCTTGTTGAACTAAGCACCCGTTAATTTAATAAGAATTTATTGTTTATATTTACTTATTATTTGTTCTTATTCCACTTATATGGAATATCAGCCCATTTATATAGCAAAATAAACAAGAATGCTATAAAAAAGGTCATTATGTTCATCATCCAATTAATCTCTTTGTTACTAATAAACTGCAAAATGGTTAATGCCACAAAATATGTTAAGGGAAATCTGATACTTTGCTTAAACATATTATCACCGACTCCTTATAATCAACTTCAATGAACCTATTACTTTAATACGATTGAACTGATTATAAGTTCCATATATTTGTAAATCAACCATTCAAAATTGACGAAAATCCATCTATGCTTATTGAAGAAAACTCCGTTAGTTGATAAAAAACCCGCAAAGGACCCTTTGGTAACATTTCATTAAGAGTCTATTTATATGTTACCGCCATTCAAAACAAGTGGATCGAACAGTCTTCTTTAAAATTATTTTTCGCAGCGTCTCAGAGTGTTATTTTCTATAAAAAACAGCGACAAAAACCTATTTAACAGTGTTTGTCGCTGTTTGGGAACGTTTTTTTACATGGATTTGTATAAATTTTGTATTATCCCATGTTCTCAATTATCTTATAATCTTTTGTTTTCTCGAATTGAATTTCATTTTCTTCGCAAAATCCGATTAAATCTTTATAGACATCATTTGGTTTAAAATAACCAACACGAATCGAAAGCCCTTTTCGAACTTTAATGACAGCTAATTTTGAGTTCCAACCAATTCGTTTGAACGTAATTTTTGCAACATCCGTATGAATTATTTTCTTGTTATAAATCTTTAATCCAAAGAGTTTAATTGTATAACGAATTGTATGTTTGTTTATTACTACTTGATACGTTACAAAAGCATTGCAAACACAGAAGACAAATACCGTTAACGATACCCATTTTACAGATGGAATATGCCAACTCGATATACTTACACTTACAGCAAGACCTAGAAACGCTAATGATAGAATAAGTTGATATGACGTAGTTCTATCATATTTCATTTAATCACTCCCAAAATTTATGTAAAATACAAATAATCTATATATTTATTCTCTACCTAGCATTGATAAACCTTTTTACAGTTTCCAAAGCGTTCACAAGCAGTCAAAACGCCCCCTATTCAATTGAGTAGGGGGTATTGGTTCCCTAAGTATCATTTGGGAACGTTATTTATTTTCAACGTGTATAACAATACAATTGAAATGTTAATGATTGCATACAAAAAAACGAACTTCTTAAAAAGTCCGCTTGTGTAAGAAAATTATTTGACTTCAAGTTTTAAAACATCAATATACTGTTTGGCTTCTATTAATGAAAGCCCTAATGTTTCTCTCACTCTTTTTACCGCCTTGACATCATTGCCTTCTTTTAAGATTTGTCGTAATTCGTTATTTATTGGGCTTTCAGGTACATCAACTTGTTTGGATATCTGTTCCAACGTATATTCCAAACCTTTCACACGACTATTAAGTTTACTGACAGTAGAGAGTAAATAAAGACAAATAAATAATATCAAAACATTAACTATATAAAATTCCATGAAATTCCCTCCTTTAAGACTATTATTACATTTACGAATTAAATCACAAAATGTTCCATCTTTTTTATAGATAAAACATAAACCTTCCCAAAGCGGTGTTTGGTCACATTTTGAAATGTTTGTTACACTAAATCACATCGTTAGTTGAGCAAGTGTAAACAACCTAATCCCTAACTCCTCTCAAATATTTATAGAATCTTACTAAGCCGATAACGACTAAAACGATCATAGCAATGCCATAAAAAGTTGACTTAAAAGTGTAACTAAGCGAATCCATACTACTTACCATAGCAGAGCCTAAAACAAAGAATATTACCGCTAAAAACAATAATCTATTTCCCATACTATTTCTCCTTTCCAAATTCTTCTTTAACAAATCTGCTGCGTTAGTTGAAGTATAACCTTCCCAAACCCTCGTTGAAGTGACCCCTAAAAGTTAGACACGGTTAGTTCAGTAAAAGGTCTAATATTTTTTTTGTTTGTTTATCATTGATTTTGTAGCTTTCACGCACATCACTAACAAAAAGTGTTATGTTTAATCCAAAATTTTTATTGACAAATAAAACTTCTGTCTTACCGTCTTTATACTTCAGCTGAATTTTGTAATCGTGAGGATAAACAAGTTCATAATTAGCAGTAACACGATTTGACCGATTAAGGATTCCAGTGATGGTCTTTATTTTTTCCTTGTCGGTAGTGATTTTTCCTTTTTCAATTGGTTCATCATATTTTTGGATAGTCATGCTTTGGATTCCTGAAAATCCTAATGCACACACAATAATAGCTATAAACGAGTAGATAATAGTTTTTTTCATTAAATTCCCCATATCTTTCTCATTAGACGTTTATATTGGAAAAAATTCACAATTCCTAATTTAACTAAACGCCCCCGTTAGCTTAATAACGTTTAATTACATTAACTAAAGTAACAAAGCAAAAGGTAAGAACAACCAATAATCATCAATATTCGTAATACTTAGATACCAGAGTATTATTCCGATGATTGCAAATAGTGCATTTTGCCAACTTTTCTTCACCCAACCGAAAGAATGTGCTAAAGCTAATACCCATAAAACAAAAGGTATAACAAGCAAGTAGAGACCAATAGACCAACTCCCTAAAAAACTAACAATATACATAATTAATCCCGCCAACCAATAATTTCTCGCAACATTTTTAACTATTGCTACAATCATTAAGATTAATCCTATTAGAAATAAACCATAAAAAATAAATGACCACATAGATGCTTCACCTCACTTTTGATTTTAACAAAGGCATTATTCTTTCAATAACTACTTCTTTGACTTACTAATGAAAACCTTCTTATTCAACTAACCTGCTTCGTTAGTTCAAGAAGAAAAATGAGCCTTTTATGCAGCTCAATGATCTTCAAGTAAAGCCCCCGTTAGTTGAACAAGAAATGCTCCCTAAACGAGGTTTTGTTACCTAACTTTCATTTGGGAACGTTTTATTGTATGACTCTGTATGAAGTTAATTAAATTTGACTCTTATTACATTCAAAAGAATAGTTGTTTGTAAGTTCATTATTAATTTCTAAAGTTGGTTCACCTTTGTTTTGATAGCACTGTGATGTTAATATTTCAATTTCTTTATTATTAAAATAACTAGCAGAAGCCACTAGTAAAGAACCTGTAAATAAGATACCTGTAAATGCTAACGTAAAAGAAATAATAAATTTATTATTTTTCAAAATATGTACCTCCATTTTTTTGAAAGCTTTCCTCGTAGAGTCACCAAAGTCTTATTTGAGAACGTATTGATACGATTCAAAAAACACCTACTTCTTCTTCAATAAGTTAAAAATAAAGTATTAATTCTAAATTTCCTCATCTAACTTTTGCAATATTGAGTCTAATTTTTGGTTAATAATCTGTTTTTCTTTAGTTGAATCTTTTAATCGTTTAAAAGCAATAAAAATAATAGCAAAAACTAAAATAACAAAGAATAAATATATTAAAGTCGCTATAACATCCCCAATATTTACAATCACAAAAAACACCGCCTAAATTTATTTATCACTTCTTTATACTAATAAAGTAACCTTAGTTATAATGTTTGTTACACTAAAGCCCCTGTTAGCCTAAATATAGGTAATCATAAGCCCATAAGCTGCTATTCCTAAAACGCCTAACAAAATAAGTACAGCACTTTTTATAAAATCTGTCTTTCCCTTTTTCCAGTTTACGATACTTGTAGTAAGCCAACTAATAAACACCATAATTGCACCAATATGCTGAATCCATTCAATTGTTAGGATAATACCAGAAAATGCTAGCAACAAGCCTATGATTATTAATCCCACTCCAAAAAGTGCTAAAGGTTGTTTAAATTCATTTTTAAATTCCTGTCGTTCTTCCTTATCCATTTTAAAATATGCATTTGTAACAAGGATAATAGGTATAACCCATATTAAAATAACAAATAAAACTTGTATCACTTCATATGCCCCCAATCTATCATGTTCTGAAGTTTGGTCCGTTAATTGAAGTATAAAGTCCCCAAAGCCTCGTTTGGTCACATTTCTTAACTTAACGTTGTAAATCCCTATAATTCTGAAGATACTCCTTGTTGCACTAAACTGCTCCGTTAGTTTAAGTACATTACTTCACATTCTTAATTACAGTAATGTTAACATAAATATCCAATTTAAGGTTAACGATCTTTTTTTAAAATCGAAAAGTGCCTGGTCATTTTTAATTGTAGAAAATACATAATAATGTCCAAAAAAGAAATTTTGCCACCTTTTATAAATTATCTAATCCTTATATTGTAAATTGTGAGTATAATGGAGTAAGCATAATATTTTTGAAGATGCCCAGATAGGTGTCCCATCAAATAAATACGGATTTACAACGTTAAGGAAAGAAAAGTTACCAAACGACGCTTTGGGAAGGTTATAAAGGGTTATCAATGCTAGGTAGAGAATAAAAAATATAGGGATTATTTGTATATGAAATACAGTGCAACTTCACTTAATATTATTAATGGCTTTTTTAGGTCTTATTGAGAGGTGTTTTCATGAAAGTAAAAGATGATTTAGTTATCTACTATTCATATGATTTAAATTGGCATTTACCTGAGGGAATTCAAAATGACGCTAAGGAATTTCTTTCTCAAGTTTCAATGGAACAATTACCACTTATATTTCAAACTTATGCGAAAGAATGCTGGGAAAACGCAGTAGATGTTGTAGTATCAGTAGGTTATCCGAAAAATGAATTAGCGTTACCCAAATTATACGAATTATTTATGGATATAAATTGGCCAGGAGCATTAAAAGCTTTGGAGTATCTTAAGGGAATAGACCATTCTGTGAATGTTAAACATTTAAAAAATGCTTGCGCTAAAGCTGTTGAAGAAAATGATACAGAGTGGTTGTATTTTTTATATATTGTAAGTGAAGACCTTAACATTAATCAGAATGATTTTGAGAATGTCTCTTTGTATAATCAAATGAAAAAAGTATATGAGGAAGAATAAATATAGCAAGATATATTTTTTTAGCATCTAAGAAAGGTTTATAAAGTATACAAAATAAATCTAACAACGTTTCCAAATGACACTTTGGTGACTTTCTGAAAAATTCTTTCGAAAATAACTATGGTACCAAATATTACAATATCACCTTTGAAGCAAGCTTAGAAAGGATATGAATTTATGGGATGGAGGAAAATTTCAGCTTTAATTCTTGCGTTTTTAGTTATGTATTTATCAGTGTCTCAATTTTTGGTTAGAGAAGATTTAGTTTATAAGGCTTTCACTATAATTTATTTTCTTATTTCATTAGTTATGTTTATATCAATTTTAATGGACTATATAAAACAAAAAAAGGAAAAGTAATAATCTAATTTGAATATTCTATACATCTAAAATTGAATAAACGTTCCCAAATTAAAGCTTGGGGATACACCATTAAGCCTCGAATGTTGTTAAAACAACTTTTCTTGGCTTTTTGTTTAGCCATAGTGTATACGTCTTTTTATACAGATTGTGCAAACGGTTACTGTAGCAGTATTTTTACTTGTTTGATTTGTTTTTACTTTGCATAAAATCGTGTATATTTCTTAACATTGTAAATCCTCATAAATCTGACGCTCCCCCTATAAATAAAGTAAGATATTCAATTGCTTGTTAAACTCAAAAGCAAATTTTCAACATGCGTCTTAATTGCCCGATTAGCGTAACGGATGGTTATATCTTCACCAGCCGTAGCCACGATTACATCGCTAAAATGCTCGTCAATTTTAACCCATTTTACAACACGGATTTTATCTTTAGCCAGAAGACGTTTAGCGTTAAGATATTCATTTCGTACGCTTTTTAATAAGTTATCTATAATCGGTAAATAGATTGTTTTCATTTTCATTTGCTCGGATTGCTCCATTTTACTGTAATCCGTTTGAAGCGATTGTACTGCTAAATCTAGCACTAAATAATCGTGTACAAGTTGGCGTTGTTCTATATTTAACATTAGATCACCCATCCTTCTTTGTGGGCTACTGGGGCAATAGCTAATACATTATCGAAAATAAAAGTACGCTTCGCCTGTTTGGTAAAACAAAATGCCTGAAACTTATCTCCAATCATTTTTACGATTTTAATTCGTCGTTTTGTTATAGATCCATCTTTAGCTACATACATCATGTCTACCAATTGGTTTCGTTGCATCACTTTTATTAGTTTATTTTTCATGTTACCCCTCCAAATAATCGAACGTCTGTTTGATTACATTATACGTACATTTGTTCTGTTTTAAAAGTGGGAATATCAAGAAATTTGAAATAAGCCCTTACTTTTTATCAGATAACTAATACAGTTGTCTGCTTTTTATTATGTACTTCTCAAAACATTGCTAATAAAATGGAAAAGAAGGAGTGTGGTACATATGATAAAGACCTTAACAGGATTGGCGACTAAATCTATTCATACTAAGTCTGGGGTTCCCATTACTGAACCATGGAGTTCTTCAATGTATTTTAATGCACCAACGGAAAACCGTGTTCGTTTTTCAACAGATTATTTTAGAGAAGTTCGAGTGGAAGGAATTCAAAAGTTTATTAATAACCTCACGCTAGATGATCCCACTGTTGATCTATTCATTTCTTTAGAATACGATAATAAAAAGAATTACATCCCTCTTAACTTATCCAAGCGTATACGCTTAGTTAATTGGAAAGAATATAAACTTACAAGTGAAGAGGTTGATTTTTATGAAGGCTTTGGTAAGATTGCATTAATAAAAAATGTAGCAGTAAATGACATCATTTTATTTACAATAGATGTGCTTCTCAACAAAAATAGACGTGCCTCTAATGCTGGATTTTTTATTGTCACAAGTAAGTATTTAATTTATTTTGGAACAAGTGGGGACGTAATCAATATACTTTCTACAAATCCTATAAATATTAAAGACCTAAAAATGAATTATAAAGGTATTTTTGATACTTTTTATGATGAACCTTTAAGCTAACTTCAGTAATTAAATATGTAAACTGAACTGCTCCCTGTCAAGTAGACAGCGGGAATAATAAAAATTCTTTATGCGGCTTGAGCCCTGTATTCTAAGGGGCTCAAGCCGTTTAATCTTT
>NZ_JBNNMF010000047.1:0-8682 GCF_050272495.1 Solibacillus cecembensis | reverse complement strand
AAAAAAACACCCCCTAGTTGAATTTTAGGTATCTAAACCCGAATTCAATCGAAGATGCTTTTTTTATTTGTCTATATTTTTGGGGTCAGTCCCGTGCCTTCAAAATGGTGTTTTTATATTGTCTTTTTGTACTACCTCGCGAAAACTTCAAAAATACCAATAATGATAAGCAACCACCCTGAAATAGCTGTCGAATACCTTCCGATAAATGTTTTCGAAATGAGTGATCCGAAATGACTCCCCAATCCAACGGTTACAATAGAGAAAAATCCGATTGAAAGTACCGTCCAAACTGCGGAAATTCCGTTCGCACCAATACCAATGCCCGCAGCTAAGCAATTGATCGATAAAATAAATCCAAGAAGAATCGATTCGCTTAAAGAAATGACATTATTATTATCTCGATCAACTAATTGTGGATTTTGCAAAATTTCCTCATGGCCAAATTTTTGAGAAACTAACGTCCACAAACCGATGACACATAGCAAAAGGCTCCCTAAAAGATTGGCAATATGTACGGACATATACGTGCCGAGCGTGCCACCAATCCATACCGCGAAATACGTGACAATCATCGTAGTAATCGCAATACTTACGTTTGATAGAAATGGAATTCTCATTTGTTTCACGCCATACGCTAAGCCAATTCCTAAGTTATCTAAATTTGCCGCGATACCGATTACAATGATGGTTATCCAATGCATGATGGTCCCCCTCGAAATCATCGAACTCCTTTCATCATATGGCGAAAAAAATAATAAGTGCCAGAGCACATGAAGTTTCATATGCCTGATACTTATTTACTGCGTATAGCGTTCAACGAGCTGCTGTAATGTTGCTTCGCTTAACGGACCGACAATACGATGCAACTCCTCCCCCTGTGCATTTAAAAGAACCGTTGTCGGAATCGTTAAGACACTGAATGCCTTTCCCGCTGAATCCTCACCATCCACTAAAATCGGATACGTGACGTTGTATTGCTCCAAGAAGTTTTGTAATGCTTGCTCTCCATCATCGCGCGCGGCTAAATTAACGCCAACAAGCTCGACAGTTTCCGGAAGTTTTTCTTGGAATGCTTGTAAATGCGGCATTTCCGCCTTACACGGCGGACACCACGTCGCAAAGAAATTAACAATAGTCAGTTGCTTCTCTGCATTGTGTAATGTTCGGCTATCCCCTGCTGTTGTCGTTAACGTAATTTCTTCCATTGTAATGGATGCTATATTTTTTTGCTGTGGTGCATACAACATCATCCCGATGAATAGCGCAATCACCGCAATCGCAAATATTTGCTGTAGCTGCTTCGTGCGACCAAGTGCCACCAACAAGATAAGGAACACAATAAAAATCGCTGGCCACACAGATTGAAGCGGGTTCTGCATAAATAAAAGTAAGCTCACAAAAAACGTAGCAATACGGCTATTTTTGAATAGGACAACAAGTGCCATAACCGCAAAAACAACAATTAGCCAATTTTGCAGCAACAAACCCATAATAACGTGGAAACTTGCAATGAAAAGAATTAAGCCTTGCCATAATGCGTCTAAATGAAGCGTATGCCGTTTTCGAATAAGCTGAAGAACCGTAATGAAAATAGCTAAATAATGTCCTTTCATTCCCCCATCAAAATAAAGGATGGACATAGGTGCATTGATAAACGCATCAAAATAATAAATGATATAACTAAGCTTCCAAATGATAATGTATAAAAAGAGGTATGCATCCAATTGCGCATCCTTATTCTTTTTCGTCATCCATTCTGAAATAAAAACGGCCCCAAAAAATGCGAGCCAACTATATGGAACATTGATGGAGCCGATTGATAAGTAATCCATATGCGTCCTTTCTTCGATCAAAGTAGAATTGATTCTTCATTGTAAAAAAAGGACAAGCTTATTTACGCTTGCCCTTTTTCATTTATTTAAAATTATAAGTCGTCACAATAGGCTCTCTATTTAGCACTTGATCGTTGTAAGCCTCATACAAGGAAATACCGAGGAATGAACCTGAAATATTATACACATTTTCATAACCACTATTTTCTAACGCCATAACCGCATTATAGCTGCGTTGTGCAGAGCGGCAATGTACGTAAACCGGTACATCCTTTGGAATTTCGTGCATGCGCTCACGGAACTCACTTAACGGAATGTTTAGCGCACCTTTTAAATGACCATTCGCAAATTCATTCACTTCACGCACATCAATAATCACCGCGCCACTTTCCACTAAAGAACGCACTTCACTCACACGCACTTGCTTGAATCGCCCATGCATAATATTCGTCGCCACTAATGCCGCCATATTCACAACATCTTTTGCCGTGCTAAACATTGGCGAATATGATAATTCAAGCTCCTTTAAATCTTCAATCGTTCCATTCATCGTTATAAGCGTCGCCATCACGTCAATACGCTTGTCCGCATTCCCTTTGCCAATCGCTTGTGCACCTAAAATACGACCTGTTGGCACTTCAAAAATCAGTTTAAAATGAAGCGGATTACTTGAAGGCATTAACCCTACTTTATCCGGTGCAATGACATACACCGCCTCTACGTTAAATCCAGCTTGTTTCGCGATACGCTCCGTTAAACCAGTTGCTGCGGCATTGTAATCAAATACTTGGATACTAGAAGAACCAATAACCCCTTTATTCACAACCGGCATGCCGTAAATATGATCTGCTACAGCACGTGCTTGACGCTGCGCAGGTCCGGCTAATGCTAATCGTGTCGGCTTATTCAGTAGGCGGTGATACACTTCGATTGCATCCCCTACCGCATAAATATTGCGATCATTCGTTTGATAATTTTGATTCACTTTAATGGCACCTGTTTCACCGATTTCAAGCCCTGCTTCCGAAGCAAGTGATGTTTCAGGACGCACACCAATCGCTAACACAACGATATCCGCTTGAATTTCTTTACCCGAGTTTAATGTAACAGCAGTTTTCGAAATTTTCGCTAATCCGTCATTTACAATAAGCTCTACACCTTTGTCTACCATTTCTTTGTGTAAAATTTGCACCATATCATCATCAAATGGCGTTAAAATTTGTGGGGCAAATTCTACAAGTGACACGCCACGACCAGCGAGCTTCAAGTTTTCAGCTACTTCCACACCGATAAATCCGCCACCAATGACTGCGATATTTTTAGCGTCGTTTTCAACAATAGCCTTTTGTAAACGTTCAATATCAACGACATTACGCACCGTAAACACATGTGGTAATTGAACTCCTTCAAGATTCGGTACGATTGGGCTTGCTCCTGGTGATAAAATTAAACGATCATAACTTTCCTCATACGTTTCACCCGTATCGCTATTTTTAACCGTTACTGTTTTTTCGGCACGATTTACTTTTACGACTTCACTATTTACACGCGCGTCGATGTTATATTTAGATTCAAATGATTGTGGATTCATTAATAATAAACGATTGCTATTTTCGACAATGCCACTTAAATGATATGGTAATGAACAGTTTGAAAAGGAAACATGGGGTCCTTTTTCAAACATAACAATTTGAGCGGCTTCATCTAAACGACGAATACGTGCTGCTGCAGATGCCCCACCCGCTACGCCACCAACGACTACGATTTTTTTCATTATGAATACCTCCAATTAGCTGATTTAATTTTTATTTGCTACTTCCAGTTTATACCCCACGAGGTATATTGTCAACGGTGGGTAGATCTTTAATCTAGGAAAATTTGATGTTGATTATTATTATGAAGTATTTCCCCCCAAAATAAATATTATTTCAGTTTTTCTTTTTACCTATTTTTAGTAAATAGTGTTAATGAACTTGAAATTTATGTTAAAATAGTAATGTAATTTTGGTTTTTAAGAAAAGAGGTTTGGCTATGCTCATAAATGACTATATTAATAGAAATTTCCCTAACTTTAACCTTAGACCACCCCTGTTTTATAACTGGGAAATTGGCATACGTTTCGAATTAGGCGTTGGGTGGGATAGAAAATACAATTATGAAAACAGTCCTTATGTACAAGGTGTTTATAAAAGGGCTGTCACGTTATTTGAAGCATTACATTTACAAAACGAGGATATTTTTGTTGTAGTAGATGTGAACGATTTTGGAGATGGAAAATCCTACAAGCACAAAACGAGGCTTTTTTCTCCCTATGTCTATGAAAAATCAACCTTATATAAATTGAAGCATGCAGAAATGTCTTATATTTTTCCAGAAGATGATGAAGACGGAAAATATAAAACGCATAGGTTTACTCTTAAATGTAAAGCGTCTGATATTAACTATATTTCATTGTTAAAGGCAGTATGCAATCATGATTTAGGATTCCAACCAAGCATTTTTCATAGGGTATATTTTTTTAATATCGAAAGGAAAACCATATTTCACGTGTACGATGATCGAGGCTGTGATTTGCTTGCTACCTCAACTGAATCTATACGAGACATTTATAACACATACAATGATTGGATATTAGATTACGACAGAGATGAAATTGATAAAGTGTTTAAATAATCCTTGTTGAACGGTGCTTTCGTTCAACAAGGATTTATAACATATACATAAATAAAACTAAGTTATAAAAAATTCTAAGCTATATGACTGATTAGCAACTTTTATATGTTTAAATGCAAAGGAGGGCATAAGATGGATAACCAATATTTTGTAGGTTGGGGTACATTAGCCTTGATAAATGCTGCACTTGCGCAAGGGAAGAATAGAACAGGCTTAAATTGGTTTTTACTATCTCTAGTGTTAGGGCCATTAGCAACATTAATTCTGTTATTTGTTGAAAAAAGGCAGGAGAATTAGCATGTTTATCGTGAGAACCGTTTTATTATGGATTATTATATCAACTATCATTAATGCATATTTAATGACATTACCCATACCTGTTTTACGAAAAAGAAATTATCCAGCTAACTATGTTATTCAAGAAAACAACCGAATAGATTTTCAAACCAATACGGAATGTGCAGCATTTTCGACAGCGTATGTGTTGCGTCACTTTGGCATGGTGGCCGAGGGTGAGGCGTTATATACGCATTTTCCTAATAAAACGAAGGCAGGCAATGTGTATCCAAAAGGAATCCGTACGGTGTTAAGAGAAATGGGATTTAAAACAAACTATTATAAAGGAAATATAAATTCATTAAAGTATGAAGTTAGTAAGGGAACTCCCGTAATTGTTTTTATTAAAGTACATAAAGATCGTAATAATTTGCATTTTGTCCCTGTCGTAGGGTATGACAAGGACTATATTTATCTTTCAGAATCTTTAAAGCATCTGGTGAATTATGAAGATGATCATGGGAGCTATAATCGAAAAGTTCCGATTAATGAATTTAAAAAACTATGGGATATAAAGCAAATCCATATGCTTTTTTATAGCAATACTTACATAGCCATAGACGCCACACAAAATTAGTATTAATGATAGGGTCATGTCAGAAAAATGTGGGTTTATAAATTTAAAGAATGAATGATTACCCAACGACGGTTTGGTAGCTTTTCTCCAGTGAATTTTAGCGCTAGATTTATTCAAAGAGGATATTCCTCAATTAGATGTAGATGTATTTAGCGGTCGCGGAAAGCTTTTTGCAGGCGAAGCTTTCGATACACTTACACAAGCAGAGCAAACGAAAATCGCTCGTTTAGATGCGTTAAGTGTTGAATAGCACCATTCTTTTCGAAAACAACCAAGGAAATAGAAAAGCGTATTTTGAATTAATCAAAACACGCTTTTTCTATACTCAATTAAATCATCCTTTTATTATCATATGACTTAAATTAGCGTCCCTTTAGTAGACGTACAGTTCTTCACAGTCTCGCTAATCTGCCATAAAACATCAATCAGTCGTGTACTGTTATGAAAAGACTTGTAACTACCGTTTCACTTACGTTACATAAAAAACTTGCTGAGAGAAGCAACACTGCAAACGATTTACTGTAAAACAATAGTTTTAGCTCGATCTTCATTGACAGTATAAAGGAAGAAGTTTAATGTAATATCTTTTTCCTTTATATTTTTAAATGTTTCTACTTGTTTCTGTTTTCTAAACACTCCATCATTAGAACGAGTTTCAGCAAAGATTCTTTTGCCATTCTTATAAATAACATTTTGTGTGATACCACCAAATTGCTCGTTCTTACTTTCTGATTCAACAATTAAATCATTACCTTTCTTATAGTAGGTAATATCAATTGGATACCCGTTTAATTCTGTTTTAACAGTCTTTGGCACATCAGAAATATTTGTTAGCTCTACTTTGTCTTGCTTTTCAGCTTCATAAGAAACCATCGCATCATTTAAAGCAAGAGAAATTTCTTTATTCGTAATATCCTTTATCAGCTTCTGTGGTTCAAAAGAAATATAATCATTAAAATAATCCCCCGATAATTCCTGTTCACCAATTCGTAATTTAAACTGACGATAGTTGAAATGAACTACATTAGAATTAGAATCTATATATTTTCGATCAAAATAAAGCTTCATCTCACTCGGTGTAATAACAAGCTCGTTAAATTGAAGTTGCACAGAGCCTATCTCAATTTTTTCATCTATATCCATAACAAATGTAGATTTTTTAGCAAGATCCTGATTGTATTGGAAATCCAGGCTCCACGTATCTGGTTTATAACTTACTGTATCAGAATAACTTAAAAATACCCCTAATTTTTCTACCACTTCTTTTTGTATCTCTAGTGAATCACTACGTTTAATGACATTTGGTTGTGGACGTTTATGAGTAATGCCAAAGCTCGCAATATTTTCTTCTTGAATTTTATAAGATAAATATGCGTGTTCTATGTTATTGGACTCTTCCAGATTGATAAGATAATCCAATGTATATTGCCCGTTTTGATATCCATTTGAAGTGAATTCTATATGTGATATTCCATCTTGATTAATAGTAACCTTTTCAGGGAACGTGTTGGATTGAACCACATCTTTTAACTCTACACTTTTCCACTGCGTCTCCGTTACACCTCTAAGTTGAAGTGTAACATTGCTGTTGTGCGGGATTCCCTCATCTGTATGTAGAATCCCTACTAATTGATCCGTTTCCTGATTATATACTGCGTTAGCCTCCATCTTTATTTCTTTTCCGTCATTTATTTTGAGTAATGCTTGTTCGAAACCTGCTGCATTGATTGGGTAATCATGATCAATATCTAAGCTAAAGTTAATAGTAGTACCATTTTGATCTGAAATTACATTATGGATATTTAGTACACCAGCTTCGTTTTCTACAGCTTTATTGACTTCCTGTCCAAAGCCATGTTCTAAAGAAGTAATAACGCCTGTTCTATTCATATTTCGCATCCAGTCCAAGATTTCTGTTGTATATTTAGCAAATACAGGTGTGGCTGATAAAACAATTGTGAACATAATGGCGGTTAATATAACTTTTGGTTTGTAGCTATGTTTTTTTGTTTTATAATTATGATTTTGTTGTTTACGGATGATTTTAATCCACATTTCATGCTCATTAGGATAATCTACTTGATCGAACTTCACTTTTTCTTTTATTAAATCGTCCATATTACTCACGATGATCCCTCCATTCAAATAACAAATTATCATTTTCTTGGATAAAATTTTTCGTTAATTTTTTACCTTTAAAAAGCCTCGATTTAACCGTCCCTTCGGGGATTTTTAGAATTTCAGCGATTTCTCTATCTTTACAATCATGCACATATTTCAATACCATTACCTTCCGTATGCGAACAGGCAGTTTGTTCATTAAGTCGACTAACTCACTTTTATTTTCATTGAGCTGTATTGTTCGCTCAATATTTTGGGTATTGTCAACTCGTATCAATGATAGGAAATCAAAATTCCCTTTTAATAGCAGTCTGTTCATTTTCTTTAAATAATTGCGAGACATATTCATAGAAATACTAAGTAACCAAGATTTTTGATTTTGTATAGATTGGAAATCTTCACTCAAAGCTTTTGCAAATACATCCTGACAAAGGTCCTCTGCATCGTATTTATTTTGAAGCATGTAATAGCAAGCTCTGAAGACGTCCTTATAATATGTTTGAAACAAGACCCTTGCATCGCTAATTTGTTCCACAATCCCACCTCCTTTTCCGATTTCTACACAAGTAACAATTTAGTATTATAAATAGTTCATTTTTTCAAAAAAACTTTTACTCAATTTCTTTAAATGATGATGTTCACAAATCATAATTTGTTAACTTTTGTTATTTCCTACGTTTTTAAACTCACCATTTGTTGTGATTATCTAAAGATTTTAATTATTCGATTTACTTAATACATAATAAATTTTAGGGTGGGGCTCATGAACAATAATAAAAAATTAGGCTAATTGATACTTTCTTTGATTCTTATTATTTCTATAATTATTTTCAGCAACCCTAAATTCTTAATTCCATATGGATATGAATTAGCTATAGATGGTTATGTAATAGCTAGAACATTGATATTAATTTTTATCTTATACAATATTACTAAGTTAGGATTTTCATTTTTAAAATGATATTTATTCAATACAAATCTATACGAAAAAAAGTTCCCAAAGATAATTTTGGGGACACATGACAAAGCCACGAATGTTGTTAAATGATATGCTCCCCAATAGGTAGACAGATTAAAAAATAAAATCTGTTTATTAAATGGGGAGTTTTCTCATGCCTAAAAAATCATTTTCACCAGATG
>NZ_JBNNMF010000046.1:0-10752 GCF_050272495.1 Solibacillus cecembensis | reverse complement strand
GTTCTTTTATTATATATGAAAAGAGCGAGGTATTCGACGATTCAATCGTCGAATACCTCGCAAAGTTAAACTATATGGACTTTTTCAGTACCCTCTTTCATAATAGGTGGTTTTTTTCTCGCAACTTATAGAAATTAAAAACAATGGCATCCTGACGAAAAGTCAAAATGCCATTATTTACTTTTTAAATCTCATACTGTGTAATTAACGACACCATTTCTGCTGGCGTTTTTGGGTGTTCCACATCAAGCATTCGATCTTGCATTTCATCGGCATGTGCTTCTAAGTTTTTAATGGCTCGTAAAAATGACGCCTTTGATATCGATTCTTCTTCTAATATATGCGCAAACCCTTGTTGTTTAAATAACCGTGCATTTAAAATTTGGTCCCCTCTACTTTTAGCCGCAGATAACGGAATTAACAACATCGGTTTATGCAGCGCTAAAAATTCAAAAATAGAATTGGATCCTGCTCTTGATACGATATAATCAGAGGCATAGAGTAAGTCAGGTAATTCCGTTGTCACATAGTCAAATTGTTTATAACCTGCTCGTGACGTCAAACGTTCCTCCACATTCCCTTTCCCGCAAAGATGGATAATTTGATATTCTTTTAATAATTCATCGAGATTTTCGCGTAGTGCATCATTAATGACGACGGAGCCTAAACTTCCACCCATAACTAATAACACTTTCTTTTCCTCTGTGAAATCACAAAGGGACAGCCCCCGCGCTTTATCACCATCAAATAATTGCTGACGGATAATAGACCCCGTACACGTTGCTTTATCATTTGGTAAGTGCTTCATCGTTTCTTTAAAAACGGTAAAAATATGAGAAGCAAATGGCAACGCTAATTTATTGGCTAATCCAGGTGTTACATCCGATTCATGCACGACAACTGGCACATTTGCAAGTTTGGCTGCCATGACAACGGGAACGGATACAAATCCGCCCTTCGAAAAAATAATCGACGGCTTTATTTTTTTTATAACCGTAAATGCTTGCACAACTCCCCCGAATACACGGAACGGATCACTAAAATTTTTCATGGAAAAATAGCGGCGTAATTTCCCGCTTGAAATACTATGGTAAGGTAACTTGGGAAACGCATTCCCAATTAGTTCTTTTTCGATGCCATCATGTGAACCTATATAGTGAACGTTATAACCAGCTTCAATAAGTGACGGGATAATCGCTTCATTTAAAGATACGTGCCCAGCCGTTCCCCCACCTGTTAATATAATTGTCTTTTCTTTCATACGTTTACTCCTAACACAGTCAATTCTATTGTATAATTTTATGCCATGTTTCTTCAATACATGCCATGTTTTCTTTTTTAGCTCGTTAAGTTAATAAGAATCCTATACGTTTGTCTCTAACGCCATTGTAACACAAATATTTCGTTCAAAAAAATCCTAATGCGAGAAAAATGGCTACATACTATAAAGTAAACGCATGTACAGTCATTATCTGATCTGAATTGCTATAAAATGGGCGCATCGTTACACACTCCATACGCACCTAAAAAACAAACACAACCTACTCCATTATTAGAAGTAGGTTGTAAGTAGGCTTATTTTTTTATAAATTGTTGGGTCCAAATATGACCTTCTTTTACATAGCCCACACCAATATGCGTATAGTTAGCGTCTAAAATATTAGCACGGTGTCCAGCTGAATTCATCCAACCTTCCACTACTTTTTCTGCAGTTTGTTGACCTTTAGCGATATTTTCACCTGCTGAACTATATGAAATACCTCGCTTCTTCAATTGATCAAATGGGCTGCCCCATGTCGGTGATGTATGTGAAAAGTAATTATTAATTTTCATATCCTGCGATTTTTCACGTGCTGCTGCCATTAATGGTCGATCGATTTGAAGTGGCTTTAATCCTTGTTTCGAACGTTCAACATTTGTTAACTCCACAACTTTTGCTTCGATTGTATCAATTGCCGGCGAACCTACTTCTTGCTTATCGTCCTCTGGTTCACCTGGTTTTACTACAGGTTTATCTTCTGGTTTTTCTACTGGCTTATCCACTGGTTTATCTTCTGGCTTTTCTACCGGCTTGTCCACTGGTTTATCTTCCGGTTTTTCTACTGGCTTGTCCACTGGTTTATCTTCCGGTTTTTCTACTGGCTTGTCCACTGGTTTATCTTCCGGTTTTTCTACTGGCTTATCTTCTGGCTTTTCTACCGGTTTTTCTTCTGGTTTCCAAACTGGTTTATCTCCCGGCTTCCACTCTGGTTTCCAAACTGGTTTATTTTCCGGCTTCCATTCTGGTTTCCAAACCGGCTTGTCTCCTGGCTTCCACTCTGGTTTTAAAATCGGGGTACCACTTGGCTTGTCGCTTGGTTTTATTATTTGTCCCCACTTTACGATTGGGAACTGGATGTTCAAACCGTAGTAAGAGAATGTAGGATTTGATGAATCTTCTAAACTCACCATTTCATTATATTTTAATTTCACCATCTCAAATGGATTGTATGTTGCTAATTGATAGTTGTAGCCGCGCTTTTGGAACTCTGGTGATTTCGAGGTAGCCTCCTCTGCATTGGCAACTGGTGCTTGTGTTGCTAAAAGTATTACTGCACAAAATGTAACGAACTGTTTTTTCATCTTGTACGCCTCCTTTCATGTTCCTATCGTAAAATACAATTCTAAAAAAAAACGGCCTATAAATTGGTAATGTCGCCATCTACCAATCTATAAGCCTTTTTTATTGTATTTCCATACTCTTTTTCACTATAAAATTTACCAATGTAAGGGATTATTACATTTCAAAAGGGGTTGACGGATTATTTCGCATCTCCAATAACTTGTAAACCTTCTATATTTTCCCCGATTATGACTAAATTTGCTGGCATCTTGATGAACTCTGGCAGCCATTGCACCATTCCATATGCATATTGGAACAGCATTGGATTTTTTACACCTTCAATTGGTACAAAGCCCTTCATCCGGTAAACCGTGTCTGGCAACGTACGTACCCAATCCTCAAACTGATCTTGTGTAAAGCTCGCTTTGAATTCTACTAGTCGTGAACCTAGATTAAAGCTCTTCCCGATGCGCGCCGAAACGATGTCATCTTTTGAAATACGCGCGGTTGATTGCATCTTTTGCAATAAATGAAGCGGCACTCGCCCATTTGTCGTTTGTAAAATAAACGCATTTGGGTTTACCCCTTGTAATTCTAGTACGACCCTAGCTTGTTCGGACTCTGTTAGTAAATCCATTTTATTCGCTAATAATAAATGCGCATGGCGAATTTGTTCCATAAACAATGAACGAATCTGAGGTGTCAAACTCGCGCGGTCAAGCCATAATTTACTATCCGCAACGGTAATGATTCCTTTAATATTCAGTTGCTCTGCAAAAATTGGTGAGTACACCGCGTCTAATGCCTCTACAGGATGCGCTGCGCCCGTTGTTTCGATAATGAGCACATCAAACTCCTGATCATGAAGTAATGACTGTATTTGCGCTTCAGTCTTTTCAGAACCCGTACAACAAATACATCCTTCGAGCATTTCCTTTAATGGTACGTCTTCTTCCACCGCTTGCGAGTCAAAAGGCAATTTACCTAGTTCATTCATAATGACAGCTGGTTTTAATCCATTTTCCTTGAGCTGTCGAATGACGTCCGTTAACATCGACGTTTTACCACTTCCCAAAAACCCACTAAATAAATAAACATCCTTCATCCAACCACTCCCTATAACAATAGGCTGGCTACAAGATGTAATGAAACAACTTGTACCAGCCCATTTATTTTTGTTCATTCGAATTAATTAATTGTTGTTTCTTCTTCCACTGGTGTCACACCTAATAATTCTTTTGCTTTTACAATTTGCGGATCATCTGTTTTTAACTTTTGACCAATCGCATCTAGTAAGGCATATGTTGTTTCTCCAGTTAGAATTCCGTTTACTTCTAGTGTATTGGCTTCTTGGAATTGTTTCAATGCGTCTTCTGTTTCTTCATCAAAAACATTATCCACAGTACCCGGCGTATAGCCTAATACTTCTAAAATTCGTTCTGCAGAAGTAATGACCGCATTTTCCGAGCCAACTTCATACTTTTGTTTTGGATCAATATACGATAATGTCGCATAATCAGGGTACTTCACTTCTACGTCTGGCTTAATTCCTTTTTCATTTATCCAGTTACCTTTTGGTGTTAACCATT
This sequence comes from Solibacillus cecembensis, assembly GCF_050272495.1. NCBI lineage: Bacteria > Bacillati > Bacillota > Bacilli > Caryophanales > Caryophanaceae > Solibacillus > Solibacillus cecembensis. The sequence goes on along the minus strand of NZ_JBNNMF010000046.1, from coordinate 6,561 downwards.
TGCCTGTAGTAAATTTCAGATTTGCTCCATCCTCTAAATAAAGGACTTCTTGCATTGTTCCTTTACCAAACGATTTTAATCCGACAATTTTTGCACCTGCTGATTCACTTAATGCCGCTGCTAAAATTTCTGAAGCAGATGCACTACCCTCATCAATAAGTACAGTAACAGGTAATTTATATTTTGGACGCTTATCGGCAAATACGGTTTGTGGCGCAAAGTTACGTTCTTCAATTTGAACGATTGCCTTGCCCTCTTCTACAAACATATTGGAAATATCAATGGCTCCTTTTAAATAGCCACCTGGATTTTGACGGACATCAAGGACAATCCCTTTCATCCCTTGCTTTTCATATTCTTTTAACATCTTCTCTAGCTCTTCTGTTGTATCTTCACTAAATGAAGTAAGTTGAATATGCGCAATTTTATCCTCACCCATATCCCCATAAACCGTTTCTACTGGAATATCTGCTCGAACTAATGTAATTTCCATTGGCTCCGCATCACCACGTTGAACTTTTAGTGTAACATTCGTTCCTTTTTCACCACGTATTAAAAGAACTGCCTCTGTAGCGCTAAGTCCTTCTACACTTTTCCCATCAACCGCAAGAACCATATCTTTCGGCTGAAGTCCTGCTTTTTCAGCTGGCGTATTTTTAATTGGTGATACAATCATGATGTATCCATTACGCTCTTGAATTTCAGCACCTATTCCTTGGAAACTAGAAGATAAGCTTTCATTAAATGATTTCGCCTCTTCTTGATTCATATAATCCGAATACGGGTCTCCCAGCGCATCAAACATTCCGTTAATGGCACCATAAATTACTTCTTCTTGATCAATTTCAACGTAATATTTTGAATTTAAATTGTCATACGCATCATATAATTTTTTGAATTCTGCTCGTTCTACTGGTACCTTTACTTCAACAACCTTTTTCTCACCAAATGTTAAAGCAAAAATTGTTAGCCCAGCAGTGACCAAAATTGTTAGGAACATAATCATAATGAACGCAAATGGTTTTAATCGTAAAAATTTACCTGCCGGCTTTACGACTTGTACTTGTTGTTCATCTTGTTCGTGTTGTTCCCCATCTTTCTTTTGTTCATCCATTAAATTTCACCACTCTCATAATTCACTGACTGTCGTCACACTATACCCATAATAGCAGTTTCCTCCCAGTTAGAAAAGAACAGACGCTATTTTTTTTATTAGGTTTCTTTATTAATAGAGAAAAATAGTGATAAATCGTTTTTTTTCAAATATCACTGCAGATTTCCCTATTTTCCACAGTAACTAGCCAACTTTTTCCGTAAACTCGCCATTAACCGGTTTAAAATAGCCACTTTTCAAGCGTTACTCGCCAATATACATAGAAAACTAGCCGAATTGATGCAGTAACTAGCCAATCCACGTTTTACTAGCCGATTTCCGTGTTGATCCATTTTAGCCGTTATTCGGAACGCTAGCTCATTTTCTTACATACATAAATCATCTCATAACTATCATTTGTAACGGGCGCTTCATTCCAATCCTTATATAGATGTACAATTTCAAAACCATGCGCGTGTAAAAGTCTTTCCATTTCTTTTGGAAATACGTAACGCAAACGAATATTGGTGCTTTTTTCTTCTATTATTTTGCCACTTGAATTTTTATATTTCCTTATTGTCGTATATTGTTGAATTTGACCTAAGGAATCATAGTTACTAATCGTAAAAACATCCACTGTTTGCTGTGTTTCGCGGTCAATATACATTTTCCAATATTCTTCCGTTGGCGGTTGTAGCAACTCCTCCACACTTGGGAATCTTGTGCCAAAAATAAATGCCCCGCCCATTTCTAAATGTTTATTTACAGAGGATAGCAAATCATCCTGCGCTTCATTTGTAAGGAAGTGTTGAAACGAATTACCGACCGAATAGATTAAATTGCTTTTGGCATGTAAATTTAGCTTCGTACAATCTTGCTCAATCCATTCGATTTGTAAATCAAGCTCAGCTGTTTTTTTTCGGGCTTCATCTAACATCCCTGTATGTATATCTACCCCGATAACCTTATGTCCATTTTCCGCTAATGGAATGGTAACTCTCCCCGTCCCACAAGCTAAATCGATAATGGGTCCTTGCTTTTTAGCTGCCCATCTTAATAGGAAAGGAATTTCTGGCATATACGCATCATTCTCTTTGTCATATAAAATAGGATCTTCGTATTCTTCAAAATTGTTTAATGTCATTTCGTTCTCCTTATTATTCAAATGTTAAGGTTAATAGTAGACTCATATTTGTTGCTTCCAGAAAGCTTCTTGATTTCATTCCACGCTTTTATCGCTTCTTCACGACTTTTCCCTTGATTTTTTGGGTCTGCAAAAAAGTCACGAATAAATTGATTGTACTCAAATTGAGGTCCGATTTTTTTCTCGTATGAAGGATCTTTCTTTCGTTCTTCTTCCGCATACCAAGCATTTACAACATCACGATAAGTCTTTCCTACGTTGTTTTTAAAATATTCTTGGATATACGTAGAAAAATGGAATTTCGAGATAACTGTTTTAAAAAATGCTCTTACATGTTGACTACAACGATGGTTTTCCGTAATGATTGTATCAAGAGTTAAATCTACTTGCGGTTCTAACTTCTTATTGACTTTTGCCTTTCTAATAGGCTTTTTAATCTCGCCTGTTTGAAGAAATGTTTCAATTCTATCGGAAATTTCTATTTTTGAGCCAGTAGCACTAAGTCCATTTTCTCTACAAAACGATTGTAATTCTTCCTTTAACCAATAAAAACCTTTAAAACTCTCGACATTGATATCTTTTGTTAAATTCGGTCTCATAAAAACACTCCCCATATTCACTTACCTCCATTATAGAACACTAGTTCCTAATAATCAAAATAATTTATTGAATAAATAGCTTCACCATACTCAATTTTGGGGGAACTACTATATACACGGAATCCAGACAGTTGTATCATTTTATACTCATCAGAATTCTTTATTACCATACATCCACTTCCAAACTTCTGTCAATTAATATCTAATTCTTGTAATTTCAGTAAAGTCGTAGCATTCGATGTAACCTTTATTAGAATAAAAAGTCTAATGGTTATACCCGTTTAAAATCAACTATATTGGGGGCGTGTAAATTTGAAGTCTAAATCGTTTCTACCTATCGCAGTAGTATTATGTATTATAGTCGGTTCATTTTTTCCTTTAAAAACAATGGCAACCAGTTGGGTATATCTATTTGTCGTTTGGGACGATTCTATTTATGTAATTAGCGAGGAAACGGTCACACATGTTGACAAAGTAATCGGAAAAGTAACGAAGTATTCCGATATGGATCAATATGGCGGAAACTTTTCAAATGTCTATCCAAAGGGAACGAAATATTATTCCATCAAGGATGTTGATCCAAAGATTGCCATCGCAGTCCAAGATGAAAATGGTCAATTTGTAAAAGCAATTCGTGAAGGTGAATACACGTACCAAAAAGAATACACCGAATATATTTATCAAGGTTTGGGGATTTTTGCGATTTTACTTGTGGGGTTTATCTTTTTTTCTAAAACTCGAAGGAATTAATCGATAGAATACATTCGAATAAATTTTTTCAAACGCAACAAGGCTAGTTGTCAAAATCAACATACGACTTAAATATTAATAAGCGCCAAATGGATACCAAAGACCTAAATTAGCACTTATTTTAAAATATGTTGTATAGCAAAATCGACAATTCGAATAAATGCGTTTTTTCCTTCAGCCATATTAAATTTTTCGACGATTAAATTAAAATGGACCTAGTATGTTTTGATAGGAGAAATTCTGAAATGCTGCGGGAGAAAAAACTCTCTAAACCTTTATATAAAAGTATTTTGAAGTTAACACAAACAATATTTTTTATCACTTAATCAAAGTTGGACTAAGGGAACCCCTTTGAATTCCAGTAGTATCGCAGCTACTGGATGGAGACGTTCTTATCAAAATAATAGGCTTTTACATCATCCACTGGAAACAAAAATGCTCGTTTTTTTTAAGGAACTTCACAGTTTAGCACCTATTTTATTAAAAGTTTATGTATATCTTTTATCCTAACCCCATTATTTCACGGTATGATTTGAGGAACAAAAATGCTCTATTTCAAGCTGTTTTCGACCTTTTTTAGCTGTTTTTTCATTGTTTTATCAGTGAAATACTCGACATAAAATTTTTTTGAATGAAATAGCGAAAATATGCAACGTACAGTAAAAAAAAATTGACGGGTGAACAGATTACGTTTTTAGAAACGGCAGAAGAAATGAATGGTCGTTATTTGTCTATAGAAGTGTCATTACCACCTCAAGGTGACGGACCATCCCTTCATATTCATGATGAGTTTGAGGAAGAATTTGAAGTGATATCGGGTAGATTAACGGTTACAATTGGGAAAGAACAACATGTTTTAAGGGCGACTGTCGCATAGCCCACCTTAAAACGCCGCATACATTTACAAACAAGCACGATGAACCTGTTGTTTTTCGCGTACGACTCACACCCCTAGCCAGTTTGGCAATCTGTACGAATTCACTATGGATTAATCGATGTCGGTTTGGTTGATAAAAAAGGAAATCCAAAGACAATTGCCCATACAGCTATTAATATTATCGATGCAAAACACGCTAATTGTCAGGATTCCATTTTGGCTCCAACGAACACTTTTTTAATGGATTGTGAAACGGGCACAAAAAAGTAACCGCTATGCAGCACTTTCAAAGTATATAGAAAAATAAAGATTATCACTGATATAGATTGAAATAGAGTATATAAAAACACGCTACAAGATTCGAGTTTGAATTTTGTAGCGTGTTTCTTTTTATAGGTTAAGAGCTCGATACAAAAATGCCGCAAATTGCGCGCGTGTTACTGGCTCGTTTGGTTTAAAGTTGCCGTTGTCGCCTAAGGCAATGCCGACATCTGCCAGTACAGCAATGTAGTCATGACTCCAATGTGTTGTTGGTACGTCTTGGAATGTGCTTGTGTCGCCTGGTGTTAATCCAAATGCGAGGACAAGTATTTTCGCTAGTTGGGCACGTGTTAGCGATTCGTTTGGATTGAATGCGCCGTCCGAGCCGTCTATGATGCCTGCTTGCTGTAATTTTGTAATGGCCTCGTAGTATGGATGACTCGTTGAGACATCACTAAATGATACAGCCTCGCGTTGTGCCGCTAGCTCGAACGTACGGGCAAACATCACCGCGACATGTTCGCGTTTGATTGGTTCATTCGGTCGGAATGAGCCATCTGGATAGCCTGTGATAATGCCGCGTGCTGCAATATCCTCAATCATATCCTTTGCCCAGTTCGTGGAGATATCGTTGAATGTAATGCTAGGCTTTTGCTCTTCAGGCATTTCTGGTTGCTTCGGTTCTTCAGGTATCGGAACTGGCTTTGTTGGCTCTATTGGAGTTGGCATTGGTTGTTCTGGCTTTGGTTCTACTGGTGTCGGACTCGGTGTTGGTGTTGGCTCCGGTGTCGGGTTATAGCCGCCACCACTATTATCAGAACCGCTGCTCGTCTTGTACTCAATTGAAGCCATGTTTGAAATGCTTGAATTCCCTGCAGTATCACGAAATTGCACGTAGAGCTTCTTTAGCCCAGCATTCCCTACTAAATCCCATTTTTTTGTGAGTGCTACTTTTTCCCACGCTGACCAAGTTAGCTCATCTATAGAAAAACGCATTTCAGTGACACCACTTCCCACACCGTCAGATGAAGTCAGACTTAGCGTCACAGATTTGCTATTTGTAGTAGCAGAGCCACTATTAATGACAATCGTTCCTGTAGGAGCAGTTCTATCAATGATGAATAGAACCTTTGTTAAATTACCTGCCGCATCTGTTACGACTAGCTCATAGTCTCCATCCTGGTCAATTTCCGTATCGATAGCTAAAGTTGCTCCATTTAGCGTCGCTGTCCCTTCATTAAATCCGATTGTTACCTTGCTTTTGTATATCCCCCCATCTGTCACACCTGTTACAATCGGGGCTGTCTTGCCTGGAGGGACTGCCGTGTCTATTGTGAAGGTTACTGTCGTTACATTGCCGGCTGCATCTGTTACAACTAGGGTATACACTCCATCCTGTTCTACATCTGTACCACTAATAAAAACTACTCCATTCAACGTCGCTGTTCCTTCATTAAAACTAGGCGTTACCTTGTTTTTGTATACCCCTCCATCTGTCACACCCGTTACAATCGGGGCTGTCTTGTCTGGAGGGACTGCCGTGTCTATTGTGAAGTTTATCGTCGTTACATTTCCGGCTGCATCTGTTACAACTAGGTTATACACTCCATCCAATTCTACATCTGTACCCTTAACAAAAGTTGCTCCATTTAACGTCGCTGTTCCTTCATTAAATCCGATTGTTACCTTGTTTTTGTATACCCCTCCATCTGACACACCCGTTACAATCGGGGCTGTCGTGTCTGGAGGGACTGCCGTGTCTATTGTGAAGGTTACTGTCGTTACATTGCCGGCTGCATCTGTTACAACTAGGGTATACACTCCATCCTGTTCTACA
>NZ_JBNNMF010000045.1:0-12235 GCF_050272495.1 Solibacillus cecembensis | reverse complement strand
AAAAATTAAACGGCTTAAGCCCTCTAGAATACAGGGTTCAAGCCGCTTAAAGTATTTTTATTATTTCCGCTGTCTACTTGACAGGGAGCAGTTCATTGCATCAAAAGTGGCTTTTTCATTTTCAAATTATACCGGCACGTTATTATCTTCACATAATTTTGTAACGATTGCCTCTGTCAATTCTGTTGCTGTTTGTGGCACGAACTTCACTAAAATTTGATTGACCATTGGCCCCATCATACCACCAGCCGTAATATCTAAGTTCCCTGTCATCAACGTTTCATTGTCACTAACTTTTTCAGCTTTGAAATAGCCGCCACCTTTAAAATTATCGGATAAACCGGATAAGTCAAAAATGACTGCTGAAGGCTCATTCCACTCTTTAATGTCAATTTTTAGTTTGACCGTTTTCTTCATGAATCCTAAATCACCTTTGAAAGCCCATGTCGATTCATTTTCATTAAGTATTTCATGTTCAATATAGCCTGGTACTAATGGCGCCCAGTTGTTCATGTCTTGTACAAATTCCCAAATCGTTTCAATACTTAATGGCACGCTTAATGTATGTGTTCCTTGTGGCATATTTTTATACCTCGCTTTTTACTAAAGTTGTTTTTGCTGCATGTTCCCCTGCTAAGAAACCAAATACCATCGCAGGTCCAATCGTTCCCCCTGCACTCGGATAGATTGGGCCAAGTGGATTAGCTGATGCATTGCCCGCTGCATATAAGCCTTGAATTGGCTGCCCTGCAAAATTGATTACTCGTCCATTTCCATCAATTTTTGGTCCACCATTTGTACCTAATGCACCTAAATAAATTGGTAATGCATAAAATGGTCCTTTTTCAATTTTCCCTAGGTTGGCCTCGGGATTTCCACCGCCACCCGTTAAGTTTTCAAATTGAATCGTACCGCGGTGGAAATCTGGGTCTTCCTGCTGCTCACAGTACCCATTCCACTTTGCAACCTCATCTATTAAGTTTTCTGCATTCACGCCTACTTTTTCAGCTAACTCTTGCAATGTCGCTGCTTGGTCTACCCAATCCGGAGCTGGATCACCCGGTGTCATCGTAATAATTAGTTCACGATCCTTTAGCTGCTGGTCAAATATTAGCCAGACCGGAGCTTCATTGGGAAACTCAATGTTCACTGGATCAAAGTTAAAGAATGTACGTGGCAAATCATTATAAGTTGTTCCTTCATGTGCAAAACGACGACCATGCTTGTTTACAACAATCGAGTTCGGGCCGTTACGTCCGTTACCTAATTGCGCCATCACATTGTCCTCATACTCAAACTTTGGATCAACCATCGCTGGGTACCAACAAGCTTCACTCATATTATCAAGTGCCGCGCCAACTTTCATCGCCATCATTAACGCATCGCCCTCATTTCCTGGAGGTGAAACAGGATGCGTAATGTCCATCTTTAAAAATGCTTTCGTTAATTGTTTATTCCACTCAAAGCCACCTGAAGCTAAAATGACGCCATTATTTGCTTTGAAGTATTTCTTTTCACCTTCTGAAGTTTCAGCAATCAAGCCAATCACTTCTCCGTTTTCCCCCATTACAAGCTCTTTACCCGCAGTATTTAATAATGTCTCAACACCGCGATCCAAACATGCTTTAAATAAAGAAGCAACTAGTGAGCGCCCCATTGTAACAATATTGTTTTGCATACGTTCCGCAACTACTGTGAAATCAATACCACCAATCGCACCGCCTTCTTCCAATGTTAGTGGTGGGAAAATTGGATTTTGGCGCAAATGCATGCCCCAGTCGCCAATTAAATTTAAATCAAACGGTACCGGATCAAGTGAACGTGTCCCATCTTTTAATGCTTCATCTAAATTTCGATAATATTCTGGATAAGTTTTTGGCGTTTTAAAACGAACTTGCGCTTCTTCATCTAAAAACTTGAATATTTCATGACCTTTATCTACAAATCGCTCAATCATGCTTTCTTCCGCACGACCGAGAGTTAATCGTTTTATAAATGCAATTACTTGCTCACGGTTGTCCGAGAAGCCTTGATCTTTCATATAGTGATTTAATGGAACCCATGGTACACCGCCAGAATAAGCCGTTGTACCACCAATTTGATGCGTTTTTTCAAGTACTAACACAGATGCACCATTATCCGCCGCTGCAATTGCTGCCGATAATGCCGCGCCCCCTGTCCCTAGAACGATTACATCTACTTCTTTCTCCCATTGAATGTTTTGCATCGCATTCTCTCCCCTTTTATGAAATGATAGTAATGCTATCAAAAACAATTATGTTGTATTATTCGGAAAATTTCAACATAAATTATCTCATTTTATGCTAATTTAATAATTAACTGACTTGAAATGTCGAATATAATCAAAACATCATATAAAAATATAAAATGGTATAGAAATTGTGTTTTACGCTTGTAATTTCTATACCATTCATTTTTATTTAATTGGAAATCTCTTAATTTAACACAAATATAAAATTCGACATGTAAATAACGACCGTCACTGTGAGGCAACTAATAATCGTTGAAAATAAAACAGTTTGCGCCGCTGTATCCGATTCGACATCATATTCTAAAGCGAGACTTGCACTATTACGTGACGTTGGAAATGCACTAGCAATAAATAAAGATTGTGCCACTACCCCATCCAATCCAAGCGCAAAGATGACAAGCAATGCAATAGCAGGTCCAACCAATAAACGTGTAAAGCAGCTGACAAAAATCATTTTATTAAACATCGACCGTATTTCGATTTGCGAAAGTTGCGCACCAAGTGTAATTAATGCAACCGCCACAAAGCCATTTGCAATATGCTCTAGAGGAATGCTAAACGTATCTGGTATAGGTACATTCAAGTAATTAAGTACCCCACCTAAAATAAGCGCATGCACAATCGGCATCTTCAAAAAATCGAGGACTATCGCGATGCCAGACTTCGTAGAGGAAATTAAATTGTATAACCCATATGTATACGTCACCATATTTTGGAAAATTACCATAATGACCTGAATTGCTACACCAATCGGGTTCGTAGCAAAAATCATTTGCGCAACAGGAATACCATAATTCCCTGAGTTGATGAGCACGACACTGTTTTTAAATACCGCTGCTTCTTTTCGTTCCAGCTTTAGGACCTTCGCTAACAAGTGACTCAATAGCATTTGACTCCCCATAAAAAGTACGATAAAGAGTGTAATTTGCCCGATTACACTTACTTCAATCGACGTTTCATAAATATTAATAAAGACCGCTGCTGGCATGAAGCAATACGTAATTAAATGGGACAATGCCTTTAAATTAAAATTGAACTTCTTCTGCAAAATTGCGCCAATGAAAAGCAGTATTAAAATAGGCGCAACAATTTTGAAAAAAATCATTGATAAATATTCCACAACGCAACCTCCCTAAAAATATATCCATATTCTTCTATATAATATTATATGATTAGACAATTACAAATGCAAAAGCACAGCGTATAAACCGCTGTGCTTTTGTAGTGAAGATTATAAATACTCGATTGCGTTTAATGCCTTGTATAACATTTCGGCAAACTGTGCTCTCGTTAACTTTTGCTCTGGATTAAATTGACTTGAAGCAGTGCCATCCACAACATCGAATAATTCCAAAATCGCGATACTTTGACGCGCTTCATATGTTAAATGAGAAACGTCTCTAAAATTTGTCTTTAATTCATTATAAGCAAGTGACAAATCTTGATTTAAATAGCGGTACATATTGGCTATGATAATCGCTGCTTCCTGACGACTCACTGCACTATGCGGACTAAATTGCTGCGCCGTCACTCCGCTCATAACACCTGCTTCTAATAAGCCTTGTACATAGCTTGAAGATACCGTCGACTTTAAATCGTTATATTTTGTCGCTTTCGTACTTGAAACATCGAGCGCTTTCGCAAGTAATGTCGCAACATCAGCACGTGTCACACTTTTATTCGGAATGACTGACTTACCTGATGTTGAATACGTAATGCCGCGCTTCGCTAATTCACGAATACCTGACGCACTCGTGCTCGCTGATGCTAAATCCGAATACGTTGTTTTGCTATTGCTCGCTGTAAAAGTCCCGCCTATTTTTGTGCGAATAACAAAATTAGAGCCTTCTACTTTATAGCTTGCTGGTGTTGTCCCATTATTATCGGTACGTTGCACAGCCATTGATGAAGTCCCATCTAATGTACGCATTGGGATTCGAATCTCGACAAAGTCTGAAAACACTTGCGCCGCTTGTCCTTCTGTAAAGCTAATAATTAATTTATCATTGTCTACAGTCATAGACACTCCAACCGCTGCAGATGTCCCTTTAATATCCGCTGTCGGAATTAATAGTTCGATTCCTTCCGCTGTCAACATCATCGTCTTATCTGCTACATTCTTAACTTGTGAAGCCTCAATCTTTGTCGTATATCGACCGTTATAATAAGCCATTTCCTCATATGGTGACCACGTCGTATCTGGTTGTGAATAAGCAAAGGAACTCGAATCATCTGGAATATACAACGAGTCATACTTAGGTTTCTCTAGTTCAATGCCCCCTGGTTTAATCGCGTTAATGTAATCTGGATAGTACGTAAAAATTAACCCTAAATAATCTGGGTCATTCCACATCGTTTCAAGGCGACGTAATTTTTCATACGTTTTGACATGTCTTTTCGCCTCATAAGATAATGAATTATAATACGCGCGCGCCTTCGCAATTTCCGCTGTGGACGAGGTACGACTAATATTCGCCATATAGGCATCAAATGCTGCAGCTTGTAATTTTGCCTCTTTAACAACGGTATTTTGATATAAAATATTTCTTTCCGCATCGATTAATTTTTGTAAATTCGTTACATACGTTTTCGCCAAATCACTAAGCGCATTATACGCCAGTCGAACATCTTTAATTTGAGCTTCTGTATAGCTATTTGTAATGCGATTAATGCGGTCAATAACGACTTGCGCCTCTTTTTTCGCCTGGTCCGTCTGTTCTTTCATGCTATTTTCATAAGAGACAAGTAAATCTAACATCTTTTTGGACACTAATTTTTTCGCATTTTCATTTAACGCTTCGTATGCCGCACGCACCTCTGCAATGGCTGTTGGCGTAGATTCATCATTCAGTGCAAGGATCTTTTCCTCTACTAAACGAGCCGCTTCTTTGTCAGCAAGTTCGGTTTCCTTACCATCGAGCTCTGCCAATAGCTGTGCAATTTTTTCATAGTCCACTACTAATGCTCGTGAAGATTCAGGCAATGCGTCGTATGCATCTTGAGCTGCTTGAATTTGATCTTTTGTTGATTTTGAGTTAAGGTCCTTGATTAATTTGTTGACGCGGTCGATGGCAGCTTTCTCTGTACCTACCTTTGCCCATAATGCTTCGAGTATTGCGGCATTTGTAACTTGTGATTTAGCATCAGCAAGCGCGATATATTGATCATATACTAGTTTTACCTCGGCATATGTTGAGGTATCTGATAAACCATTGATTGCTTCGATTATTTTTTGGATACGTTCCTCTAAATCTTTAGCTTCAATTCGCTTTTCTTGATCAAGTAAATTAGAGTCATTAACAAAACCCCTATAGATTGAATTAGAATTAAGTTTGTTCCATTCAGCTCTTACTTTTAAAATATCTTCCCTAGAAGAATCTATATTTAACTTATTAATTTTATCTTGAATGTCTTGAATTTTTCCAACTGTATTATTAAATTCCACTAGCTTTTCTTTAAGTTTATCTGGGATTAATACTTGCTTACCCTTTAGCTCAACAAATGCACTATCGGCTGATGCAACGGCACTTTCTAAATCACCGAAACTTGTGTAATTATAGTTTAAAGCATTAATCGCATCTATGACCTTATCTACTTCTTGTCTATCAAAATTCTTTAATTCATTTAAATCAATCTCTTTTTTCGAACCTTTTATTGTATATTCTAGCATGTCCGCTTTTATTGAAATCGAGTCAATTGGTTCCTTTATTATTAACTGTAACTTTTTAGTATTAATATCATATTGATATAAATTTTTGTTATCTGCGTCATTAATAAAATATAAATACTCTATATCAATTGTCGTACTGTCGCCTGTTGTATGTTTATAATAAAGTATCTTTCCAACTCCGGATTTTGCGTCCTTATCAATTGTTGTTGGTGTTCCAGATAGATTATCTAATTTAAGCTCTTTGATTTCTGCATTGTTTTTCCCATCAGCATAATACATGGCTTTATCCGTTTGAACGGGATTTTCAATTTTTTCAAATGCCTTGAAAGCTTTTCCCCACTGCGTAATATCAATACCATTTGCACCATAATCAATTTTACTACCTATCGTTGTATTATCCGCTAAGAAGTAACGGTATTTAATATTTGTACTATCTTTAATTGAATTATCATTTTCAGCAACATCTAAGTGATACCATTCCTGTTTTCCCCCATTGTTCACTTGTACTAAATTCCATGAATGTAGCTCGTTGCTATCAGACTTTCCTGATACGTAACGAACCTCTAATCCTGCTTTCTTTAAAAGCTTGTACGTCCAAAGTGCATACATATGAGCAGAACCATTTTTATCTGATAAAAACTTCCCGACATTATGATTAGTTGATGAAATATAATAATTCCTAATTGTATAATCATGGATTGCTTTTACTTTTCCTGCATCAGTATTAATATTCAATAAAATGGAATCACCTGTAGTACTTAGCAATTTATCTACTGATGCGTCGAGGTTTTTCAATTCTTCTGGAGTAGCAAAGTAATTAAAAGAAAACGCTAATTCCACTGAACCTGTACCATCACCTGTTTCCGTAGGATTTACACGAACATTATTAAACATTCCGTACAACATCGTATTATCAATTGAAGCTGTATCAGTTGTTGTCGTACCGTTTATATTCGTTTTCAAACCTTTAAAAATCGCTTCGATATCTGTTTTATACGTTGCAACATCCGTTCCCGTATAAGTAATCGTAAATCCTTTTGTAAGTTTATCCATCTCATTTAAAATACCGCTTTTTAACTTATCTCTTGTTGTAGCAGTAATTGTTGGTAAACTCACTTCATCCGCAAAAGTCGAAGTCCCAACAAATTCATTTTTAATTTCAAACGGAACTACTTCCGCCGCCTGCACTTGTCCCGCAACAATTACCGTCGCAGGAATTGCGAGCATTGCAGCAAGTATTTTTTTAGATTGATTCATCTAGTTAACAGCCCCTCTTCATTTTCTTTATGTATTCGTTAAAACAAACATAATTGTCATTACTCTTTATATCGACATTTATCACTAGTTTTAGAATACCATATTGGATGAAATTTGGAATTTTCTTTTATGATTGTTCCTCATCATTACGTGGGTGTTTCCATTCGCAAAAAAAGGAAGGTTAGAAATATCCAACCTTCCGTAAATTCATCCTTTTTTAAGCGCATTAATTTGCTTTGTCAGCTCTAAAAACTGAGTATCCAACTCCGAATAGCTTGGATCTTTTGCCGTCATGAAACTTAGCTTCCCTAGCACTTCCTGACGTGCCGTTTCTAGATGCAATAGCTGCTCTTCCTTTGTATCCTTTTGCGTATTGGATTGACCAACTGCCCTCTTTTGAATCGCTCCATCTTGAATAACCAAATGCATATTCGCCAATTTATCAACAAAATATCGGTCATGCGAAACAAAAATCAACGTCCCCTTATACTCCGCAAGTGTCGCCTCCAGCTGCTCTCGTGACGGTAAATCTAAATGATTTGTCGGCTCATCTAAAATCAACACATCCCGATTTTCTAAAATATACTGCATGAGCTTACACTTTACGCGCTCACCCATACTCATATGGGCAATCGGTTCCTCCCACTGCTCCATTTGAAAACCAAGATGCCGCATTAAGTTTTGCACAAGGCCACGGTCTGCATAGTTATCCCGATGAAAAAGCATTGCAGGCGTTTGATGATCTGGTAAATCAAATACTTCCTGCGTTAAATAGCCAATATTCGTCGTAGGTGAAAACGACAGCTCGCCATCATAGGATTCTCTCCCTATAACCATATTTAAAAAAGTTGTTTTCCCACTTCCATTTGCCCCTACTAACGCCACACGCTCACCATGCAAAATCGTAAAATTAACCTGCTCAAAAAGACGTCGCTCCCCAAAATACTTTGACACATTTTTCGCCTGTAAAAATCGTTTTCCTAACTTGCTATTCGCTTGCAATGTAAAATTAACCGATTGCTCTTTCGCCACTTGCTCAACTTTATTTTTCTCAATTTCCTTTTCAATCATTTTTCGCTTCGACTTCACTTGGGCATCCATACGTTTTGCCTTGGTGCGATAATATTCTTTCGGAAATTCCTGCTTAGTAGAATCACGGTGCGCCTTTTGCGACCAAGAAGTGAGCGCATCCATTTGTTGTTCCAGCGTGTCAATTTTCTTTTGCTGCTTTTCATATGCACGTTGCTGCGTGTGACGACGCTGTTCCCGAACATCCATATAATGCGAGTAATTGCCTTGCTGCTCGATAAATTGCTGCTGTTCCAATGACCATATTTTTGTCGTCACCTCATCCAAAAAATACCGATCATGTGAAACAACAATAATCGTCCCCGGATACGTTTTAATTTGATCGATTAAATTTTGCATACTTTCCACATCTAAATGATTAGTCGGCTCATCTAATAATAAAATTTGCGGCTTTTGCGCAAATCCCCTCGCTAATCGGCGTTTCAATCGTTCCCCACCACTCAGCAGCTCATACGAAACATCTGGCACTTGCCACTGTGCGAGCAACACCGCTTCCTCTTCCATTATCTCCCCTGGCTGAAAATGCTGTTCTTCTTGCTGCACTACATATACAGTGGCATCCGGTTGAAGCCATTTTCGCTGACCACTCGTAAATGTTTGTGTTCCTGCAATTATATTTAATAAAGTAGATTTCCCGCTTCCATTCCGTCCGATAATACCAATGACCTCACTTTGCTTTATTGTAGTAGTCACATTTTCGAAAAGAATTCGGTCGGCTAACTCCATCGTTCCATGCTGTAATTTCAATAATTCTCTCATATATCTTACCTCCGCAATTTGGGAAGAAAAAAATCCCCCCAAAGTTTTCATTTGGAAGGATTAGCTGCTGTTCATATTTGTATAAAAAGACGCCAAAAAGCGCATAGCAAAAAGTCTTTTATACAAAATTATTGGAATTTGGGCATACTAATCCTATTTTTTGTTTGAAAAAAATTTTCAATTACTCAAAAATAAGATTAGATAATCATCGTCCACCCGTCACTCCCTTGATCATTTATAAATTCACTATAACAAATTCAAACGATGTTGTCATGAGCTGAGACAATCATTGCGGGAACTTTTGGAACATGCTACAGTAAAATAAAACCAATTTTGATTAATCACTTTAAGGAGGCTTTTCCATGAGGCGACACCATTACTACTTTCTAACTTTATTAATTTTGATTATGAGTTTTTCATTTAATACGAAGAGTTCTGCTGCAAAAACTTTATTTAAAGATGTACCAGCCCATCATTATGCATATGATGCGATTAAATGGGCCTATGATTTTGATATTATTGGTGGCTATCCAGATGGCACATTCCGCCCAACTCAATCAGTCACTGAGCAGCAATTTGCGAAGATTTTAGTTACTTATTTTGATTTAGAACCGGTCTCAGAAGAACTTAATAAATTCACGAAAAAGGAAACCGCTTCAGATCATTACTACAATACACTTGCTGCCTATCAAGTACCGATAAATGGATATTTTGATAATGATATTCGAGGACGTGCAGTTAGCCGTGGTCTCGTAGCACAAGCAATTACCCATGTAGCAGACGGCAATGCTACGCTAAATCAATCCATTCAGTTTTTACTCGACCACAGTATTTCTGGTGGGCAAAATCCAAAATATGAAAACACCAACTTAGCAAAATATTTCGGTGCCTCGAACAATTTAACACGCGCACAAGTCGTTGCATTTTTCTACAATTTACAAAACAAAAACTACTTCTATATTTCTGAGGATGCAGAGAATAGCTATGAAAACTTAGACGCTCTCCCGCTATACGTAAGAGCAAATGCTGCCCGCAAAACTGTGGATGCTTCCTTACGAGTCGGTAAAGATTGGTCAACCGTATCAAAAGAAAACTCTTGGGATGGCAACTACTTCTACTATTATAAATACGGACGTGGAGAAGCCGATTCAAGCCTTCGGGATTTGACGATTTCCTTTACCTCTAAAAAGGATTTCTACGTAGAATATGAAACATATGATGGCTATGCTACGGGATTTGTACAAGGTTACGCAACTGTGATATCCGATAAAAAAGCGATGCTATCTGAAACGGTTGCTGGTGAACGCTGTGTCATTGAGTTCCAAAAGCTAAACAACAATGCGATCAAAACGATTGAACACGATTGTGACAGCTCACGTCAACGTGAAACCAACTTTAATGGCATATTAAAAGTAAAATAAAATGGCAACCAGTGAGGACTTATCCTTACTGGTTTTTCTTTTTTATCAAGCACACTAGTATCCATTATCCATATTTAAAATATTTTGCTCCTATTTTACCTTTATAGTTCAATCAATTGAATAAACATCTCCTTCACTAACTGTATCTATTACTTAACCTGTTATATGCTTTCATCATCCAGTTATTGTAATGCCATACCTAGGAATTGGATAACAAAAAAGCTGTATGTAAACTCAAATTATGAGCTTACATACAGCTTTAAATACAAAATGTATTTTATTATGACCCGTACGGGATTCGAACCCGTGTTACCGCCGTGAAAGGGCGGTGTCTTAACCGCTTGACCAACGGGCCATGGCTCCGAAGGTAGGACTCGAACCTACGACCAATCGGTTAACAGCCGATTGCTCTACCACTGAGCTACTTCGGAAAAATATGGTGGGCCTAAATGGACTCGAACCATCGACCTCACGCTTATCAGGCGTGCGCTCTAACCAGCTGAGCTATAGGCCCCATTTAAAAGAGATGGGTCAGGACGGAATCGAACCGCCGACACTTAGAGCTTCAATCTAATGCTCTACCAACTGAGCTACTGACCCATTATAAAAAAATGGCGGTCCCGACCGGGATCGAACCGGCGATCTCCTGCGTGACAGGCAGGCATGTTAACCGCTACACCACGGGACCATTTGGTTGCGGGGACAGGACTTGAACCTGTGACCTTCGGGTTATGAGCCCGACGAGCTACCACTGCTCCACCCCGCGACAATATTACTTTATTCTGTTAAAAATTATTACTAAAAATGGAGGAGGTAGAGGGATTCGAACCCCCGCGCGGTTTAACCCGCCTGTTAGTTTTCAAGACTAATCCCTTCAGCCGAACTTGGGTATACCTCCGAAATAAAATATGGTGGAGCCTAGCGGGATCGAACCGCTGACCTCCTGCGTGCAAGGCAGGCGCTCTCCCAGCTGAGCTAAGGCCCCATATAATGATAATAATGGTCGGAATGACAGGATTCGAACCTACGACCCCTTGGTCCCAAACCAAGTGCTCTACCAAGCTGAGCTACATTCCGAACATGTCAATTAAATTTATAATGGCGCGCCCGGCAGGAGTCGAACCCACAACCTTCTGATCCGTAGTCAGACGCTCTATCCAATTGAGCTACGGGCGCTAAAATATCTATTAAAATAAAAATGGTGCCGAGGGCCGGAATCGAACCGGCACGGTGATCACTCACCGCAGGATTTTAAGTCCTGTGCGTCTGCCAGTTCCGCCACCCCGGCATATGTTGGAGCGGAAGACGAGGTTCGAACTCGCGACCCCCACCTTGGCAAGGTGGTGTTCTACCACTGAACTACTTCCGCATATGCTTAAGAATTTTTATTCTGACAATGTATTAAATTAACTGGTGAGCCATGAAGGATTCGAACCTTCGACCCTCTGATTAAAAGTCAGATGCTCTACCAACTGAGCTAATGGCTCTCTAAATGGTGCCGGCGAAAGGAGTCGAACCCTCGACCTACTGATTACAAGTCAGTTGCTCTACCAACTGAGCTACACCGGCATTTAGAAATAAATGGTGGAGGATGACGGGCTCGAACCGCCGACCCTCTGCTTGTAAGGCAGATGCTCTCCCAGCTGAGCTAATCCTCCTGGGTAATATGCCTAGCGATGTCCTACTCTCACAGGGGGAAGCCCCCAACTACCATCGGCGCTAAAGAGCTTAACTTCCGTGTTCGGTATGGGAACGGGTGTGACCTCT
>NZ_JBNNMF010000044.1:0-13673 GCF_050272495.1 Solibacillus cecembensis | reverse complement strand
TAAAAAAACACCCCCTAGTTGAATTTTAGGTATCTAAACCCGAATTCAATCGAAGATGCTTTTTTTATTTGTCTATATTTTTGGGGTCAGTCCCTTTTGATTGAGTTCAAAATAGCTTTTTTTTAATTTAAGCGAATTTATATAAGGAATTTTGTCATCTAATTTATGCTGAAGAAAGTTTAAGTTTAAGTTTACTTTTCCACATGCATTGGAAATATTAGAAATGCGGCTTTGATATACATAAATAAGGGGATTTCTACAAAAATTTAGAATTAGCAGGGAAATTTTTTTGTAAGGTAGAATTAAAAAACGAAGGAGTGAAAGATGTTGGACAAATTTGAGCAAATCTTTACTGAAATAGAACGACCATTTGCATGGCTTGATCTCGATGCGCTAGAGCAAAATATCGCATTTGTGAATGAAGCGTGTGGACAAAAGAAAATCCGCATCGCGACCAAATCTATCCGCTCTGCTCCGATGCTGAACTATATTTCAAAGCGAATCCATCATTTCGCAGGTTTTATGACATTTACAGCGAGCGAAACGTTATTTTTACTCGAACAAGACTTGGATGAATTTCTAATCGGCTACCCAGTATACGAAAAACAGTCGATTACGCGTCTTGCGGAGTGGGTGAAAAGCGGGAAATCGATTACGTTTATGGTTGACGCGATGGAACAAGCTGCTTTATTAAATACTATTGCACAATCAGAAGGAATTTTATTTGAAATTTGCATTGATGTCAATGTCTCAACAGATTTTCAAGTGCTGTATTTTGGATCGAAACGTTCACCCATTGCAAATTTTCAGGCTTTAAAAGAACTGACAGATCAATTACAAGCATATGAATCGCTTATCGTTAGTGGTGTTATGGGCTACGATGCGCAAATTGCGGGTGTGGCGGATCAATCCTCACAGTTATTAGGCTTACAAACAACACTCATCCGAACATTAAAAAAGCAAGCAAAAAAGAAAGTAACGGCCTTTCGTCAATTCGCTGTAGCCCATGTAAAAAGCTTATATGATGTAAAATTTGTCAACGCTGGTGGTTCAGGTAGTATGCAATTTACAGCACAGCAGCAAGAAGTGACGGAAATTACAGTAGGTTCTGCATTTTTTGCGCCGGCGTTATTTGATCGTTATGATAGCTTAACATTAGCACCGGCAGCTGGTTTTGCGCTTCGTGTTACACGCCAGTTTGCACCGAATATTGTCGTTTGTCATGGTGGAGGCTATATTGCGTCAGGCGCGGTAGGTAAAGACCGTCTGCCAACCTTTATGGAAGCAGATTGTTTTGAATTTCTCCCACTAGAAGGTGCTGGGGAAGTACAAACACCCGTTGTGGTCAAGAAAGGCACGGTAAGCATTGGGGATACGCTCTATTTGCGTCATGCAAAAGCTGGGGAGCTATGTGAGCGATTTCAAGTACTACATGCAGTAAAAGATGGCAGATACTTTGGACAAATTCAAACCTATCGGGGGGATGGACAATGTTTTCTATAAAAAAATGGCGCAATGGAGCAAAATGGACGAATTGGTCAGGAAATTATTTATCGTATCCAAGTCAATTTTATGCGCCACAATCGATTGAAGAAGTTTGTACGATTGTTCAGGAACACACATTTTCGAAAAGAACAATTCGTGTAACAGGTGCTGCGCATTCATTTAGCCCAGTTGCCATGCCGGAGCAATCCGCATTGACATTACATAATTTACGAGGGCTCATTCATGTGGACAAAGCGGCACAAACCGCGACTTTTTATGCAGGTACTTACTTGCATGAAGTTGGACCGATTTTAGCGGAATATGGATTAGCACTTATTAATATGGGGGATATTCAATATCAAACATTAGCTGGAGCCATTTCGACGGGGACGCACGGAACAGGGATTACGCTCGGTTCGTTCTCTTCAATGGTGAAACGTTGGGGTATTGTGACAGGTGAGGGGGAGTATATCGAGCATGAGCGCGGACCTGACGCGTTGTCAGAGGCATTGCATGTGTCGCTGGGCCTAATAGGTATCCTCGTAACCGTTACAATTCATGTCATGCCGATGTATAGCTTACAATATACATCGGAAAGAAGTGATTTCCAAACAGAGGTAAATCATTTTCAGCAAACGATTCGCGAAAACCGTAATGTCGAATGGTTTTACTTCCCAGGAAGCGATCAAATCCAAGTGAAAAAGATGAAACAAGTGGAACCGATTGCCCAACCAAAATTTCAAAAGATGGTGGATCGCACGAAGCTACAAGTTGTTGAGAACGGTGCGTTTTTTGTTGCATCGGAAATTTGTAAGTGGAAGCCGTCACTTAGTATACCGATTAGTAAATTATGCGCGGTTGCGGTTGGACGAGAGCAACGCACGGATATTAGCTATGAAGTTTACCCATCTCCGCGTAGCGTAAAGTTTGTAGAAACAGAATATGCGATTCCTGTAGATCAGTTTGAAGCGTGTATAGAAGAAGTGAATTCAGTATTTGCACGTCAGCAATTCGATGTTCATTTCCCAATTGAATGTCGTACTACCGCTGGAGAAACGGGCTATTTAAGTCCGACTCAAGAAGTGGAAAGTGCATTTCTGGCGTTCCATATGTATAAAGGGATGGATGAATCGAGCTATTTTGCTTGGGTACATGACATGATGAGAAAATACAATGGGCGACCACATTGGGGAAAAATGAATAAATATCATCGCGATAATATTGAAAGCTATTACCCGAATGCGGAAAAATTCAATGAACAGCGCCGAATGTATGACCCGCATGATATTTTTTTAACATCGTATTTTAGAAATATTTTCAAATAGAAGAGTAAGAGATGAAGAGAAGGGAACATTCCGAGCAATCGGAAGCCCTTCTCTTTTTGAGTGGAAAAAAGGATACACTCAGCTTAAATAAATTAATTGTTGAGAAAAAACAAATAATTCAATTTTCCGTAATAAAGTATTTTACGAGCAAAAAACGCCCAGTTTCCACGATGAAAGCGATTTCAAAAGGTTTAAAAATTTTGAATTGTTTAAATAATTCAAAAAATAGTGTTGACGACCACCATTCATTCGTACTATGATTACAACAATTTACTACACCACTTCAATTATTCCGCTACAAGATCACAGCTTGAAAGAATCATTGAAAAGGGTGCACGTTAGAAGTTCAAGGTAGACAGAAGGACTAACGATGTTATTAAAAGATGATCGATAGAAAGTCGTAATCATCTTAATTTCTAATAAATATATTCGTATATACATGAACTTTAAGTAAATGCAATACGTTGAGGGGCGTTTAGTAAATGAGAAGCGATATGATTAAATTAGGGGTTGACCGAGCTCCACACCGTAGTCTTTTATATGCTACGGGAAAAGTGAAGGCGAAAGATTTAGAGAAGCCATTCATCGGTGTTTGTAACTCTTATATTGATATTATTCCAGGACATGTTCATTTACGCGAATTCGCAGACGTTGTGAAGGAAGCCATTATTGAAGCAGGCGGTATTCCATTTGAGTTTAATACGATCGGTGTTGACGATGGAATCGCGATGGGACATATTGGCATGCGTTATTCCTTACCATCACGTGAAATTATTGCAGACTCTGCTGAAACGGTTATTAATGCCCACTGGTTTGACGGTGTTTTCTACATTCCAAACTGTGACAAAATCACACCAGGCATGTTAATGGCAGCAGTACGCACGAACGTTCCATCTGTGTTTGTATCAGGAGGCCCGATGGAGGCAGGTACATCGGCAAGTGGGAAGCAATTGTCACTGACGAGTGTATTTGAAGGAGTCGGTGCTCATAAAGCAGGTACGATGACTGCTGAAGAGTTACTAGATATTGAAAACAATGCGTGTCCAACATGTGGTTCTTGTTCAGGAATGTTCACGGCCAACTCGATGAACTGTTTAATGGAGATGCTTGGTGTAGCACTTCCAGGTAACGGAACAATCGTCGCGACAAGTGCAGAGCGTCACCAACTTATTAAAGACGCAGCAAAACATTTAGTTCGCATGATTAAAGAGGACGTGAAACCTCGTGACATTATTACAAAAGAAGCGATTGATGATGCATTCGCGTTAGATATGGCAATGGGTGGTTCAACAAATACAGTGCTACATACACTTGCCATCGCTAGAGAAGCAGAAATTGACTATAACATTGAAGAGATTAATAAAGTAGCAGAGCGCGTACCATATATCGCGAAAATTATGCCAGCATCTGATATTTCGATGGATGATATTAATAAAGCAGGTGGCGTGCAAGCGATAATAAATGAGTTAACAAAAATTCCAGGTGCCATTCATCCAGATCGTCCGACAATTACGGGCTTATCGATGCGTGAGCTTGTGAAAGATTACCATATTACAAACGAAAATGTCATTCGCACGAAAGATAATCCATATAGTCCTGTTGGCGGTTTGTCTGTTTTATTCGGCAATATTGCTCCAGAAGGCTCGGTAATTAAAGTAGGCGCGGTGGATCCGTCGATTAAAGTATTTACTGGTGAAGCCATTGTCTTTGGCTCTCAAGAAGATGCTCAAGCAGCCATTGATAACGGTGAAGTACGAGAAGGGCATGTTGTTGTCATTCGTTACGAAGGGCCAAAAGGTGGTCCGGGAATGCCGGAAATGCTTGCGCCAACGTCAGCAATTCAAGGGCGCGGGTTAGGTACAAAGGTTGCGTTAATTACAGATGGTCGCTTTAGTGGTGCATCACGCGGAATTTCTATCGGTCATATTTCACCAGAAGCAGCAGAAGGCGGTCCAATCGCTTTAGTTGAAAATGGCGATATTATCGAAATTGATTTACCAGCACGTACGATCCACTTACAAGTTTCCGATGAAGTATTAGCGGAACGTCGTACAAAATTACCAGTATTTGAACCAAAAATTAAGCGCGGCTGGTTAGCTCGTTACTCAGCATTAGTAACGAATGCTTCTCAAGGCGGCGTCATGAAAATCTAAACATGAAAAATGAATAAAGTTAAAACGTTGATGAGGTTAAAGGTTACAGAGCATTGTATTTACCAGAGAGCCGGCAGTGGTGGAAGCCGGCGATACAACTGTATCCGACATCCCCTCGGAGTGAGCTATTAAACGCATTTTGCCATTAGATAGCTCCGGGCACATTCGAAGTGCTCGTTATTAATGAATCGTCCGCTAGATTTTATTGCATTTTTAGCATGAGCTAAAGTAAATATCTAGTATTCGCACGATTCAAGAGGTAGCACGGTCAATAAATGACTTTTCACGCGCAATGTGAAATGTTGTTTATTGCTGCTACAAACGAGGGTGGTACCATGAAAAGTCTTTTTCATCCCTACGCAACAGGTTTTCTTTTGCGTGTGGATAAAAGGCTTTTTATTTTGTCTTGATCTTGAAAAAGGAAGGGGAATTCATATATGAGTGCAAATGTTTCAATCAATCAAGAAATCGAAAGTACTGAAGAAGCGCAACAAGTAAAAAAACCGAGAGATGGTGCAGACATTTTAGTACAGTCTCTCCATGATCAAGGTGTTGATATAATTTTTGGTTACCCAGGAGGTGCTGTATTACAAATTTATGATGCGCTGTACCGCAATCCGATTCGACACATTTTAACAAGACATGAGCAAGGGGCAATTCACGCAGCAGAAGGCTATGCACGTGTAACAAATCAGCCGGGTGTCGTAATTGCGACGTCAGGACCAGGTGCGACGAACTTAGTAACAGGAATTGCCGATGCGATGATTGATTCGATTCCATTAGTTATTTTCACAGGGCAAGTGGCGACTTCTGTTATTGGTACAGACGCATTCCAAGAAGCGGATATTATCGGTATTACAACACCGATTACAAAACACAATTATCAAGTGCAAGATGTGGCGGATATTCCACGAATCATAAAAGAGGCATTTCATATTGCGAATACAGGTCGTAAAGGTCCGGTATTAATAGATTTCCCGAAAAATATTTCTCAAACGATTTTCCAGGAAGATGAAATTAAAACACCGGATGAAATTTATTTACCAGGTTATCAGCCAACGACTAAGCCAAATTACTTACAAATTCAAAAGGCGATTCAAGCATTATCATTAGCGAAAAAACCGCTTGTGCTTGCTGGAGCGGGTGTATTATTTGCGGATGCACGCGAACAATTGACTGAATTCATTGAAAAGTATAATTTACCAGTCGTGAATACATTGCTTGGTTTAGGAAGCATTCACGGGGATCACGAGCAATTTTTCGGCATGGCAGGGATGCACGGTTACGCAACGGCCAATGACGCCATTACAAAATGTGATCTGTTACTGAATATTGGCGCACGCTTTGATGACCGCTTAACTGGTAACTTAGCAACGTTTGCACCGAATGCAACGATTATCCATATCGACATTGATCCAGCGGAAATTGGTAAAAATGTTCCAACAGATATCCCAATTGTGGGAGATGCGAAGGAAGCATTGTACGCGTTATTGAAAAAAGACTTTACGATGACAGATACATCTGAATGGATGACGTATTTAGATGAAAGTCGCAAAGCGTATCCATTATGGTACACAAAAGCAGGTGAAGAAATTTTACCGCAACAAGCACTTGAAATCATTCACAAATTAACAGAAGGTGATGCCATTGTTACAACGGACGTTGGCCAGCATCAAATGTGGACTGCACAATATTACCGTTTAAACAATGATCATGGTTGGGTAACTTCAGGTGGATTAGGCACAATGGGCTTCGGTTTCCCAGCAGCAATTGGCGCACAATTTGCTCGTCCAGATAAGAAAGTTATTTCGATTGTCGGCGATGCAGGTTTCCAAATGACTAATCAGGAACTGGCGCTGTTAAAAGAGTTTAACTTACCAGTAAAAGTCATCATTTTAAACAACAGCTGTTTAGGAATGGTTCGTCAATGGCAGGAAACATTTTACGAGGAACGTTATTCACAATCGTTAATGCCAATTCAGCCTGATTTCGTGAAGTTAGCTGATGCGTATGGCGTTAAAGGCTATCGCATTGACAAGTTATCAGAAGCAGAAGCCATTTTTGCAGAAGCCATTTTATCAGATGAACCCGTTGTGATTGATTGCCGAGTGAAGCAATTAGAAAATGTCAATCCAATGGTTGCACCAGGTAAAGGGTTACATGAAATGATTGGAGTGAAAAAGCCATGAAACGTGTTATTAACGTAACTGTAATCAATCAAAGTGGCGTGTTGAATCGTGTTACAGGTTTATTAATGAAACGTCAATTTAATATTGAGTCGATTACTGTTGGCCATTCAGAGCAACCAAACTTCTCGAAAATGACGTTTGTCGTAAATGTAGAAGATGAGAGTAAAATTGAACAATTAATTAAGCAATTATCAAAACAAATTGATGTGCTAAAGGTCAATGACATTACAGAAAAAGCAATCGTTCTGCGTGAGTTGGCGTTAGTAAAGGTTGTATCACCACCGAACTTACGACTTGAAATGAATTCTATTGTAGAGCCATTCCGCCCGCAAGTTGTCGACACAGCAAAAAATGTTGTGACGTATGAAGTAGTCGGACATCCAGAAAAAATTGATGCCTTTATCGAATTAATTCGTCCTTATGGCATTAAAGAATTAACACGTACAGGCGCAACAGCAGCCGTTCGTGAAACGCAAAAAGTAGAAGGTCCGCAATTATCCATTTTAAAATAACAAGCGAGATTCCTTAGGGTGGAGGATGTCATCTGAAGCCCTAATTTCTAAAAAAAACTAACTTACACTAATTGGAGGAAACAAAAATGTCAAAAATGTATTATGAAAACGAAATTAACGAGCAAATTCTAAAAGGTAAAAAAATCGCTATTATTGGGTACGGTTCACAAGGTCATGCACATGCACTTAACTTAAAAGAGTCAGGTTTTGATGTAGTTGTTGGGATCCGTCCAGGTAAATCATATGATGCAGCAAAAGAAGATGGCGTAGAAGTAATGACAGTTGCAGCAGCAGCAGCAGCAGCAGATGTTATCCAAATTTTACTTCCTGATGAGCGTCAAAAAGCAGTTTATGAAGCAGAAATCGCTCCACATTTAACACCAGGTAAAGCACTAATGTTTGCCCATGGTTTTAACGTTCACTTTGATCAAATTCAACCACCTGCTGACGTAGACGTGTTCTTAGTAGCTCCAAAAGGCCCAGGTCACTTAGTTCGTCGTCAATTTACAGAAGGTGCAGGCGTACCAGGATTATTCGCAATTCACCAAGATGCAACAGGTTCAGCACGTGATATCGCACTTGCATACGGTAAAGGAATTGGTTCTGCACGTGGTGGTTTACTTGAAACTACATTCGCTGAAGAAACAGTAACAGACCTTTTCGGTGAGCAAGCTGTACTTTGCGGTGGTACTACAGAACTAGTGAAAGCTGGTTTCGAAACATTAGTAGAAGCAGGCTACCAACCAGAACTTGCTTACTTTGAAACATTACACGAATTAAAATTAATCGTTGACCTAATGTTTGAAGGTGGTATGGCAACAATGCGCTACTCAATTTCAGATACAGCTGAGTGGGGTGACTATGTTTCAGGTCCACGCATTATCGACGCATCTGTTAAAGCACGCATGAAAGAAGTACTAACAGACATTCAAGACGGTACATTCGCAAAACGTTGGATCGCAGAAAACGAAACAGGTCGTCCAGAATATACAAAATTCAAAGAGGCGGGCGCTAACCACCAAATCGAGGAAGTTGGGGCAAAATTACGTGCGATGATGCCATTCATTAACCAAGGAAAACAAAAGGTTACTGTACAATAATGATGAGAAAAATTGATATTTTCGATACAACTTTGCGCGATGGCGAGCAATCAGCCGGTATTAACTTAAATACAGCTGAAAAAATCGAAATCGCAAAACAACTAGAGCGTTTAGGTGTGACAATTATCGAGGCGGGATTCCCTGCCTCATCTCCTGGTGATTTTGATGCGGTCAATCGCATTGCCAGCACAGTAAAAAATTCGATCGTAACGGGTCTTGCACGCTGTATCCAAAAAGATATTGATACGACATGGGAAGCACTTAAAGTAGCCGAACAGCCGCATATTCATATTTTCTTGGCAACGAGCCCGATTCATATGGAATACAAGCTGAAAAAATCACCTGAGCAAGTTATAGAGCAAGCTGTTGAAGCGGTAAAATACGCGAAAAAGTTATTCCCACTTGTGCAATGGTCAGCAGAGGATGCTTTCCGGTCAGATCGCGAATTTTTGGTGAAAATTATCGGTGAAGTCATTTCTGCTGGTGCGACTACGGTGAATATCCCAGATACAGTAGGCTATGCATCACCAAATGAATATGGTGAGTTATTCAAATATTTACGTGAAAATGCGCGCGGTGCAGACAACGTAAAATTTTCTGCCCATTGTCATGATGATTTAGGCATGGCAGTTGCCAATTCGATTGCAGCTATTCAAAACGGTGCAGATCAAGTGGAATGTACGATTAACGGAATCGGCGAACGTGCAGGAAATGCCGCATTAGAAGAAATCGGTGTTGCAATGCATATCCGTAAAGATTTATACCAAGTCGAAACAGGCTTAAAATTAAAAGAAATTAAACGCACATCACAATTGGTGAGCCGTTTAACGAATGTTGTCATCCAACCGAATAAAGCGATTGTCGGGAAAAATGCATTCGCGCATGAATCAGGCATTCACCAAGATGGCGTATTAAAAAATCCTGAAACGTATGAAATTATCTCACCTGCATTAGTAGGGGAAGATGAAGTCGCTTTAGTTTTAGGGAAACACTCAGGCCGTGCCGCATTCCGTGACCGCGCACAAACAATGGGCTTTGAATTATCTGATGAAAAGCTGAATAAAGCATTCGCAGAGTTCAAAAAGCTAGCGGATCGCAAAAAGGAAATTACAGAAGAAGATTTAACGACAATCTTAACAGAACAGCAAGTTTCGATTGAAGATGTGGCATTATTTGAACTGAAAAGTGTTCAAGTGCAGTATGGTACAGAAAATATCCCTACAGCGACAGCATCTGTTGTTACGCCTGAGGGAGACATTAAAACACTTGCTGCAACGGGTTCTGGTTCAGTGGAAGCTATTTTCAATACACTGGAACTGCTTGTTAATGGCAAGGTCAACATTTTAGATTACCGTGTAAAATCTGTTGGCAAAGGGCGCGATGCCTTAGGAGAAGCGGTTGTTAACTTAAAATACAATGGCTACACTTCAACAGGTCGTGACTCAGCACAAGACGTATTAGAGGCATCAGCAAAAGCTTATTTAAATGCCATTAACCGTCAACTCATTCAACAAAAAGTAAGAGAAGAACAATTACAGGTTCAATAAATAAATAAATAAATAAATAATGAGCGCCATCAAGCGAATGGGTTTGGTGGCGTTTGTATACAAGCGATAGAGCGAAGAAAGAAGGGTGTTTTCAAATGGAAAAGAAAATTACAGTACTGCCTGGTGACGGCATCGGTCCAGAAGTTGTTGCAAGCGCAGTTAAAGTATTACGAGTAATTGGGAAGCGATTCAATCATACATTTAATTTAGATTATGCGTTGATTGGAGGCGCAGCAATCGATCAAAATCAAAATCCACTACCAGACGAAACGATTGCAAAATGTGAAGCAAGTGATGCTATTTTATTAGGTGCAGTAGGCGGACCAAAATGGGATAATAACTCACCAGAATTGCGTCCGGAAAAGGGCTTATTAAAAATCCGCAAGCATTTTGATTTATTTGCTAATTTACGTCCAGTAAAAGCTTTCCCAAGTTTACTCGCTTCTTCTCCATTAAAACGTGAAGTCGCGGAAAATGTAGACTTAATGATCGTTCGTGAATTAACAGGAGGCTTATACTTCGGTGAACCGCGTTATAAAACAGATATGGGTGCTGTTGATACATGTGTGTATTCCCGCATGGAAATCGAGCGCATCGTGGACAACGCGTTTGAGCTAGCAAGACTACGTCGTGGCAAACTTTGCTCTGTAGATAAAGCCAATGTTTTAGATACATCACGTTTATGGCGTGAAATTGTGGAAGAGAAGAAAAAGCAATACCCAGATGTAGAAACAGAACATAATTTAGTCGATTCAGTCGCGATGAAGCTTATTACGAATCCAGGTCATTATGATGTGGTTGTAACGGAAAACTTATTCGGCGATATTTTAAGTGACGAAGCATCTGTTATTACAGGCTCTCTAGGGGTACTTCCTTCTGCATCCATTCGCGGTGATAATTTTGGACTATATGAGCCCGTACACGGTTCAGCACCTGAAATTGCTGGGCAAGGCATTGCAAACCCAGCAGCAACAATTCTTTCTGTAGCAATGATGCTGCAATATTCATTTGGTTTAAAAGAAGAAGCGGCTGAAATTGAACGTGCCGTAAGCGCTGTTTTTGAAGATGGTCATTATACTGCAGACCTTGCACAAGAAGGATCGCGTGTTCTTTCAACAGATGAATGGACAGAAAAAGTACTTAACGAAATCGACGCAAGCTTTGTTTCAGATAGCATTATGATTTCATATAATTAAGGATCGGTGAAAAACTATGGGGAAAAATATAATTGAAAAAGTATGGGAGCAACATGTCGTACATCGTGAAGCAGGAAAGCCAGATTTACTGTACATCGACCTCCATTTAATTCATGAAGTAACAAGTCCGCAAGCGTTTGAGGGACTGCGCCTTGCAGGACGAAAAGTGCGTCGTACAGATTTATGTTTTGCAACGATGGATCATAATGTACCGACGAAAAACTTACCGACGATTAATGATCCCATTGCGAAAAAGCAAATTATGACACTAGCAGAAAATGCCGTAGAATTTGGCATTGAACTTGCTGATATTGGTCATCCGGATCAAGGGATTGTCCATGTCATTGGTCCAGAACTTGGTTTAACACAGCCAGGTAAAACGATTGTGTGCGGCGACTCTCATACGGCGACACATGGTGCATTTGGTGCCATTGCCTTTGGGATTGGTACATCTGAGGTTGAACATGTATTATCGACACAAACATTATGGCAAATTAAGCCGCCAACGATGGAAATCCGTGTAAATGGCGATTTAGGCATCGGTGTAACGGCAAAAGATGTCATTTTAGCGATTATTGCAAAATGGGGAATCGGCATTGGCACAGGCCATATCGTGGAATATACAGGAGAAGCCATCCGTAAGTTATCGATGGAAGACCGTATGACCATTTGTAATATGTCGATTGAAGCAGGGGCAAAGGCAGGCTTAATTTCTCCAGACGAAACGACAGTAGAATTTTTACGTGGTCGTCGTCATGTGCCACAGGGCGAACAATTTGAAGAGGCAGCAAAATATTGGCTAAGTCTTGCATCAGATACAGATGCAACATATGATGTGGTGCTTGAAATTGATGCAGCAGGCATCGAGCCAATCGTTACATGGGGAACAAATCCGGCTATGGGTGTTGGCGTATCAAAAACCGTGCCAACAGCTGCTGATTATGATAATGAAGCGGACAAATCTGCTTTAGATAAAGCACTAGAGTATATGGATTTACAAGCAGGTCAGAAAATTACCGACATCGAAATCCAACACGTTTTCATCGGCTCTTGCACAAATTCTCGTATCACCGATTTACGTGCAGCGGCTGAAATTGTCGAAGGTCACACAATTGCAGCTGGTGTCACGGGCATCGTTGTACCTGGTTCATGGTCGACAAAAGCGCAGGCTGAAAAAGAAGGATTACATAAAATCTTCTTAGCAGCTGGCTTTGAATGGCGTGAATCGGGATGCTCTGCTTGCTTAGGAATGAATGAAGATGTAATTCCATCAGGTGAACGCTGTGCTTCTACGTCGAACCGTAACTTCGAAGGACGACAAGGTGCGGGTGCGCGAACACATTTAGTATCACCAGCAATGGCGGCAGCAGCGGCAATTCATGGTCGTTTTGTAGACGTACGTCAATTACAAAAGCAAGAAGCGTAAGGGGAGAATATTTATGGAACCAATTAATATCGTCAATAGCGTATATGCGCCACTTGATCGTAAAAATGTCGACACCGACCAAATCATTTCAAAAGAATTTTTAAAGCGCATTGAACGCACAGGCTTTGGCCAATATGTCTTTTATCACTGGCGTTTTGATAAAGAGGGCAATACGGTAGAGGATTTTGTATTAAATAAACCGCAATATAACGGCGCAGAAATAATTGTCGCACAAGATAATTTTGGCTGTGGTTCATCACGTGAGCATGCACCGTGGGCTATTTTAGACTATGGATTCCGCGTAGTCATTGCACCAAGCTTTGCCGATATTTTCTACAATAACTGCTTCAAAAATGGGATTCTTCCTATTAAATTAACTGAAGCCGAGTGTGATGAATTGTTAGAAAAAGGGCTAGCAGAAGCGCAAGCCATTGAAGTGAATTTAGAGGCGCAAACGGTAACAACAGGCTACGGTCAAACGTATGCATTCCCAATAGATCCGTATTACAAAGAAATGCTATTAAACGGCTGGGATGAAATTTCGTTAACGATTAAGTATGAAGATCAGATTGCTGCTTATGAGAAAAATCGGATTGCGTATTAAAACGTGTTAGCTTGAACTGAAAAAACACCTTGACCCATGAGTTGGGACTGACCCCCGTATATAAGACAGAGGTCAAAAAAGCATTTATCCAACCAGTTGTCGGTATTGAACCGGCGACTGGTTGTTTAATTTCGCT
>NZ_JBNNMF010000043.1:0-14359 GCF_050272495.1 Solibacillus cecembensis | reverse complement strand
CTTTGAACCGCAGCTAATTTTTCTTCTGCACTAATTTTAGACATAGATAACTGCACCTCCTTGTTAGTTGTGTCTAACAATTGGGGTGCAGTTCATTTTGGAAGAGAAAAAATAGTATCTTTTATTTCTTCATTATTGTATTTATTGATCACTGTTTTTTCTGTTGATGGTGATATTGACCTTGCCGTTTCATTTATAAAACTTTTTACTTGTACCATTTTGTAATTCCAACTTTTCAAATAATCTTTACATTCGTTAATTGTTATCCGATACAGCCATGTTTTTATTTGTGAAGCATATCGAAACGAATCTAGATTTTTGTAGCATTTGATAAATGCATTTTGAACCATGTCCTTCGCAATCTCAGTATCTTTCACATAAGAAAATGCTAACCGTACTAACTCATTTCCGTATTCAATCATTATTTTTTCTAACGTAATATCTTTTTCTTCGTTGTCCAATTTACGACCCTCCTGTTCAATCTATTTCAAATTTTGCTATTAGACGATTGCCGAATTAGAATCGGTTCAATTTTTTCGAAATACTTTTATAAGTATTGTATAAGAGGCATCTATACAATTATAGCTAAAATAAAAAACTGTATCTTAGATTATCGAGTAATCATGGATACAGGTTTATTTATTCATTTAAGTTGCTGCCCTCGTTTACCCCTCAACAATGGCAAGATATTTCTTGATTTCTCCTTCAGCTTCAACAATTAAAATATCTCCTCGTTCTTTGGTAGAAAAGATCCTTGCACCAATAGGAAGCTTGTTCGACATTTCATCTTTAAAGTCTGGATTTTCATCATTTTTCATTTTTATTTCACCAATTTGAATATCTTTTGTTAAAGACAATTCCTCAACCCAATCAATATTCGTTTTGTAAATAACGCCTTTATATTGGAAAATATCAGCATCAGAATTTAATGATAAAACTTCCTCAGCATCGATCCTATCAATGGTTACTGTTGTAGTGCTGCATCCTGTTATTATAAATAGCGCTATTGCAATTAAACCATAAAACAACTTTTTTATTTTCAATTCAGCCACCTCTTTTCTTTAGGGTTACCTCACTAATAATTATCTATAACCCCGCCAAGTGAAATTGCCTTAATGAAAGGTTTTTCGATGATCTATGCATCCTTTGTGCCGTAAATGACAATTACCGGTATTTCTACATCCTCTATATTTATATCTTTCATAACATCATAGGCATTCTGATGTTCCTCGGAAAAGCTCGTTTGTAAAAGGTTTAAAAAGTCTTTATACTCACTATCTAATTTAATCGAAGTAATATACTTCAATTCTCATAATCCGTTTTAAGTATAGACATGATAATTTCATCCGAATATTTGCCATTATAATTTAAGGATTCGCGCAAGATGCCTTCTTGTATAAATCCTGTATTTTCATACGCTTTAATTCCACGTTTATTATGACTGAAAACTTCTAACTGTAAACGATTTAATTTCAATTCTTCAAAGACAAATTTCAAGGTAAGCCTGATTGCTTCAGTACCATAACCTTTACCCGTTAATTCAATAGAACACATTGAAATTCTAAATCCGGCTTTATGATTATCTTTTTCTATATCCGTAATAGACAATTCTCCAATCATTTCATCGTTTTCATTTAAACAAATCGCAAAATCATAGCGTGTTGGATCTTTAGCTACATTTTTAATATGTTGTTGAATTTGCTCTAAAGTAAATATAGATTTTGTACCTGTCATATACCTTATTTCTTCGTCTTGTGTATTTGCTAAGAAAAGAGGGGCATCTGTTTCCGTTAATCGGCGAAGATAAATTCTCTCACTTTTTAAATCCATTACAACTCCTCCATAAATTAATTTCAAAATACTCAATGCGTGAGTTCTTAATTTTTATATTACTTCATATTCAATATGAAAAATATGTACAGAATAATAATGAAACATTTAATACCTAATCAATTAGATAATTAGAATAAGCTGGTTTGTTCCTACAAAAAGAGAAGGCAATCTAGTATTACTATTTAAATAATTCCTTAGATTAGCCTTGTTAATGATCTATAATTTTTTTTGTATATACAATCTTTTTAATAGTTTCTACTGATAAAAAGTACTCTTCAGATATTTCTTGAATACCCACTCCACTTTTAAAGTTTTCCCGAATACTTATATTTCTTTGAATCAGTTGTTTTTGTATACCACTAACTGAACCCCATTTCTCTCGAGTGCTCTGTTGGGCTGGGATATATATAGTCTCACCTTGTATATATTTTGAACTTCTGTTAATAACTCTTTAGTAAAATATTTGCTGCATTGATATAACTCAAATTTGCTCGCTCCCTAATTCTTATAAATATGAATAAGGTGCAAAGCCAAAAGATTAGAAATATTTTATATAGCGATTAATTATTTTTCCCCATACAAAGTATCGTTCTTCTAATTAAAGGTTTTGCATGAGTTTGAGCTTTATTACTAACTAAAATAGTTTTCTTTTTCAATAAAAACACCCCTTTGGACTATCTTAATCCAAAGGGGCAAAACGGTAAAACTTTATTTAAAACAGTACGACTTTTTTACAAACAGTTCCACTTTATTTCAATCCTACACAAATATCCAACCCAACCATCCCCACTACTCAACCGTAACACTCTTAGCCAAATTCCTCGGCTTATCAACGTCACAACGGCGATGTAACGCAGCGTAGTAACTAATTAATTGCAGTGGTACTACGGATACAAGTGGCGTTAGTAGGTCATTTACTTTCGGAATGACGAATGTATCGCCTTCTTCTTCCATGCCAAGCATTGAGATGATACATGCGTTTGCACCGCGCGCTACGACTTCCTTCACATTACCGCGAATGTTCAACGCGACATCTTTTTGTGTAACGAGTGCAAAGACAGGCGTACCTTCTTCAATAAGCGCGATTGTACCATGCTTTAATTCTCCACCAGCAAAACCTTCTGCCTGAATGTAAGAGATTTCTTTTAGCTTTAATGCGCCCTCTAATGAAACACAGAAATCGATATTACGCCCGATGAAAAATGCATTGCGTGCAATCTTTAAATAATCCTCGGCAATTTGCTCGATCACATCTTTAGAATCAATCATCGTTTGAATGGCATTTGCAACGATTGCAAGCTCTTGCTTTAAATCAAAATCAATCGCTACACCCATTTCTTTCGCAACTGCATATGCCGTCACCGCTAATACCGCAACCTGCGCAACATACGCTTTAGTCGATGCGACCGCAATTTCTGGACCTGCATGTAATAATAATGTGTAGTCGGCTTCACGAGAAAGCGTTGAGCCTTGTACGTTTGTAATTGTTAATGCTTCATAGCCTAGCGCTTTAATTTTCACTAATACTTGGCGACTATCCGCAGTTTCACCTGATTGTGAAATGAAGATAAATAGCGGTTTTTTCGATAATAGCGGCATGTTGTAACCAAATTCACTCGCGATGTGAACTTCCACTGGGATGCCTGCAATTTTTTCAAAGTATTGTTTCCCGATTAAACCTGCATGGTAGCTTGTGCCTGCTGCGATAATATATAAACGATCTGCTTCTGCTAGTGCCTGTAAAATATTCGTATCAATTGTAACGTCTGATTCGTACTCATACGCTTGAATGATTTTACGGATAACAGTTGGCTGCTCATCCATTTCTTTTAACATATAGTGCGCGTACGTCCCTTTTTCAATATCTGCCGCATCAAGTTGTGCTGTAAACGGCGCGCGCTCTACAAGACGTCCCTCTAGTGTCGAGATTTCTACATGATCTTTACGAATGATGACAACTTCCTTATCATGCAGTTCGATAAATTGATTCGTTACTTGTAGCATCGCCATTGCATCTGAAGCAATGACATTAAATGTTTCGCCAACCCCAACTAGCAATGGGGATTTATTTTTTGCGACATAAATCGTTTCGCAATCTTCATTATCTAAAAGTGCTAACGCATAAGAGCCATGTACTAATGACAATGTTTTGCGGAAAGCTTCCACAGTTGATAAGCCCTCACTAGCAAATAAATCGACTAATTGAACAATCACTTCTGTATCTGTATCGGAATTCATTTGAATACCTTTTAAATAAGCTTTTTGTAATAAGTGATAGTTTTCAATGACACCGTTGTGTACTAATGTAAAGCGCCCCGATGCACTCGTATGAGGATGCGCATTTAAACGGTTTGGTACACCATGCGTTGCCCAACGTGTATGCCCAATTCCAACATTTGCTTCTACGTCTTCATCTACGGCCTTACGTAATTCTGCGATGCGTCCCTTTTCCTTGAAGATGGTTACGCCCTCTTCATTGTGCACCGCAATCCCTGCTGAGTCATAGCCACGGTACTCTAATTTTTCTAAGCCTTTTAATAAAATTTCCTTCGCGTCTAAAACGCCATTATATCCAACAATTCCACACATATTCTTTTTCCTCCGAACGTCATCACGCAACGCGAGAAACAAAGATTTGTGCCTTTATAGATTTTTATTCATCATGAAAATACACCTTTTTAACAGTAAGAAAAAAAAGGCAAAGTGATCTACAAAGGCAAATGATGAGGGGACTCTGATTAATCCGCGCTTCACTTCCAAATGCTTTGCAGCTACGTTACGTGTGTAATTGTTGCCGTTTCGTTTTTCTGTGCACAGGATTACTCCTCTGTTTTAAAACGAAAATGACGACCGGGCATGCGATCGGGAGGTATCCGCCGAAATTTCGATAATCCTCCACCTCGTCAACTAAGGTTTGCTTTCCGTCCGATTCCTTAGCTCAGGCGCTATAATTGTTTTCCGATTGTTTAAAGTGCTTTACGCTCCTCCTTTTACACTGATGCTCTATGTCAACAAAATGGAATTTTATTGAATTTCATAAGAGCATTATTATCATACAAAAATTTATGCAGTTCGTCAAATAATTGTTACAAAAAAGAACACAACCACCTAAGTGATTGCGCCCAATAATTGATTATTCTGCTAGTCCCATTTCAGCGCGTACAACATCAGCAATGCGGTTTACATACGTTTCGCACGCTTCTTCTGTTGCTGCTTCTACCATGACACGGACTAAAGGTTCTGTACCTGAAGATCGTACTAACACACGACCATTTCCAGCCATTTCTGCTTCTACTTCAGTAATGACAGCTGCTACTTTGTCGTTTTGTGTTACGGCATGCTTATCTGTCACACGGACATTTACTAAACGTTGTGGGAAAATTGTCATCTCACCAGCAAGTTCTGAAAGCTTTTTACCAGTTGCTTTCATAATGCTCACAAGCTGAATACCTGTTAATAAGCCATCACCTGTCGTATTGTAATCTAAAAACACAATATGACCCGATTGTTCGCCACCAACATTGTAGCCATTTGCACGCATTTCTTCCACTACGTACCGGTCTCCTACAGCTGTTTGCACACTTGTCATGCTATTTTCTTCTACCGCTTTGTAGAAGCCCATATTACTCATAACTGTTGAGACGATTGTATTTTTATTTAAACGACCTTTTGTATTTAAGTATTTACCGATGATGAACATAATTTGATCGCCATCCACGATTTGTCCATTTTCATCTACTGCGATTAAACGGTCACCATCACCATCAAATGCTAAACCTACATGTGCACCGCGCTCTAACACGAATGCTGCAAGGTTTTCAGGGTGAGTGGAACCAACACCTTCATTAATATTTAAACCTGTTGGTGATGAACCCATCGTTGAAATATCCGCCTCTAAATCAGCAAATAAATGCGTTGCTAACGAAGACGTCGCACCATGCGCACAGTCAAGACCAACATGAAGTCCTTCAAAATCTTCATCAACCGTTTGTTTTAAGTAAGAAATATATTTTTGTCCACCTTCGAAATAGTCGCTTACTGAACCAATATCAGCGCCTACAGGACGTGGTAATGTGTCTTCTTCTGCATCAATTAAAGCTTCAATTTCCGCTTCTTGTGCGTCCGTCAATTTAAAGCCATCTGGGCCGAAAAATTTAATGCCGTTATCCGCGACAGGATTATGTGAAGCCGAAATCATGACACCTGCTTCTGCATTCATTACGCGAGACAGATACGCAACACCTGGTGTACTAATCACACCTAAGCGCATAACCTCTGCACCAATTGAAAGAAGCCCTGCCACTAATGCGCCTTCTAACATCTCTCCAGAAATACGTGTATCACGTCCAATTAACACTTTTGGTCGATCTTTTGAATCCTTTGTTAATACATAGCCTCCAATACGACCTAACTTGAACGCGAACTCTGGCGTCAATTCACTATTCGCGACACCTCGAACGCCGTCTGTTCCGAAATATTTACCCATTACTTTTTTCTCTCCTTCAACACTTGACATGCCATGCGCTAATTTGAATTATCCATTACACTAACGAATCAATTACCCTCTACCTCAACTATATCAGCTACATCATCTGTACTAGCTTCATCTTCGGTTGAGTTATCTGGTGATTCCTCTGGATTTACTAACTCTTTTACTACATCCGCATGAACAGTTACTTTATCTTGTGATAGTTTTGTTGCACCTGTTGGTAAGGTTACTTTAAATTCATAAGGTCCCGATTCTGTAATTTTAGAAACATCTACTTCCACCACTACATCTGAAATCGAGTCGATTACTGACTTTATCCCGTAAACAGCTATCTTTAAAGGTTCGATCGTTAAATTTTCGATTGTTACCCCTTTAGCTGTCTGACCCTTTTGTACAATTGTCAGCGGGAAATCTCGACTATATTCAATCATCTCGACTTCTACCTTTACTTTTTCAGGCCTTATTTGCACGTCTAGCTTATTTAAGTCTCGGTCTAATACTTTAACCGTTGCTTCCTGCTCAAAGGATTCTTTCATCCCCTTTTCCCCGGTAACTGATGCTTTTACATAACTAATGCTATTAATAACACTTTTTGCACCAGTAATGGATACGCGACTTGGATCTGCAGTCATATTTTTTACGAAATAATCATCTGCTACAAGGCTATTATTCATATCCGGCTCCACTCGAAACTCTCCTGTGACCTTCTCTTCGATGACCACATTAATCATTTTCGGCTCGATTTCTACATTTAGTTTTTCAGAAAAGTTTTCTTGCTGTATTGTAACGCTATGTTCGCCAATTAACAATGAGTTTAAATCGACAAATACTTTAAAATCTTTATTCTGCTTCGTTTTTACTACGATTGGTGTCGACCCAGAAATTTTGACATTCACCGTATCTGGTAGCCCTGTCACGAATAAATTGCTGTCATCATAGTAAACTTCCAACGGCACATTTGTAATAATATCCGTTTCAGTAGGCGAGCTTGAATCCTTGCTTTTACTCATTTCTGTTTGGACATATAAGAATAATGCACCCGCTAAAATTAACGATGTCAAAAGCAGCATCCACCGACTATCGAATAACTTATCCATTCTTCTTCCCTCCCCAAGTCCACTTAGAAGCTAAGTTTGAATCTTGCTCAGGGCCAAACCACATTTTGCGTAATAACTCCTCAAATTCTGTCAGTGAAAGATTGCGGTGCAGGTTGCCATTTACCGTAATGCTAATCGCACCCGTTTCCTCTGACACAATAATCGTAATCGCATCTGTTACTTCACTTAAACCAAGTGCGGCTCGGTGACGTGTACCTAGCTCTTTTGAAATAAATGCACTTTCTGAAAGCGGTAAGTAACATGCCGATGCTGAAATTTTATTTTTTTGAATAATGACTGCACCATCATGCAATGGCGTATTTGGAATGAATATATTAATCAAAAGTTCCGATGAAATTTGGGCATCCATCTTAATTCCTGTTTCCACATACTCATTGAGCCCCGTCTCTTTTTCAATCGAAATAAGAGCACCGATGCGTCGTTTTGCCATATAGCTTACAGACTTCTTCATTGCTACAATCAAACGTGTTTGTTCGTCATCTTGCTGATTATTCGTACGCTGAAAAATTTTACCTCTACCTATTTGTTCGAGGGCACGACGTATTTCTGGTTGGAATATAATGATGATGGCTAAGAAACCCCAATCAATTACTTCTTGTAATAGCCAATCGAGTGTATTAAGTTCAAGTACATACGTCGCAAGTTTGGCTAAAACAATAACAAATAACCCTTTTAATAATTGAACAGCTTTCGTTCCTTTTATGAGGGTTAATGCTTTATAAATGACGTACCATACGAGCAGTACATCCAATAACTTAAATATAACCTCAACAGCTGTTATATCAGCAAGTTGCTCAATAAATTGCATGTGGCATCCCCCACTTTTAATAACGATTCATAATAAATTTAGTATAGCATATTTCTCGATAAGATTAACTTTCTAACAGAAAAAAGTCTACCCAAGCGAGTAGACTTTGCCATTTCTAATAAAACGTTCTTACAAACGTTAAAGTTGCGTATTTATTCGAACATATTTGTAAAATCACTAAATCCTTTTTTGATTTTATACCATAACCATCCAAATGCCTCATCAATTTCTTTAACCTGACCTGTTACAACAGCTGTCGATGCCATGTAATTACCGTTAATTACCGTTACATTACCATCCACTTCACCTTCAATAACAATATCACCGTTTTTGACAACGATATCACCTTTTACAACCTCACCTGCCGGAACAATGACCGTTTGACCATTCACGACTAAATTAGGTTGCTTTGTAACAGAAAACTGATCATCATTGGGAAAACTGCCAAGCAATGTAGCACTCATAAATAAGCAGAATACGGCAGCAGCAACAAGGACTGGATGCTGGCGGAACCAACGTTTAATACCTACTGAATTTTTACGTTTTGGTAGACG
Organism: Solibacillus cecembensis; assembly: GCF_050272495.1. Taxonomy (NCBI): domain Bacteria; kingdom Bacillati; phylum Bacillota; class Bacilli; order Caryophanales; family Caryophanaceae; genus Solibacillus; species Solibacillus cecembensis. The sequence goes on along the minus strand of NZ_JBNNMF010000043.1, from coordinate 5,557 downwards.
CTTTATTACTTTATCCTCAAAGCTAGGCGGGGCAGCAATATGCGCTGCGCTTTTAATAAACGCAATTGTGTCACTTAATTCATGCATATGTTGTTGGCAATCTTGGCATGCTTGTAAATGGTGCTTTAATTCTTGCTCATGCTCGCGACTAATATCGCCATCTAAATATTCGTGCATATAATTCACGAATTGTGACGGACACATTTTCATGCCTATCTGCCTCCTACTATACGTTGTTTAATTGCTTTCTCAGTGCTTCGCGTCCACGATGAATACGCGTTTTCACTGTACCAAGCGGCATATCTAATATTTCACTAATCTCAAGTAATGATAATTCTTCAATATATTTTAGGACAATTACAGACCGATATTTATCTGGTAAGCGGCTAATCTCATATTGAATACGGTCCTGAAGTTCCATTTGCTCAACAGCCTCTTCAGGTAACTGGCCATCCGCTGCGATTTGGGAATACATATCTAACCCCTCTGTCCCCGCAACTTCGGCATCTAAATAATAATCTGGCTTTTTCTTTCGTATGCGGTCAATACATAAATTCGTCGCTATTCGGTAAAGCCATGTTGAAAATTTTCGATTTTGATCGTACGAATGAAGGTTGATATAAGCACGAATAAACGCTTCCTGTGCAATATCTTCCGCTTCTTGCTTATTGCTTAGCATACGAAAACAAACTTGGTACAGCTTGTGCTGGTAGAGGTTAACAATATCGGCATATGCGTTTTGATCACCTTTGAGCACTTGCTTTATTCTTTTATTAACTAACGCATCCATGTGTTTTTCCTCTCCACCTTTATAGCTGTTCTATATTTACGTTTCATTTATTAAAAGGTTTCACTTTTATATAAATACTTTCGAGAGTCTAACCCTAGCGTTTCGAATCAACTTATTCCATGTTCGATTCACCACAAAAAACTCATAACTCTATTATAACAAATTTTCATAGCAAGCGGATCAATTTCTTCCAAATTATTCAAACTAAAGTTTCGCCAAATAAGGACCCGATTAATGCAACCGCGACATCTGCTGTTTTATTGCGTTCATCTAAAATCGGATTTACTTCCACGAATTCGGCCGATGTAAGTAAACCGGATTCTTGAATCATTTCCATTGCCAAATGACTTTCGCGATACGTAATTCCCCCTGCTACCGGCGTCCCTACACCGGGTGTATAGAGTGGGTCTAAAGCATCTAAATCTAATGATAAGTGCAACCCATCAATTTTTTGCTTACGGAAATATTCCAACGTATCTTCCATCACATATGTCATACCCAGTCGGTCAATTTCATACATCGTATATACTTTAATTCCAAGTTCTTTTATAAGTTTACGTTCGCCCTCGTCAATCGAGCGACCACCAATAATAATAATATTTTCTTGCTTAATTTTAGGAGCATCATGTAAAATCTTCGTCAACCTCTCATGACCAAGACCTAAGCTCGTTGCAAGTGGCATACCATGGATATTTCCAGATGGTGTCGTTTCAGGTGTATTTAAATCGGCATGTGCATCAAACCAAATAACTCCCATGTTTTGATAATGCTTCGATAGCCCTGCAAGCGTACCAATTGCAATACTATGATCGCCACCTAAAACAAGGGGCACACGCTGCTTTTCAACTACTTCAGTTACTTTCTTCGCTAAAGCCGTATTCACTCGAACAACCTCATCTAAATTTAATAATTGCGTATCCACCTGGACAGTTGAGGTTTGATTGCTTACATGAATATCGCCCTCATCCTCTACACTATAGCCAAGCACTGTTAATCGACTTTGTAACCCCGCATATCGAATTGCACTTGGCCCCATATCTACTCCACGTCTTTGCTGTCCATAATCACACGGTACCCCAATAATTGAAACATCCTTTTTACCCATCTATTTTGCCTCCTCTAAAGTTGCCTATACTTTATTTTATTCCCAAGCTTAGCTAAGGCTTATGTTGGAAATTCGAGACATTCGTTATTTTTTCCTTTTTTATATGCAAAAAATCCTTTACTCATTTTTCATAAGTAAAGGATTGAAATTTATTATTTATATACACTTATCATTTTAAAAATAAAAGTGAGCCATGAAGGATTCGAACCTTCGACCCTCTGATTAAAAGTCAGATGCTCTACCAACTGAGCTAATGGCTCATAAAAGCAAAAAAAAAAATGGCTGGGGAACCTGGATTCGAACCAGGGCATGACGGAATCAAAATCCGTTGCCTTACCGCTTGGCTATACCCCAAACATTTTATAAGATGGTGGTGGGGGACGGATTCGAACCGCCGAACCCTAAGGAGCGGATTTACAGTCCGCCGCGTTTAGCCACTTCGCTACCCCACCGATATAAGTAATAACACTTTTAAAAAAATGGTGGAGGATGACGGGCTCGAACCGCCGACCCTCTGCTTGTAAGGCAGATGCTCTCCCAGCTGAGCTAATCCTCCATTATAAACGAGTGTTACTTACTATTTGATTGTAAAACTTTAAATGGTGACCCGTACGGGATTCGAACCCGTGTTACCGCCGTGAAAGGGCGGTGTCTTAACCGCTTGACCAACGGGCCATAGCTGTCAAAGTCTCGAACTCTTTAAGACAATATTTATAGTATCATGATTGTTTTAATAATGCAAGTCTTTTTCAAAAATAAAAATAAAAATTTATTATTGTGATCATTTGATTATTAAAATAAGCAAAAAAATGGCTCCGAAGGTAGGACTCGAACCTACGACCAACCGGTTAACAGCCGGTTGCTCTACCACTGAGCTACTTCGGAACATTACTATTTAAGTTTGCCCAATTGAATATATCTCTTAAGCACATTTATTATTATAGCAACGTTATAAAAATTATCAAGTATTTTTTATAACTTTTTATCATTTTTAATAAAAGGACATAAACTTACACCACATCATGTAAGATCATGTCCTTCCTGCAAATAGTTTATTCGATTATTTTTATAATTTCTTCTAATAAACCTTCTGCCAGTGGAAGCTCTGGATTAGAATAACTCGCTACATTTTGTTCATAGTTGTTCGACGTATCCTTTAATACATGATTCATTTTCTCAAAATAAACAACTGTTGCTGCTGGATTGCCCGCTTTTAGTAGCTCTGCATCTTCTACTGTCACCTGAATATCATTACGTCCTTGCACAATTAATACAGGTGCTTGGACTTTGCTCATTTCCTCTTTAGGGTCATATTTAAGCCATGAAATGAAATAGGGTTGCGCAGATGCTCTAAAAAGACTCTGTAGCTCTGTAGGTATATTTTTAACTTGTTCTCCCATTAACAATTTATCTAATATTTGTTGGGATTGCTGCATTAAATTTGGTGGCAATTGTTTTGCTAACTGTTCTTCTAATATCACATTAGCTCTTCTTCCTGTTCCCGCTAATGTTATGAGAGATTTTACATTGCTACCTTGAGCAGCTAACGTCATAATTAATGCACCTTCACTATGACCGATTAAATGAATTTCTTGGAAACGTTCATCCTTTTCGGCAAAAGCGATGATGTCACTCACATCTCCTACATATTGATCCATTGTAAGATCTTCTTCTTTCTCGATTAAAGCCATATTTTCACCAACTCCCCTCTTATCAAAACGGATTGTGGCAATACTCTTTTCTGCTAATCCTTCTGCTAGCATTTTTAAGCTGTTATTTTTACCACCGCCAACTGTATTCCCATCCTTATTCGTCGGTCCAGAACCAGCTTGAATAATTGCCAGTTCCCCTGTTGGTTTCTCTGGCATTTGAAGAGCTACCTTTAATGTGCCCCCCGCAACTGGGATTTGAAGCGTTTCATATGTAATAACTTCTTCTTGATACGCTTTAAATTTCACTGGGAACGTTTGTCCATTTTGTGTAAAGGTACCGGTAATAGACTCGCCATCAAATTCACCTACAATTTTTACGACTGAACCCGCTAAATTAATTAAGATTTTGACTTCTTCCCCTTTATACTTAATCGATTCAAACGGGAAATCAATTAGGTTTTGAGCTGGTACAGAAATTGTTCCATCATCCTTTTGTAAGTTAACAATAATTTCAAGTGGGGTTTGCGGAATTTCAATTTGTCCTTGCCACTTCCCTAAAATCTTTTTATCCATTATCGCTTGTTCCCCCTTATTTACTTGTTGTTCAGTAGGTGCTGGGTTGGCTTGCTGTTCTGTTTGTTGTTCCTTATCGCTACACCCTGCAAGTGCAGCTGTCATTCCCATTAATACTAAAAGTTTTTTCAACATGATCCTCCTCAAAATTATCCATTACTCTCTTTACGTTGCACATTTAATAAAGTTTCAAATATTCTGACTAGAATGATTTTCATAAAATGTTAAAATTACATTTATAAAGCTTATCATTGCTTTACCGGTTTACAGTAAAGAAACATTTAACGACAGACTTTTTCAGATCGGGGCTATGTTATGTGGGAAACAAATTCTATTGAGACAAGTAGAGGGCATTTTGAATATTTTGTAGCTGGGAATGGCGTACCATTAGCAATTACTCATTTTTACATGGAATTCAATTCACGAGGGAATTTATTTGCTAATCCATTTACCGAAGATTATAAAGTATTTTTGATTAATGTTAGAGGCGCAGCAAATTCTGCTAAAGTGGAAGATGATAAGCAGTTGAGTTTAAATGAAGTTATTCTTGACTTAGAAGCCATTAGAGAGGCTTTAGGACATGAAAAATGGGCTTTTGCAGGTCATTCTACTGGTGGGATGCTCGCGCTACAATACGCCGTTGAAGTTCCTCAATCGTTAACTAAAGTAGTAGCTGGATGTACTGCAGCAAGTAAAGTATATGCTAGTCATCCTAATAGTATTTATAGTCCTAATAACAAAAATTATCCGCGGATTATTGAAATTATGGAGTTACTTAATAATCCTACTGTATTACAAGAGGAGCGTAAAAAGTTAGATTATGAATGGGCTTTAATGTCTTATTATTCTTAGGAAAAACTTAAATCGGCGTTAATGCGTCCAAATAGCGGGCGTACCATTGGAAGAAATCTTGATTATTTTAGAAAAGTTGAAGTTCAAAACTTTGATCTTCGTGAGCAATTAGCTGCTATTCAAATTCCAACCTTTGTATTTGCAGGGAAACACGATGCGCAATGTCCCGTAGAATTTGGGATTGAAATTGCTAATTTAATTCCTAATGCATCATTAACTATTTTTGAAAAATCAAATCATAATCCATTTATCGAGGAAGAAGAGAAATTTGAGGATTTTGTAAAATTAACAATATAAAATGAAGCAACGTTAAAAGTAAATATAACAAAAGGCAGAAACGTTGGATTAACAACATTTCTGCCTTATTAATTTTACATAGATTTGTGTTTTTTTAATCTCTATTGGACAGCCTAATACTTAATAGTACCGTTAAACATAAATACAAAAATAAAAAAAGCCACTACTGACTAAATCAGCAACGACTTTTTGCGCGAAGCGATGTCCTACTCTCACAGGGGGAAGCCCCCAACTACCATCGGCGCTAAAGAGCTTAACTTCCGTGTTCGGTATGGGAACGGGTGTGAC
>NZ_JBNNMF010000042.1:0-17985 GCF_050272495.1 Solibacillus cecembensis | reverse complement strand
AAGCGAAATTAAACAACCAGTCGCCGGTTCAATACCGACAACTGGTTGGATAAATGCTTTTTTGACCTCTGTCTTATATACGGGGGTCAGTCCCTAATTCGTCGGGTAGCCTTTTTCTTTACTCTAATTTACTATCTGTATAGTATTCATTTCCAAGTTCATCCACAATCGTTCGGTCATCTTTTCGTGTTAACTGTAATGTAAAGCCATCATCACCTGTAAGGAAGTATTTCTTCTCCTCCACACGCACTTTTATATTTGTATAAATCATTTCTGACTTCCCATCAATCCCCACATCTTCGGGAGCCAATTTAATTTTCAAATTATTCCCGTAAAATTCAAATTGATTGTAATAATTTTGGCGATTGATAAACACGTTATTTTGAAGATGGCTTTCCTTTGCATCATAATGTATTTCCGTTGTTGATAATTGATCAAAACCCTCCATCAAATAATAATTTGATTTTTGGGCGTAATTATCATCATATTTCAGCAATACCATTAATCCTCTCGTATCCACACTGTAAAATGCGCTCGGACCGTCTAACTTTGCATGTTCGAAAATATTGGCACTTACTAACTCTCCATCTAGAAACGTTACAATTTTCGCCTCATGCACGCCCCAAAAGTAGAATGGCTCGTCATGGAAATCTTGCATATAGGAGTTTATACCGCGGTCCTCTTGGAAATCACCATGAACGATTTGATAATTTCCATTTGAATGTTTATATAGTCGTGTGACAATCGATGCTTTGTCATCAATTATTAAATATCCATCTGGCCTCACGGTGGTAGTAGAAGGTCCATCACTGAAAATGCCTACATCTAAAAACTCGCCTTCCACCGTTTCCATGACACGCCATGTTCCTTCCTCATCTTTTAATTGGTGTAATATTGCCCCATCAACAAATAGTTCTTTTTCATACGCTTGTCGTTGAGATTTCAAATCAAAATTCAACATCTCTGGTGCATATTCAACTGAACGAAATTCCAAATCAATCGACCGCGGAAATTCAATATCATCATATGAATAAAATAATTGTTGCTCACTTAGCTCAATTTTTCCCGTAGCTTTCACAAATTGAATTTCATTTAAATAATCGAGTTCACCAGTAGTTAGTTTTATATAAAGTAAAATTCGCTGTTCTTCATCGATTGTCTTTACAATTTCAAATGGTTGTTCCAAATCAAAAATGCTATATTCCTTCAATACCGTTTCCGCATTTACATTGGCAACTTTTTGGAGCGCCTTCGTATCTTGTTTAGATATGGCATCAAAATATTTTTCTACAACGCCCCGCTGCTCCTCTGTCAGCAAGCTCGTCTCCACTTCTACCGCTGTTTGTATATTTTCAGCTGGCAGGAAATAAAGGGCAAATCCAAGCACAAGCATCGTGCAAAGTACAATCACAGGCTGAACCCATTGCAGTGATTTGCGCGTTTTTTTCTTTGTTAGTACCTTTTCTACAAATGCTTCATTTAATAGCGGGTCTTTACCAATTGCTTCATCAATGGCTTGCTTTATGCGAGAATTCTTCATCCCATTCACCTTCCTCTAATATGAATTTTAATTTCTCCCGCCCACGCCTTAACCTTGTTTTCACTGTGTTACTTGATGTATTTAACAGCTGTGCAATTTCCTCGATATTGAATTCTTTGTAATAATATAAAATAATAGCTTCACGATATTTTATAGGGAGCTGTAAAATAGCATGACCGAGACGCGCATTTTCAGTCAGCTCTATTACCTGCTGCTCGGCTGATTTTGTCCCTTGAAAAATCTTTTGAATTTTATTCGTTAAAACGGTATTTTTATAGCTCCAGCTGCGTAAATAATCATAACTACGATTGATTGTCATTCGATATAAATAAGTGCGGTAAGTTGATTCACCACGAAATTGCTGTTGTTGCTCAAATGCTTTTAACAACACATCCTGAACAATATCTTCCGCAACTTGCGTATTTTTCACATATGTAATGGCAAGCCGTAATAGCTCTTCTCCGTGCATTCGAACAAATTGGTCTAGTTGCATAGTAGACACCCCCCTTTTTTTTAATTTGCCGTTAGACGGAGCACTTTCAATAATAGTTTCAAATAAAATGAACATTTCTAAAAATGTGTATACTATCTTTATAGAGGAAGGTGATATTTTGCGCGTTCTACTTAATGTTAATGGTATATCTCAGTATAGTTCAGCTGTACGAGCGGAGTATCAAAACTCTGCATGCGGACCAACTACAGCTCACGTCATTTTAAATTATTTAAATAAAGATGAAGCCCTACCTACGAAGGATATTAATGAACTTTATAAATTTTTGGGTGGTACAAAAATTGGTCTTTTTAAATGGCGAATGATTCGTAATTTAAGACGCCTACTCGGTGAAAACTGGTGTATTGAAGAGTGCACACTTACGGAAGCCATTCAACAATTACGTGCAGGAAATCCAGTTGCGATAAAGTTCGATGCCTATTTTACAGGTCAATTTTTCTCAAAAAAGAAACCAATGTTCGACTATCATTGGGTGCCTTTAATTGGCTATGAAATTAAAAACAACGAGCTATACTTAATCATTCATGATAATGGCGGACGCCACCGAGATAGTCAAATCCGCTCCTTCAACTATGATGATAACCGAAAAGTACTAAGCTTCGTTAAAATAGAGCCAATTGCTGGGACATTACATTCAAATTAATACAAAAAGACATTTTGGCTGCTAATCAAAATGTCTTTTTTCATATGTTTATTTTACTTTTAATAGCTAAGAAAAAAAAGATTGCCAACATTCCAATTTACGCTATAATAAATTCTTGTGCGAATAAGCATAAAATTATTAAAAGGTGGAGTGATAAATGAAAAAAACCCTTACAGCAGTTTTAGCATCTGTATTATTACTGGGTGCATGCTCAGGTGAAGAAGCTAAAAACGAGGCAGAGGCAAAAGTAGAAACAAACGCGTCAGCCGAAACTACTGTGGCAGTTAAACCAACCCCAATCCAAGGCGAAGATTTCGACAAAGCAAGCGGTGCAGATGCATACGCAAATGCTGGAGACAATCCCGAATCTCGTTATTACAAAGCACCTGATTTTTATAACTTAAAATCAGATGAGAACATTACCATTATCGAAAACTTCCAAACGATGCAACAGACGACAGAATGGTCTTGTGGTCCTGCCACTGCATTAATGGTCGCAAATCATTTCGGTTATAAAGATATGACAGAAATGGATATTGCCAAACAAATGAAGGCAATGACAGACCTTGATGTAGAAGGTGCATTACCTGGCTCTGCGAACAATTTCCATGAATATGGTGCAGACGTTTCACAACTCCATGATTTCTTCGCAAGCTTAGACGGCTTTGAAATCGTAGAAACAAGCTATCGCGCTGAATATACAGACGCAGATTTAATCCAAGAAAATTCAGGTGCAACAGAAAATAATGTTGGCAATTTACCTGCTACATTTACTTGGAATAGCTTATATGCATCAGAAAATAGTGATTCAACAGAAGCTTGGGTATCGGATGCAAAGGATAGCTATTTTGTAAAATGGCTAACGAACCATTTGGAAAATGATCGTCCAATTATGGTTGAATGGACAGACTGGGACGGACATTGGCAATCAATTATTGGCTATGACAATAACGGTACACCTGGTATCGGTGATGACATGTTAATTTTTGCTGACCCATATGATACATCAGATCATTGGCAAGACGGCTACTTCTTCTATCCAGTTGAACGCTGGTTTGCACAATGGAATGACCGTAATATCGCTCCAAAACCATTCCAATTACAACCATACATCGTAGTTGATTATAAATAAGCTTAAAGACGCAGGAAGCATTTTGTTTCCTGCGTCTTTTTTATTTTGCCTATATAAAATAGTGTTTTACGTCACATATTTTTGGCAATACTTCCATTAAAAAGAGCGAGGTGTGTTATGAAAACTAGTGGCTCTATTAGTATTGTTCATATTATTTTACTATCTATGACATTTATCGGGTTAAAAAACCATGTCACGATTATTCCTTCATTAATAGAAACAACAGGACGAGATGCTTGGATTTCAGTCATTATCGCGACGGTTATTATAATTCCATGGCTTTATCTCCTAATTTCCATTCAAAAAAAAATAGGGAACAATTCTTTTAGAGATGTTTTATTAAATAAGCATCCTAAAGTTGGAAAAGTCCTCATTTACTTTATCGCATTTTATTTATTGATCATGGCAGCCATGACTATGCGCGAAACATTGCAATGGGTATCAGTCACTTTTCTAATTGAGACGCCTGTATTGATTCTCTTTTTTACCTATGCCATAGTTTGCGTGCTTTTTGCGATGTCACCGATTCAAAGCATTACGATCGTTAATACTATTGTCCTATTTGGTGTAGTCGTGCTTGGCTTTTTTGTAGCGTTTGTAAATATGCAAATAAAAGATCCTAAGTTATTGTTACCTATTTTTGAACATGGCATGACACCCATATTAAAATCAATTATCTATCCCGCATCAGGATTTGTGGAATTATTATTATTCGTTTTTATCCAACATCATTTTAAGAGAAAATTAAAGTTTTCGCACTTACTCATCATGCTCTTTTTATTACTTGGCTTAACGATAGGTCCACTCGTTGGTGCCATCATGGAGTTCGGTCCAGCTGAAGCAGCTACTCAACGTTACCCTGCCTATGAAGAATGGCGATTAGCAACAATCGGGCGTTTTATTGAGCATTTAGATTTCCTTTCCATTTACCAATGGTTAACTGGGGCTTTTGTTCGGATGGGCTTACTTATATTCATAGTAATTGAATTATTAGGAATGGCTCAACAAAAAAAGAGAATTATGGAAACAATCGTACCAGCCTTTATCTTTTGTACTTTACCGCTGTTTTTATTAAACGACAGTATATTTATTGAACTAAAAGGAAAATATTTTTTAATAAGTACATGTTTGTTCTTTTTCCTTTTGGCATTTATTTTCAATGTCATTTTAAGAAAAAGAACGAATAGTAAGGCGGAGAAAAATGCATAAAATTGATTTAATTACTTTAGAGCAGCTTTTCAAAAAGAGTGCAGATGTCCGTTTCCAAACGTATGAATTTCAATCAAGCAACGTCATGTTAATTACTTGTGAAGCGATGATAGATAAATATTTATTAAACGAAGTCATTGTTCCGCGGTTACAAACCCTATGTGATAATAACGAATTACCTCTTGATCCATCAACGATTACAAAGCAATTACATCTTCCAGACTTGCAGGAAATAACGGATACAAATGATGCAGTAACAAATGTATATAGTGGTTTTGTTTTAATTTATATTGAAGAACTAAAGTTATTGCTGTCTAGTAACATTGAAAGTAAACCAAACAGAAGCCCAGAAGAAACAAGTCTTGAAGTGCTCATTAAAGGACCACGTGACAATTTCATTGAAGATTTAGCTGTTAATATTGCATTAATTCGAAAAAGAGTACCGACAGAATCTTTAGCCGTTGAAAAATTGACAATTGGGGAACGGTCGAAAACTAAAGTGGCGATTTTATATTTCCAAGATATTGCGAACCTTGATACGTTAAAGGAATTGAAACAACAGCTTCTTGAGATTAATACTGATGTTGTATTGAGTGGAGAATTATTAATGGAACGTTTAAATAAGTATTCTTATTTTATCCCAATAAATGATACAACAGGTCGCCCTGATTTTGCTCTGCAGTCCCTCATTACCGGTCGATTTATTGTACTTGTTGACGGGATAGCCTATGCAATCATTACGCCAACCAATTTATTAATGCTTTTAAAATCAGGTGAGGACAATGATTATCCCATGATTATTAGTTCGATCGAGCGCTTATTAAGGCTCGGAAGTGTATTAGTAGCGCTACTTTTACCTGCGTTTTGGTTAGCTTTAACGACCTTTCATCAAGAGCAGTTACCTTTTCAGCTACTCGCTACGGTCGTTCAATCAAACACAGGACTCCCCCTTCCATCTAGTGTTGAAATGCTCATCATGCTATTAATGTTCGAGCTTTTTCGAGAGGCGGGATTACGTTTACCAAGTATTCTCGGAGGTTCAATTAGTGTTGTAGGAGGCTTAATTATCGGGGATGCAGCCATACGAGCAGGGGTCACAAGTCCTGCGATGATTGTAGTTATCGCGATTTCTACTATTGCTACTTTTACATTAGTAAATCAATCTCTTGTCACGAGTATTGGCTTAATGCGCGTCACTCTTATATTAATTACAGCTTTATTAGGGCTGTTCGGCTTTTTCCTCTCGATTTATTTAGTGTTAATTTATTTATCTAATATTCGTGTTTATGGCGTGCCTTATCTTAACGTTGGTGCCGATTTAGGCTGGAAAAATATTTCTAAATCATTATTCCGTCTCCCCCCAGATGCCATTAAAGAACGTCCTGCCATGTTAAAACCGCAGGATAAAACGAAAGAAGGAAACAAATGAAAAAGTATCTTTTTTTCTTACCTCTTTTACTTTTAGCTGGTTGTTGGGACACAAATCAACCTGAGCGAATGTATTATCTTCATGGGATAGCTTTCGATTTTGTAGATGGAGAATATGAAATCTATGCTCAAATTATCGATTTTACAAATATCGCAAAATCCGAGCAGCCCTCAAACTCCGATGCAATTCAGATTGAGGTTGGAATTGCAAGAGGAAGAACATTTAATGAAGCCTTTTTTAATTTATATAAAACAATGGACGAGCGCTTATTTTTTGGACATTTAACGTATGTCATTTTCTCGGAAAACGTCGCGAAAGAAAACAAAATAAGAAATATCATTAATACTTTAATTAAATACCGAGAATTACGTTATAACGCCTGGGTATATGTAACAAAAACCCCGTTGGAAGAACTTATGTTGACGTCACCAATTCTTAATAAAGCCATTACCTTATCGAAGTTATCTGACCCTTTAAATTCATATAGTCAATCCTCACTAATCGAGCCGATGAACATTCGAGAAGTATTACTTTATTTAGATGAACCGAGTCACGAAGCAATAATACCTTATGTAGAAGATTCGAAAAATTGGATAACAAAAAAAGAAAAGGATACTGTCTATTCCGTTACAGGCGTTGGCATTGTTTCGGAGAATGAGGGCTTATTGGGCTTTCTTCTCGAGCAGGATGTCAAAGGGATGCAATTTATGACAAGCGATACTAGACGCAGTGAATTGACACTTCAAATTGAGGGATTCGGCGATCCTGCTGTAACAGTCGTTATTGAAAATGTAGATACTAAAATTCGTGCCGTTATTTCAGAAAACCCGATTCAATTTGATATTGATGTCAAATTAATTGTACAAATAACTGAAACGATCGACAAAGCGCAAAATAAAAAACTCATTGAAAATATTGAAAAATCGGTAAAAGAAGAAATTAAAAGAACATATGAAGCGGGTATCAAAATTCAAGCCGATGTTTATCGTCTATCCGAAACCGTCTACCGAAATCATTTACGTGAGTGGAAAAATATTGAGCAAGAAGGAAAAGTCCCCTTAACGGAAAATTCCATACGAAACCTCAATGTGGAAGTTGTCCAAACAATTGGGAAAAGAACGATTGAAATACCACGATAAAAGAGACCAACTTGGTTGGTCTCTTTTTCCTTAATATAACGAACGTGCATGTTTCGCGATAAGACGAAATCCTTCTTGCTCAAGTAATTCAAATGTTGCAGGTGAATAATTTTCTAACAGTAATGCTTCTAAATCCACTGAAATTGGCGCTTCACAATTGATCGTAGCCAATTGATGGGATAAACGAAGCATTTCTTCATTTTCACTAATTTTACTTCTTTGACCTGGCTTTAATGTTGGCAATGCGGCTAAAACCTCGTCAATTGAACCATGATTTTGAATGAGTTGTAATGCGGTTTTAGGGCCAATACCTTTTACTCCTGGATAGCCGTCACTCGAATCGCCCATAAACGCCTTCACCTCGGCAAATTGCTTTGGCGCAATCCCATATTCCTCGACAAATCGGGCTTCTGTATACACATCATATTCAGTATACCCCTTCTTCGTAAATGCAATTGTTGTTGTCGGGTTTAATAACTGCAATAAATCTTTATCACCACTTACAACCGTAATTTGGGCATCGTCTTTCCATTTCTCAATCATTGAGCCAATTAAATCATCTGCTTCAAGTCCTTTAACACCAAAGTTTTGCCAACCAATCATTTGTGAAACATCTTTAGCCATATCAAATTGTGGCAACATTTCTTCTGGTGGTGCAGGGCGATTCGCTTTATAGCCATCAGTATATACCCTATTTTAGGGGTTATTATTATCATGATTTTATATGCTACATAAACCTTGATTTTATAAGGTTTCTATAGCAAAATAAATTATCCCAACGATAGATTTTTTGGGTATTTTATTTTATAATTATTTTAGTAAAGATAACTTGTAATGAATCAGTATTAAATACTTATTTTTTTATATTAAGGAGAATTATATTTTGATAAATGACAAACTACTTCTAATAGACGGCTTTAATTTGCTAAGCCGTGGGTACTTCGCAACAGCATATGGAAAGACACCTGAGCAATTAACTAAAAATCAAAATGGTCAATATACAAATGCTTTAAGAGTTTTTCTACAGAAACTTTTCAACTTAACTAAAGAACATAATATTAGTCATTTAGTAGTTGCATGGGATGTTAAACGAGAAGAACTTAGCCGTAGAAAAGAATATGAGTTTTATAAAGCTCAGAGAAATGAGTTACCTTCCCCCCTTATTCAACAATATGAAACATTAACTGTGTTTTTAAACAATATTGGTGTGTCACAACTTACAGTTTCCCCATATGAAGCAGATGACATCATTGGAACTCTGGCTAATCATTGGAATAATGAAAGTATAGGTAATTGTTTTATTTACAGTAATGATAAGGACTTATTTCAATTATTGAGTCCCCAAACATCACAAATTACTTCTCAAAAAAAGACTGAAATCATCTATACTTTAGATTTATTTAAAGAAGAATTCAATATTGATTCTAATCAATGGGTTGATGTTAAGGCATTATTAGGAGACACATCTGACAATATTCCAGGTTGTCCAGGTATAGGAGAAAAATCTGCATTACCTTTAATTCAACAATATGGATCTCTTGAAGGTATTTATAATAATATCGAAAACCTAGACACTAGGTTTAATCGTTATAAAAAGAAGTTAATTGAAGGTGAAACTAAAGCATTATTAAGTAAAGAATTATCTACAATTATTTGTGATATAGAAGAACTTCAAAAAACAGACTTCAACAACTTTAGAATCAATATTTCTAATAAAATTCTATACGAAGAATTAAATAATTTAGAGCTAAGAATTAAAATATAATTCTTACATCTTAGTTATCATAAATAGAATTAGGAGTATTCATGGTGAACCTAAATACAAACGATACTAAATTTAAATATATTTATAGAGAAACAAGTATATACAACTTTGATGATTTTAATAATGAATTGGATTTATCTAGAGTTTACAGTATTGCTGTAGTTGGTGATGATGGCATTGAATATCCCCATCCAATTACTGATTTTTTAAGGTCATATAGAAGTTCGTCAATGTCATTAGAAAGAGAAAGACAAATGGCTAGTACAGTTTGTCAATTTTTAAATTACATTCTAAAAATGATTGATAATGAAGAAGAAGAGTTTATTAACTTAAAAAAAGAAGGTTTGTATAGTTTAGATATTATTCACGGTTCAAGATTTTTAAATTATTGCGATAATCAAATCAATTCAAATGGCGCTCGAGTAAAAAAAGATACCGTTGATAAAAAAGAGTTTACCTTAGTAATTTTATATGTCTTCTTCAAAGAAAAATGGGTAATAAATAATGACCTTGAAATAGCATCTTATTATGACACTAAAGGTAATAAAAAATATGCTTCACCTTTCACTAGAACAAGAACGAAACCTTCACGTACTGCTTCAAATAAGGGACTTAGAGACTTTGGTGAAAATCGCTTGCAGCTACTCGTTGAGTTCATAGATACTGCTATAAGTATGAAAAAAGGAAAGAAAATTGCTCTTGGAATTGCATTACAAGCTTTCGGTGGATTACGACGTGGTGAAGTAGTAAATTTAACACTTCCTAGTCTTTCATACGTTGGAAAAAGCTTAGTTTGTGATATTAAAGATAGACAAAATCATCTATTTAAAAAGAAAAAGAATCTAAAAAAGGAGCAAGTGAAAAATGAGCGCGTACAGGATATTTTACCAAGTGAATATCTAAATAATATTTATAGACAACATTTACAACTAATTGCTTCTCAAAATAAAAAATTGCCCCCAACAGTAAAAGATGCTTTATTTATCAACCAAGCCGGCTATCCATTGTCTGGAAAAGCCTATGAAGATAACTTTAATAAAGTTGTTCAAATATTTCTTACAAGACTCCTAAATGAACAACGATATGAAGAATATACTTTCCTCACAGCCAAGCCTTTTACAACTCATACTATGCGAGGTGTATTCACTAATATTTGTCTAGATAATCTAGAAATGAATGTACGACTAACAGCTAACGCTCGTGGTGATAAATTTGATACAACCGTTCAAGAATATGTAGAAATTTTAACGGCTAAACAAAAAATGGAGCGTTCAATTAATCACTTAGCCGAAGCTGTTTTAAATGTAGAAGCTAGTAAAGAAATAATAAAAAAATGGGGAAGTAATAAATAAAATGATTAGTCTTACTAAATTAAATAAGACCTATGGAATTAGTAATCGTCGAGCAAAACGGCTAATTGAAGCTGGGAAATTGATTATACATGAAAACAATACTAGTAGTAATGCAATAAATGTTACATCAAAATCACTTGAGAATTTCTTAATTGAACAAAATACATTCAATCAAACTTATATCTACTTCAAGGACTTTTTGAAGGAATTCCCTGTATTGGCAGAATACAGAATAAATATTTATATGAACGATTATGAAAAACTAAATGCCAAATTTAGATCAAATCCAGATTTTTTAAAAATTCATAAGTTAGAAATAAACTATTACGGGTATGGAACTAAAATCCTTTTTCTAAAAAGATCTGATGTAGAGATACTAAGAAATGAATATGTTGATCTTATCGAAGCAAAAAAAATTGCGGGAATAGCTGAATGCTCCTGTATTACAAAATGGCTAAGAAAACGACCAAATATTGAAATCTTCTCTTTTGGTCCTGTTAAACACCAACGATTTATTCGTAAAGACTCACTAAATTATGCAATTGGGTATTTCGACAATATTAAAGCTGAGAAAAACAAATTAATGATTAAAAATGCAATTTCCAAACCTCAAGCTAGAAATATCCTTTCACTATCAACTACCTATTTCGATGCTATTGTAAAAGCCAAATTATTAACGCCTTTATACCAAAATGAAATTAGTAACATAACGTATTTTAATAAATTAGATGTGTTAAATTTAGTTGAAGTACAAAATAAAGAATACACACTTTTAAGTAAGATATATTATTCGAAAAACGATATTATTGAGAAATATCCAAATATAATAATCGATTCAGTTAGTAGATTGAAACGTATTAATAGAATTCCACTTCCCCCTCTTCTAACACCTCTATTTATAAGTGGTGAAAAGAAATGGGAAATGCCTGGGAAATGGTTGTATTTAAAAGAGGATATAGATCAATACAATGATGAAATTATATTAAGAAACGATATTCATCATAGTGCTCAACACGCTGATGCTTTTGAAGAATATAGACGTAGATTAACTATATTAAGAATTGAGTTTGATGAAAGTTATAAAACTACAGGGAAATTATGGTTTAATTATGTTCAAGAAATTTTAAAAAGCTCTCCAGATATACAAACTTATACATCTTTAAGCTATATTAGCGTATTAACAAGAGCTACTGAAGGAATTATAGATAATATAGATAAAGAAATCTACAATTATACTTCAAACGAATTAAACCTATTATTACTAAGTAACGAAAATATATCTAGATCTTCCCGAGAACATATCTATCAGTATCTAGTCTTTTTTGACAAAGTAGTGACTCTAAATCTGGAAATTAACAATTCTATAAAAAGACCGTACAAAATAGAAAAATTAATTAATCCTAGAACACTTCCTCGTAGTTCTCAACAAGTCAAAATTTATTCATACGAAGAATATCAAAACTTATTTAACTACGCTTTAGATATTGAGTTACATAAGCGAGAAGCAATTAGTTCTATACAAGACTATTTAGATGGGAAAACAAATGCAAAAACATATACAAAATACGATTCTATTTGGTTATACGTTTTGCTTCATTTAAATAATGTATGGAGACATAGTGATTGCATAAATATCCCTAGAATCACGTTAATAGGTACAGAAATTAAAGATTTAAGTTGGCTTTTAAATAACAAATTAAGCAAAGAAGATGCTAAAAAAATCATTTTTAGAATGAAATCTGCAGATATGACTGTAAGTAAGACTGGAGCAACTAGAAATTTCTTTTGTTCTGAAGAAGTTGAAATTGCTCTTGCAACTGCTATTGCAATATGTGAACTAAGAACACGAATAGTTAACGATACTGCTGAGACTATAGTTTATAAGTTAGACAATAAAGGTTCCCTAGCAAAAAAACCAAAATCTCTATTTTTTAAAAAGCTCGAAAATCCTACTTTTGATTTTCAAAATAGAGCTATGAACCGTACATTATTAAGTTTAATGGTTTATATCCAATCAATAACTGGGCATAGTAGTGATTCAGAATACATCCGAATATTAAGAAGTCATGTAGATTTTGAAACAACAAATATCTATATCACCATTCCTCAAGATAGAATTGATACTATTGCCCTTCAACTCTTTGATAGAGATATGTTCGGCCATATTCCACAAGTTTTGTCAGAATTAGTTTTTGGTAAGTCTAATGATGAATTTACTGAAACAAAAAATATTAATTTAATTAAAGACAAATTTGGAGATATATATAAAGTAGAAGAGATGGTACTTTTTCTAAATAATATACAAGACATTAAACCTCAAGCATCTCAGGAATTCCTAAGGGAAAATAAAGAATATAAAAATATTGTTGAAAATATCATTAGAACTATGCCATCAAAAGAGGTAAATTCACTATTTCAAAGAACTTTCACCTCACAATTACCTAGTAAAGAAAAAGGATATCACTGTATAGTTTCTCAAGATAACTGCAAATTTCCTGGACGTTCTTGTAAAGGTTGCCCTCTTGCTATTCCTAATTTCTACTCTTTATCGGCTTTAATAGAAGGTATTTTTAAAAAAATAAACGTTATTGACCAATCTCTTAAAGAAAACCTACCAACTGCTGAAAAAACCCGACTAGCTAACTGGATTGCATTAGATTTGGATTTATTAAAAGATGCACAAAATAAATATGGTAAGCAAGAAGTAGCTCTTTTCGCGACAGGAATTATGGAAAAATTAAAATCTATTAACCCTATCCGCTCATATCAGACCATCGGGAGGAATTTAATTGAATCTTAATGAACTTGCATCCAAGCAATTATTAGATTTTGAAATCGATATAGAAACGGATGATCTATTTGATTTCAAAGTAACTATTGAGAATACTAAAAAAGATATAGAACAATTAAAATCCGAGAGTAATAACAATGCTTTACCTTTTATTAAAACTCTTGAATTCGACAATAATAAATGGATTTTTTCAAATTTAATCACGGGCAATTCTGAAGTCATTGACTTCACCCCAATCGAAAAGGCTTTTACTTTTATAAAGCATACAAATGTTAACGATTTAGTTAATGCTTTGAAATGTTGGGTTATACATCGTCTAGTACATGATGAATTAAGTCCAACTTCCGTAGAAACGTATTTCAACTATTTAGTTGAAGCTTTAATTGAAACTAAAGCATTTACCCCTGATGACGTTGAAACTTATTTAGAATTAATAAACTCTTTACAATTAAGTGATGGGCCAAAAAGACAGCGGGTAATAGCTGTCTTAAATTTCCTTTCATATTATGAGGAAATTGATTACGAAAATCAATATACAATCGAATTACTTCGCCTACTAAATAATCTTAAAGCAGTAAGTAATTCTAGACCTATCCCTCCTGGAACTCATATATTAAGGTTTTCAATAATTTTAGAGGACTTTTTCAAAACTTGTAATAAGGACGATAAAAGGTATATACGTTATTTCCCTATAATTTTATGGTGGAAAATAACTACCGTTATTCCCCTTAGACCTTTTGAATTTTGTGCAATAGTTCCAGATTGTTTGGCGTACGAGGAATCTAAGTGTTACTTAAAACTTCCTCGTTTGAAAATGACTAATAAAGAGAAAAAATATCGACAGAAAAAACAAATAGTAGATAAAATTCGTATTCCCAGAGATATTGAATTACTTATTTTAGAGTATCAAAGCCTTGTAAAGCAAATAGATAAATCAGATAGGCTCACACTAATCTCTAGAGAAATATACGAAAAAACAAACAATGGCGGTTCCCATAATTTAAAAAGAAGTAAAGCAGCATTCCTAACACCTGATTTAGGAACATTAATAAATTCATTTTATGGTGAAATAGTTGAAAAAGTTTATCAACTTACATCAACTCCATTAGTAAAAGAAAAAGATAAATCTTTCTTAACACAAGAATTACAAAAAGCAGATTTATTTAGAGTACGTTCTATCGATACTAGACATATTGCCTTTATTAATATGTTAGCCCAAGGATGGAGTAAGCCTGAAATAGCTAGATTCGGTGGTCATAGAGTATTAGAAACTCAAGCAGGTTATCAAAATCATAGAGAATATTGGATTGAAATTGAAACGAAGAAAATGATGGAAAAGTTTAATCTGGGTCTACAGACAAACTATTCTACTTCAAATGAAAGAAGTGGAATTAAAGATAATCATTCCCTATCCATGAGACTTGACTCAGCTTTTAAGAAAAAGTTTGTTCTAAAACCACCCTCTACTAATACTAAAGAAAAATTAAAATTAGGAATATGTACAGATCCAATACAACGATGTAAATCTCATTGTTTATATTGCAATTATTGGAGAATATCTTCCGAAGAATTTGAATTAAAGAGAGAACAATTACTAGATTTTATCAATGAATGTGACAACAATATTCATGAATTATTGGCCTTTCTCAAAGATTTAAATAGATTTGTTTTTCATGGTGAGTTAAACCCTGATATAGCTTCTAAAATTTTATCTAGTCAAAAGCAAATTAATGATGAATTATATAAAAGGGCTATGTTGTTTCATAATCTTGAAAATAGCAATATAAAGGGTGGTACTAATGGCTAATAAGTCTCGACTATACGGTGAAGACGTAATAAAAGAAATTATTTATAGATATATAGATGAAAACAATATTGCGGGGGAAATAGAATATAGTAATGTAAGGGATTTCGCATTAAAACTTTGGGAAAATAAAGATCACTTGTTTACGCAAAAAATGTACTATCAACTCATAGATAAAAATACTGGCGAAACTTCAGATAAAATTTATAAAAACATTAAGTTAAGCGATGATTTTTGGAGAAAACCTCAATATCAAGGGCGTCAGCAAATCGATGCATTCAATGATGTTCTTTCAAAAACTGTGGCGAGAACTAGTAAGCGTGAATTCTATATACCTAATGTAGAATTTGTAATAGACAAGTTTAAACATAATATTACTCAACTAAAATTGAATCTAAAACCACTAGAGGCTCAATTAAAAAAAAGTATCCTTCAAGAAGAAAAATTGGAAAATAGGATTAAAAATCTTATTGAAGATAATAGTAACTTAAAGAATCAAAAAAATGACTTATACATCCAAAATCAAAAGCTCCAAGATGCACTATACAAAATGTTTGAATACAGCGCCTCTAGGGACATTCCTTTGGAAAACCAACTAAACACTGGGAAAGGAAGAACAAAACGTGTTGAGGAGGCTTTAAAAGACGTTTTTGGCGACAATATAAGCTCTTTTTATTTGAACTTTAAAGAAAACACACATACTAACAATCAGAGCAATATTAAAGACTTTAATACATTCAAAGAAAATAAGGCTATTAAATCTTATGATGATGAATATGATTTTGAATAAAAGCTTCTAAAATATAGAAATATGCGTTTTGAATTTAGTTTTAAAACGCATATTTCTATTTGCAATTAAATTTGGTCCCTGCTCTATATCACTTATATTTAAAGAAATGAATAGAAAGTTTAATATCCCTTTTATCGATCATCTATATTTTTGAATAATCTATTTTAATAGCTATACTAAAACTTTTCTCTTAAATCACACTTTTATTCAATAAATTTATTAGCTCTTTATACAGTTGGATATATCACTTGCTAAAACTTTAGATCCGGCTGCACCCTTTAAATATTTTAAATCACCAGTTGATAACCAATCGATTTCTTTTAAGTTCATTAATAATTGCGCAATTTTTACGGAATTAGGTTGTTGCGACTTTACTAAATAATTTTCATTAATTACTGTATTTCCTACCATTGCTAATGCATTTAAACATGTAATATGCGTCATTCGATAAAGCGAGTTATCTTCCCATTCTTCAGGAAACAGCTCCTTTATTGTGTTGAAATAAAATAGACAGAGATTAAGTTTTTTTTCTTTAGAAAGCTTATCCAATACTGATTTTTTAGTTAATAAATTCACGATATTATATAGATTTTGAAGCGTAATATTCCTCTCCTTACTTCGTCTTCCAGTAAGGGTACCTTTGCTAAAAAATGGACTTTCGGGTCTTAATATTAGATTGGTTGCAACCCAACTAACATCATCATTGTTACG
Source organism: Solibacillus cecembensis (assembly GCF_050272495.1). NCBI lineage: Bacteria > Bacillati > Bacillota > Bacilli > Caryophanales > Caryophanaceae > Solibacillus > Solibacillus cecembensis. The sequence goes on along the minus strand of NZ_JBNNMF010000042.1, from coordinate 1,169 downwards.
ATTTAAATAACGACTTAAAGACGTTCCAATCCCCTTAGCCTTTGTATTTATTACATCAAATAACTTAATTTCCTCCTCATCATCTAAATAATGAAATGCAAGAAAAGGTACGTTTAATGTACTGTCAGTTACACTAATATATTCTTTTATACCACCAAGACGATGTTGCCCATCCATTAAGGTAGCTTTCTTTTTGCAAATTAGTCTGCCTAAATTGGGTCGGTTTTTATCGTACGCATGAAATTCCCAATTCCCTGCTGCATTTAACAAGATTGGTGTATATAGTGAATCTTCACCTTTTGACAAATAATCTGCAAAGTCGATGCAGCGCTTTTTATTTATTGGTCGTTGATATCCTTTTCCAGAAGGATCATTATATAACTTTGAATATGAAAAAGTGACTGCTACTTGTGAAGATACAAATCCTTGATAAGCTACTCTTCCCCGCATTTTTGATTGAATAACATTTTCGATTGCAATATTAGTTGATAAATTACTACTCATAACTTTTCTCCTTTTATTAAATTTAACATCATTTTAATACTAAAATATAATATAAATCAATTAAAATTAACTTTAAGTGTATTTTCTTTATACTTTAATGGTATGTGATATTTATTTGACCTCACCTAGTCTAAAAGTGAGGTGATTTAATATGGATTTAACAAAAAGAGTAGGAATGAATATTCGAGCTATTAGAAAATCTCAAAATTTGACGATTGACGATTTAGCAGAGAAATGTGATTTTCAATCTCCGTATTTATCAGATGTAGAGCGTGGAGAGAGAAATATTACGTTACAGACTTTAAATAAAATATTAGACGCATTACAAGTTGAGCCTGGGCGTATTCTTATTCCAGAAAACAAATCAAGTGAAGGTGAAGATAAGATTAGAAAGGAACTTTTACAGTTATTATTCAATACTCTTGAAGATAAAGATGAGAACGATATACGAATGTTGTTAAATATCTCAAATGAAATCTTTGGGCGCTTAAAAAACAACTAAAAAGCAGCTTGTGAATACTCTTACTATAGGGTAAATAGTATAATAAGATAAAACCAGACCTTATATTTAGAGGGCACTGAAAAACTTGCGTTTTTTATATCCCATTGGCGAACGTAAATTAAAAAAGACGCTATTTTGTTCGATTCGAACAAAATAGCGTCTT
>NZ_JBNNMF010000041.1:0-18847 GCF_050272495.1 Solibacillus cecembensis | reverse complement strand
TTTATAAAGTTTTATCAAGCAAGATAGATATTCAATTTGAGGTGAATGTGCAAGATATAAAAAAAGATAGCGATTCTTTTACTTTAATTACAAATGAAGGGAAAATCCGATCTCAGCAAGTAGTGTTTGCAACAGGACGCTCTGGAACAGATTGGTTAAAAAAACAAGGTTCTAGTCTTGGATTTAAGCAAGGTAAAACTCGCTTAGATTTGGGTATTAGAGTTGAAATGGCAGAACAACAGCTACGTTTAATTTTGGAAGATACCTTTGAAACAAAACTTGCTTATGCACATGAAGATATCATTTCAAGTACTTATTGCATGAATCCTAAAGGAAGAATCATTCGTAAATATCAAGAAGGCTTAGTCATGCCTGATGGTCAAAACTTTCGAGAGCAAGAGGATGGAACTTCTAACTTGAATTTTACTTTGTTCACTCCAACGTATTTTTCTACTCTTAAAGAAGCAAATATGTATGCACATAAGGTTATCGGTGAAATAAATAAAGGTACAGATCGTATTGTAGTACAACGTTTGGGCGATTTAAGGGAGGGACAGTCTACAACAAAAGAAAACATGTATAATAATCGAATTGAGCCTACTTTAAAAGCTGAATTTGGGGACTTAACTAAAGAAATCCCTTTACTATATATTCAAATCTTTCAGGGATTTTTAAACCATTTGGAAAAATTTATTGGTGAAGCAATTGATGAGGATACATTGCTTTATGGTATGGACGGAAAGTTTTATTCGCCAACAATAGAAACTGACGGAAATTTCCAAACAAATATTCAAGGGTTATATGTAATTGGAGATTGTTCAGGAGTTACACATTCATTATCACAAGCAGCAGCTAGTGGTATTTTAGTAGGTAAACATCTAGCTAGTAATTGTTAGTTTTAAGAAGTTAATTGCTTTATTGCAAAATCTTAAAAATTTAAATTGGACAACTTTATTTTCTGTTTTCACTTGTGTTTGCATATAACTAAATAACTCAGTCATGACGCAAAAACTGGTTAGATAAACTAACCAGTTTTTTTATTTGGGTTTGTTAGCTGAAATTTGGGATATTAAAAAAAAAGGACCTAATTTAAGGACTTTTCTAATGCACTTGTTCAACTAAAGCCCCCGTTAGTTGAATAAGAATTATCGAAGTTTAACACTATAATACCTCATTGCTTTTGGAACACCTTTTATTTTAAATATGCCATTCACTATTAGATGTCTTACTCTATACTCAAAAAACTGGTCGCCGATATATTGATTTAAATATCCCATTACTTCACCAATAAGACGTGCTGATTTAATGAATTCATTATTCTTTCTCTCAAAATGAATTTTTCTTGCTGTATTGATTATATAATCATCGTAATAGGTTTCATTAACACTTAATATATCCTTATTTTCCCATATCCTTAAAACTTCTTCATTAGTAGATAACTGCTCCCATTCCTTCTCAAACTTTTCCCGTTCCTTTGGAGTTAATGAATTACTTTTTCTATTTTTTTCATAGACTAACCTTAATTTATCAGATGAAATTTCCCCAGTGTGTAACGGAAAAGAATCAGTTTCAAGAGTAGCAAATTGATTTTTATATTTTGAAGTCGCATCCATAACGAAAATATCGTTTGTTTTTTCTCTTAATAAATATAGAACATACCTTAATGCAGTTTGTTCATGAGCATTTTCCCCAAACCAAATGAATATTGGGGCATCTATTGGAATAGCGTTTATCTCTGAAATTGTTTTATTGAATTCGTCTTGATAGTTGTCTAAAATTTCATCATCAATATTTATATGATTTTTTAACCATTCGTATCTGTTGCTAAGCCCCGTCTTTTCATGCAACCGCCAAACTGGTCCGACAGAAAAAATATCTGAAAAAGTAATAACCTTTTCTTCAACTTGCAATCCCATCTCTTTTAATACTATTCTTAAACTCCCAGCAGGCGAATCACTAAATACAATATGAACAGCTTTGTAATGTGAATTTTTATCAATATTTGCCTGATTTTTTTTGTGATTTAGAAAATCACTATAACTCTTCTTCATGTCTATAACCAATTGTCCCTCTGAATACTGCTCTGTTTCTTCAACCATCTGGATTCTTAAAAACATTTGGAATAAAAGTGATTTCACTTCTTCTTCAGTTGAATTTTTAACTAAATTTCTTAATTCATTAATCAATTTATTAACCTCCTCACAGACTACATTTCCATAAAACTTAATTTGTTCTCGTTGAACAATTCTACCCCGATAGCACTACAATAATAGATTTACTGCTATTCAAGTAAAGCACCCTTTACGTTAAGGGCATTTCTTCACGATATATTTGGAAATAATTTATTCCCTATCAAACCACCGACTAAAGCAGATACTCCTGCAATTATCACTGAGGAAATAAGACTCGTGTTGGGAATTAAATACTCAAATAAAAAAACCACAATTCCAACAAATAGACCTGTAAATAAAGCCATTCCAATGCTTCCTTTTTTCATAATTACCATCTCCTCTTTTAACCAATACTACACTAATATGGAATAAGATTCTTCAACTAAACTGCTGCGTTTGTTGAATAAGAAAAAAGAGCAGCTGCTGCAATAGAAGCACTATCAGCTGGAAAAAAATTATTAGCTGCAGAACATCTAATTAAAGCTGGTGTTAAAGGTGGTATCCATAAGATAGTATTGACTTTAGGATATATACAAATTAAATGCATAAGTGTTTAATAGTTAAAAAAGTCGTCATAATGACGACTTTTTTTTTGATATTTTTTTTAGAAACAAAATGATAAGTGGTATAGTGAATATCAATATAAACGATTCAATCCAAGTCATTTCAGCTCCAGCTTCGTATTTCCATAACATCACACCTAAATAGACAAAAGTAAAGATAAATAAGTATATGAAAATATATTTTATTAATGATTTAAATTTATTACTTTGAAAAGTCAAAACCCCACCCCTTTTCCAATATTATAATAAATATGGTTTTATATTACAAGAAAGCGTAAAGTGGGTAAAAATCATTAAGGTTGTTGGCGATTATTTTCAAGAATTTTGTGTTAGTTTAAATTAGGAACCCCCCCTAATTTGAACACCTCGTCTATTTCATATCGTTTAAAAGCATTTTGCATCTCTTTTATTTCTTTCATTTTGCTATTTCTTATTGAATTAACCTGCTTCGTTAGTTCAATAAGAAAAAGCTACCCTAAAGGCAGCCTTGTTCTGCTAAAGCACCCCGTTAGTTTAAGTATATTCTTTCACAATCTTGCTTATAAATTAATGTTGGTTTGGAATAAAGTTTGTTGCAATCGTTGATTTTATAATAGAAGAAACCCACGCATTTTGAAAAAAGTTTGATCAAAATGCGTGGGTTTTATTTAAATGCGAAGTTATTTTTATCAAACTATATTACAAATAATGGAACTTTATTATAAATGATCAATTTTTTTCTTCCATCATTAGGATATTAATTTATTTAAGAAACATTTTTTATCTCTTTACGAACAAATTCACATGTCCAATAACCTAAAAATGAATTTAAGCTTCTGTATATTGTCCAATCTTTCTGAATTTCTCATAGCGATCTTCAATTAATTGTTCGCCATTTAGTGAATTCAATGCTTTTAGTGTGACGCTTATACATTCTTTTATATAAGATGCTTGCTTCGCAACATTGCAGTGTGCTCCACCAGTTATTTCAGGGATTATTCCATCAATAACGTCGAGCTCTTTTAAGTCAGGTGCTGTTATACGCATTGCTTCTGCTGCTTGCTTCCCTAGGCTACCATCTCGCCATAAGATTGATGCAGCCCCTTCAGGCGAGATAACCGAATACGTTGAGTTCTCTAACATAAAGACGCGATTAGCTACCCCTAATGCAATTGCGCCACCACTTCCTCCTTCCCCAATAACAATACTAATAACAGGTACTGTTAGAATCGCCATTTCAGCAAGATTTCTGGCAATGGCTTCACTTGGGCCACGTTCCTCGGCTGCCTTACCCGGATAGGCACCTTTCGTATCAATAAAACAAATAATTGGGCGCTTAAATTTCTCAGCCTGCTTCATTAAGCGTAATGCCTTACGATATCCTTCAGGGTGTGGCATACCAAAATTTCGTCGAATATTTTCTTTAGTTGATTTTCCGCGCTGGTGTCCAACAATTGTTACGGGCTGTCCTTCAAAGAGAGCGATTCCTCCAAGAATAGCCGCATCATCTCCAAACGAACGGTCTCCATGTAACTCTATAAAATTTTCGCACATAGCTTCTATATATTGTAATGTTGTTGGACGTTCAGGGTGTCTAGCAACCTGTACACGATCCCATGGCCTCATATTGGCATAAATGGATTGTTCTAGCTGAGTTAGGCGTGTTTCAAGATTTTTGATTTCGGCTGTCATATCTACTTTCGCTTCGGTAGCAATTGTTTTTAACTCATCAATTTTTTCACGTAATTGTACTACTGGTTTTTCAAAAGCTAAATTATTTTTAGACATGTTGCACGCCGCCTTTCGTATGTATTTTTACAAGTATTGCTACTTGTTTTCGTAAATCTTTTCGATGGAAAATTGCATCAAGCTGACCATGCTCTAGTAAAAATTCTGACTTTTGGAAATCATTCGGTAGTTTTTCTCTTAATGTTTCTTCGATTACACGGCGACCAGCAAAGCCAATCAATGCTTGTGGTTCAGCAATATTAATATCTCCAAGAGAAGCAAAGCTTGCCGAAACGCCACCGTATGTAGGATGCGTCATGATAGAAATAAACAAAAGTCCTTCTTCACTATGATGCTTTAATACCGCACTCGTTTTTACCATTTGCATTAGTGATAGAATGCCTTCTTGCATGCGTGCTCCACCACTAGCAGTAAAGATAATAACCGGTACACGTAATTCAATAGCTTTTTCAACGGCACGTGTGATTTTTTCTCCTACAACCGAGCCCATTGAGCCCATACGGAAATGAGAATCCATAATTGCTACAACAATTTCTTCACCATCAAGAGTACCTAACCCAGTCAGTACAGCTTCGCTTAATCCCGTTTGTTGTTTAGCCACTGAAATTTTTTCTACATAATCAGGGAAATTAAGTGGATTACTTGTTTGTAAATGATCATCCATTGAAACAAATGAACCTTCATCTAAGAAATATGCTACGCGCTCCTGTGCAGTCATTTTGAAATGATGGCCGCATTTTGTACACACTTTATGATTTCTTTCTAATTCCTTCGTTAACTGAATGTGACGGCATTCTGGACATTTTGTCATAAGTCCTTCAGGAATTCCCTTTTCTTGTCCGTCCTCTTTCTTTTTACTAAATAAGCTACGTACTGCCATGTTTGACTCCCCCTCTGTTGTCTAAATGCCTTGTTCAGTATTCATCCACTGTTCTTAAGCTTTTAATGCTTCTTTTTCATAGTCAAGCTGCATCGATTTCAACATAGTTTGAATGATTAATTTTTCTTCTTCTGTTGAGTATCGATTTAAACGGTCACCGGCATAAACTGCTAATTGAAACCAGACTTTTAGTGAAAAACGATTTCTGACGTGATGATTATTTCTCGTAATTTCTCGTAAAACATCCAGACAATTAATCGTACCTCTAACTCTAGCTTTACAAAAAAACTGTCCCACACAGGTAGTGTTCGAAGAGTCACTGTACAACTTATAACGCGAATGGCTTCCTTTTCATGAATTTGTCGCGTTAATTCGACATCCTTTTTTTGATTTTTTTAATCTTCTAATATAAACATCGACAAAATTTCTACGAGCTGATGCTTTTGTGTAGAAGCTAGAAACATACCCCACCTATATCTCGTTTTAATAAGACCTAACAACTCTAAACTTCACAATGCCTCTCTCACAGAGAATCGCCCGACACCCAGACGTTCTGAAAGGGCTCGTTCGGAAGGTACTTTTCACCAGCCTGTATTTTTTCCATTTTTATAAGTTGTCGTAATTGTTGGACGATATCTAAAAAAACTTTCTTTTGTTCGGTTTTTTTATCCATACGATCAACTCCTCGGTCAATCTATTCGCCTTGGAATAATTATTGCTGTCGCTTTCCTTTCGCGCAGATAAACAATGCATCCAAAGGCTTTATCTTCATTCAGTAGGTGTTTGGATACCTACTAAAAAGAAACAAAATCCACCACCTTCAGATGATGGCGTCTCTTACTGAATGAATTCAAAATAATTATTTGAAAGTAAAGAAAAAACTGCATAAAAATTTATGCAGTTTCTAAAATTCCCTTCAATTTCATATTCTTTTCGTCGTTTGTGCATATTTTATTTTCACTTGAGGTCTACCAAAGCGCTTTTCAAGCGTTCTCTTAATGTAAAGCAATTCATCTTCTAGTAAAAGCTCTTGAACAAGATGAAAAACTTGCGGGAATAAGGTTACAGAAACCGTTCCAAACTCATCCTGAAGCATGTAAACGGCGACCTACAAGGAAAGCACGTACATGGCATCGTCCAGACGTGGCCCACTGAGCCAATACCCAGGGTTATTAATCGTAACTTTTTTATAATCGTCGCGACTTTATTTTAAACATCGTATCCTTTTTATAAACATCGCAACTTTATTTCAATTCTACAATTAACAAAAGAGCTACCTAAGTAGCCCTAAAAAGTGAAAAAATTATATTAATTTTCCTAGTCATTCTTTGCAATAATTTTTTATATCAGAAGAATGACTTTTTCTTCTTATAAGAGTATGTACCAGAAACATTCTCGTTTTTATCTACTTAATAAGCTTACTTTGCGTTTATAAAATAAACTAGTTGATCAGTCCATTTGTCGTCATCGTATATAAATCCTTTCCTCGTGCATTCATATACCATTCCAATACTTTCTGCTAACTTTATAGATGTTATATTATCAAGGTTTATGTGAGCCTCTATTCGATGATAATTTAATCTTTCAAACGCTAGATTAATGGCTGCTTTAACAGCCTCCTTACCATAACCATTTCTCCAAAAGTGGTTATGAATTGTATAACCGAACCTAGCCCATTGAAATTCTTCCCTTATAATTGTCGAAAAGTCTATAAAACCAAGATGAGTATTATCTACTTTTCTGAACACTCCAAATACATATACCTTGTCATCCTCAGCCATCTGATGATGTTTAGTAACTAAATCACGAAACCATTCTTTCGTACAGATGCTCATATCTAATTTACCTTCATCGTATTTATGTTGAGAAGGTAAACGATTTTCATATTGGTTAAGCCAAGATGAATAATCTTCCTCTTCTATTAATCGAATAACTAATCTTTCTGTTTCAGTTCTTATCTTATTCAATCGAACACCTCATCTAGAAATACTTCCTATTCTTATATAGTATATTCGATATAAGGAAATTATCTCCTTCTTATTGAACTAACCTGCTTCGTTAGTTCAACAAGGAAAAGGTTGATTTATAACGTTAAGGAATCGGCAGTATATGAAAGATTTTATTCAAAATATAATCCAGTGCAATTTCTTTTTGAACAGCATTGAAAGCTTTGTTGTATCTAAGTTCAAACGATAGTGCATAAAAAGGTTTATATGAATGAAATACAGAAAAACACTTAATACATTGGTATGACAACGTTTCAAGTGTTTTATTTCGTCCCTAAACTTTGATTTGGGAACGTTATATTAATTTTTCTTGAATTTTTATGTAGAATTTCCCTTCATTCATTCTTTCAGTTCCTCAAAACGTGCATCAATATGTTCTATAATAAGTCTAAGTACAATATACGATGCTAAATAGTATTTTTTTTAAATGTATTTTTCAATATGTCAGAAAAACCTGAAAATAAAACAATTATTGAAAGCGGAATTTGTTGCTCTATATCTAAATTGTTTAAATAAAAATAAAAGATAATGCATGTAACTAATAATATCACCAACATTTTATACCGTTTATTCTTATTATCTTCATCTAGCAAATTTAATATTATTGGAAAAATAAATAAATAGAAGTTCGTTGGATACCAAATGAAAACTAAATAAGAAAAATTTAATACCAAACGAAAATGTAAATTAGATTTAGAATTCAACTTCATAGCAGACGGCTCCCTACATTCCTCTTTAGATAAAACACGCTAACTGCAAGAACTAAGAAGCCCCCAATTTTTAAGAAAAACGTTTCAAATGTTTCATCGAAGATAGTTATACTCATAAATTATTTACCTCCATCAAATTATCAACTTCAGTATTTATTCCACAGTCATTTCTTATATCAATTAAACGTCTCCTAACCGACGTTTGGTAACATTTCATTGAGAGTCTATTTATATGTTGCAGCCAATCAGAACAAGTGAATCGAACAGTCCTCTTTAAAATAGTTTCTCACAGCGTTTCAGAGCGTTATTTCCTAATAAAAACATCGACAAATACTGATTTAACAGTACTTATCGCTGTTTGAAATGTTACCAAGCTTTCATTTGGGAACGTTATTTAGTTTATAAATTTATATATATGTAGGTTGGTTTCTCTATTCTATATTCAAGAGTAAAGAAGACTTCAAAATCTTTTTTACTCTGTACATTCATACACGCTTATGAGAGATATAAACAAACAGACCATTAAAAATACCTGAAATTAAAATTATGAACATACAGATATTTAAAGCTAAACTTTCTTCCAAATTAATAAACGAAAGATAATGAAGGCTATACGCAACTGTTACACCCAAAAAAGATATTAACCAACTATATTTATAGCCGTTACTTACTATCAATTGAAATCGTTCATCATTTTTATAACCTTGAGCAACACCAATTACAGACCCCATTACGAGCACAAACAAAATAAGCAGAATAATATATATAGTTAATATTAAAGTTACACCTCTTTCCTATTTGTAATTAAAAATTTCAGTAATTTCTTTATCAAATACTTTTGCTATTTCAAACGCTAAAATTAATGATGGATTATAACGATTCGCTTCAATAGAAGCTATTGTTTGACGAGAAACATCTACTTTACTAGCTAATTCCTGTTGTGTCATTTTTAATTCAGCTCTACAGACAGACAAATTATTCGAAAGATTCCCATTTTTTATCATATCTACCTCCTGTTACATATAATGTAATATATTTTTAACTTTTTGTAAACTATTTTTAACACCAAATTATGTATTTATCAAAATCTTTATTCAACAAAAAAGCAGATGAAAATTCATTGTAGAATTACTCTGCGTTTTGGCTACTTTAATTAAAATTTCGTATAAATCTACTAGCTCGAAGTATAACCTTCCCAAAGCGTCTTTTTGGTAACTTTTCTTTCCTTAACGTTGTAAATCTGTATTTATTTGACGGGACACCTATCTGGGCAGCTTCAAAAAATATCATGCTCACTCCATTATACTCAAAATTTACAATATAAGGATTAGATAATCTATAAAAGGTGGTAAAATTTCTTTTTAGGCATTATTTCTTTTTCTAAAAATAAAAATAACCAGGCACTTATCGCTTTTAAAAAAAGATCGTTAACCTTTAATTGGATATTTATGTTAACATTACTGTAATGAAGATTGTGAAGTAATGTACTTAAACTAACGGCGCAGTTTAGTTGAATAAGAAGTCGGAGAGTTTATATGAAATATACTTGTCCTTTTGTGGATATAGAGCATTTGACGATGAACCCCCAGGAACTTACGATATATGTAAAATTTGTTTTTGGGAAGATGATGGAGTTTAGTTTGATGACCTTGATTGTAAAGGAGGAGCTAATTTTCCATCCTTAAGGTGAACACAAAAAAATTTATTGTATTTGGGGCTTGTCTGGCGACCCCTACCCACAAATTTCTGTTTATAGCATTGTAAAATAAAAAAGAGCACACTTTTCTCGATTTTCATCGTAGATAAGCGCACTCTATAAATTACTTTGTTGAAAGAATCATTTTACAAACTGTTAAATAATCTTCTTCATAATTCATGAATTTTACTAATACATTTTTCGTTACTTCTGGCGTGAAAATTTTTTGATCCTCATCAGTAAGTTCATAAATTTCAATCACTTTTTGATGGAATTCTTGAAAAGTAGGAAATTTACCTGTTCTTTTAAGCTGTAGTTGACTTCTACTAATTAACATAGGTAATTCATGATATTTAATTCCAGGAATATTTAATTTTAATAAAACATATTCAAAATCAAGAATAGTTAAACTATTCTTCTTTTCAACTAGATCTATTAATAGATCAGTTACCTTTTCAAGCTTTTGAGTCAAACTGTAAACAGTTTCATCAATTCTATCAATTTGTGGTTTTATTTTTTCTATTTTATCTTCTAATTCTAAAATTTTAGACATGTCACACCACACTAACTATTATATTTTTTCTTAAACTGGAGAAAGTACTTCAATAGCTTCTCTAATTACACCAGCTGCAATTCTAGCTGAACATCACCAATAACTCCTTCAAGCGATTCCCTGACTACAGTTTCTATTTTACCATAAGTTAAATCCTCTACGTTTTCTAATTTTATCCCTACACCATTTTTTACTTTTCATGAACCTTGATTCGTTCGGTTCAAAAGCATATTTTCAACATGCGTTTTTATTGCTCGATTTGCGTATCGTATTTCTATATCTTCACCAGCCGTCGCTACGATTACATCACTAAAATTCTCATCAATTTTAACCCATTTTACAACACGAATTTTATCTTTGGCCAGCAAGCGTTTTTGGTTTAAATAATCATTACGCACGTCTTTTAATAAGTTGTCTATAATCGGTAAATAAATTTTTTCATTTTCATATGTTCGGTTTGCTCCATCTTATTATAATCTGTTTGAAGTGATTGAACGGCTAAATCCAACACTAAATATTCATGTACAAGTTGACGTTGCTCTAAGTTTAACATTAGATTACTAGCCTCTCTCTACTAACGATTGGAGCAATGGCTAATACATTATCGATGATAAAAGTACGTTTGGCTTGTTATACGAAACAATATGCTTGAAATTTATCGCCAATCAATTTGATGATCTTAATGCGACGTTTTGAAATAGAACCATCTTTAGATATATACATCATGTCTAACAATTGATTACGTTGCATTGCTTTTATTAGTCGATTTTTCATGTTACCCCTCCAAATAATCGAACGTCTGTTTGTTTACATTATACGTACATTTGTTCTGTTTTAAAAGTGGGAATATCAAGAAATTTGAAATAAGCCCTTACTTTTTATCAAATAACTAATACAGTTATCTGCTTTTTATTATGTACTTCTCAAAACATTGCTAATAAAATGGAAAAAAAGGAGTATGGTACATATGATAAAGACCTTAACAGGATTGGCGACTAAATCTATTCATACTAAATCTGGAGTTCTCATTACTGAACCATGGAGTTCTTCAATGTATTTTAATGCACCAATGGGAAACCGAGTTCGATTCTTAACGGATTATTTTAGAGAAGTTCGAGTGGAAGGGATTCGAAAGTTTATTAATGACCTCACACTTGATGACCCCACTGTTGATCTATTTATTTCTTTAGAATACGACAATAAAAAGAAATACATCTCTCTAAACTTATCCAAGCGTATACGCTTAGTTAATTGGAAGGAATATAAACTTACAAGTGAAGAGTGTGATCTTTATGAAGGCTTTGGTAAGATTGCATTAATAAAAAATGTAGCAGTAAATGACATCATTTTATCTACAATAGATGCGCTTCTCAACAAAAATAGACGTGCCTCTAATGCTGTATTTTTTATTGTCACGAGTAAGTATTTAATTTATTTTGGAACAAGTGGGGACGTAATCGATATACTTTCTACAGATCCTATAAATATTAAAAACCTAAAAATGAATTATAAAGGTATTTTTGATACTTTTTATGATGAACCTTTAAGCTAACTTTAGTAATCAAGTTTGTAAACGCAAAAAAGCCCGCCACTACTGCTATTAAACAGTAATGACGGGCTTTAAAATTTTATTTATTTTTTATTTAGCGCATTGTGAAGCATCGTAATAACTTCTTCGCGTGTGGCTGGGCGTTTTAAAAATGTACCATCTGATATACCATTAGCTTTCGCCCATTCAACTGCTTCTATTGCCCACGGTGCTGGTGCTGCATCTTTTACATATGTCGGTTGTACCACTAGTACTTCCTCCTTTTTATCTGATATTTTATATCCAATATGAACAGCCAAAACTTTTGCAATCACTTGGCAAATCGCTTCAAAGTGCTTATCCATCAATTCAACATCTTTTTTGCTGTTTACAAAACCAAACTCAGTTAAAATACTAGGCTCGTATGTGCGAGTTAGGACACCGATATTATCACGATATTTCGCACCACGGTTAAGTAATCCAGAAACGTCACACATCGCTTTTGCGACCGCTGCCGCTAAATCTTTTTGGGTACTGTATAACACTTCCACTCCGATTGGTCTATCAGTTAATGAACTTGTTGAATTTAAGTGGCCACTCACAATAAGTCCATTGCGATCTACGTTGTGGTGCATAATAAGATTATTAATATTTTGAGTCTGATTCTTGGAAACTTCATCCTCGTAAAATGTCGTTGGAACTTTATTGGCTACTAAAATATCATAAATTCGTTTAATAAATTTACGGGCATATTGCACTTCATCTACATACCCTCTTGCACCCGTTCCATCACCGTAATGTCCGACGTGCAATTCAATTTCTTTTGGTTGCGTCATTTTGCGTCACCTTTTGGCTTGTCATAACGCAACGCTTGGATGCTGTCGTTTGTACCATCCGTTGTTGGGTCCACAACCACACCAATAGCCACTAAAATAGCAAGAACCGTGTTGAACAACTCGGTTACTTGCTCATTGTAAATCGTTGTATCTAATCCAAAGATGGCAGCTACCTGTTGCACTAGTAATAACACCAGTGCAAACATGGCCACTAAAAATGGTTTGTGTTTTAAACGTACTTTCCAGTTAATCTTCATTTGGTATTCCCTCCAATTTGTTAATGCGTTTATGTGCTTGTTTCACTGATTCTTCATTACGTATTGATTTTTCGTTTAACGCTTCAATTTTGCGACCTTGGTCTTTTAAATCTAAGCGTATTTCATCTATACCGCGAGCGATATAATCAACTTTAGATGAGGTACTCGCCTCGGCTGCATCTTGAATTTTGCTATCTTTTTTCATTGTAATAACCCCGCCAATAATGCCTAACAATGCACCGATAGCACCAAATAACAATGACATTTCAATACTCATAGAACACCTACCTTTACCAATATAAAAAGGACACGCAGCTGCGTATCCCTTTGTAATTCCCAATCGCGTGTAATTATTTTAGATATTTTGAAATTATATCTAAAAATTGAAGAATAAAACCGGCAATAGCAAAAATTAACCCTAATATTGTCCAGTTCATAACTTTACTTTCTTTAGTATTCGTATTTTCCAAGTCTCCCCAAGTTAAGCCCTTTTCTGAGACTCTTCCTTTTACAATTAACACAGACATACCAGTTACCATAGTACCGATAAAAGCTAACACCATCCCTATTATCCCTATCATTTATAACACCTCAATGAAATATTATATCAAATAATTGAACAATAAGGATTTGCGCCATAAAAAAATAACGCTAGTCGATTGACTGAGTTTTGATATATTTTTGTTATTTAATTAACTTACGAGTTACTACGCATTTTGTGACGAATACTCAACAAAAAAAGCCAACAAATTGTTGACTTAACTTGTTAAACTAAAGCCCCCGTTAGTTTAAGTTTAACATTTCACAAACTTACTTTATTTTTCATTTTTTAAAAGCTATTTCTAAATCTTTTTTTCATTCATTACAGGAATGCTGCACCGTTAGTTCAATACGAAAAAAGAGCTGCCTAAGCAACTCAATGTTCTTCAAGTAACGCACCAAGTTAGTACAATAACTTCCTCCATATTAATAATCAATTTCAATTCCAGCTTGTTTAAATGGTTCTAATACTTTCGGATAACATAGTGAAGTATATTCAACTGTTTTTAAATTTTTCAAATTTTGAAATCCTTCAACAGAAATCACATCAAATAAACTATCCTCGCGATCCCAATCTGGCTTTAGTATATGATAAATTTCATTACCCCCATCAAAACAAAGGTATTCAATCTTTTTTAAATCACTAATTTCCAAAGTTAACTCTTCTAAATAATCCCTGATTTCTACAATTGGCCCAGCCCCAGAATACCATTTGAAATTATTCGTATACTTATTTATTAAGTCTGTTAGTTCTGTTAGAAATTGTGGCTCTTTATCTAATAAAGCTTCAATTATCACTAATTTAAAATTAAAATCTTTAAATATCGTACTCCCCCCCATTCTACTATCTCCATTTTTATCTCTGTCTTAGCTATTAATCCAACTTACAATACTCACATTATAACAACAATTGTTAATATTGTTAATATTCATGAAAATTCTTGTTGAGCTGATCTGCTTCGTTAGTTGAAGAAGAAAAAAGAGCCGCTTAAGCAGCTCAACGGACTTTCACTAAAGCCCCCAGTAGGTCTATTTTCACTAACTCTTCACCAAATACTCTTTATTAGGCGAATTATCATTCTTGGAATGAATAAGAGGATGTTCCAAATAATGTTCCAAACGATTTCTATTAAGATATAGCCCCCAAGCTCACTTAGAATTTCTTTTAAAAAACCATCCTGCTTTTCTTTTTTTTTATTTTTCATCTTCTAACTCCCAATAACTCAATATCTATTAATAGCATAATCCAAAAAATCATCTCCCAACTAAAAAATTTCTAGAGGGGAGATGATTGTAATCAATCTTTATTATATATTATCGAACTTTGTTGTAAATTATCAATCTTAATTAAAGGCTACATCAGCAATCCTTCTTCAACTAAAGCCCCCGTTAGTTGAAGAGTGGGATTGTTGCTGCAACTCCCTTTCTTATTCAACAAACGGGTTTGTCCATTAAGCAAGTAGTAGAAGAGAATACTATTAATAGGCGATACCTACACGTGATTTTATATAATCCCTACTTTTTAACTGCTTAAATGCAAATTCTGCTGTATCCTGGACTGAAATTTTACTACCACCCTCCGGTAAAAAATTACGTTCTATTCGATATTTACCTAACCGTTCTCCATCCGGCAAATATGTAGGACAGACAATGGTCCATTCGAGGTTTGATTGTTGAAGCATATCGTAAACTTTATTATGTTCTTCGGCGGCACGGACAGACTTTTGCTTTGATTCACTTGACTGATAACGCAATAATTTTGGGCTAATTCTACTTTGCAGGATCCCGGCAGTTCCTATAGTGATAATTCGTTGTATACCTTCGTTTTCCATTGCTTCGATAATGAGTGGCATACTTTCTGATAAAGTTGTTGTCCCATCAGTATTTAGTGCACTAATAACTACATCAATCCCATGCATTGCACGTACGATATCATCTTTATTTAAAACATTACCTTGAATAATAGTTAAATTTTCATTATTTATTTGAATCTTCTCTGGAGTGCGAACTAATACATTAACAGGATGTCTGTCATGAAGGGCATAAGTAACTATTTGACCTCCAACTCGTCCAGTTGCACCTAAAATTAAAATATTCATTAAAACGAACCTCCTTTTACGAATACAAATATTACACTACACTGTAAAGGCTATTATATCGTCTTTTTCAAATAAGATAGGGCTTCTTTAATTTCTTTAAAATTTAGGATAGATATTTAATGTACTTAAACTAACCTGCTTAGTTAGTTCAATAAGCACATATTTTATTCAGATAAGGTAACATTACAATTATTAATTGAATGGGGTGTTTGTTTCCCTAACTTGCAATTGGGAACGTTTATTAAGTTTATTTTGCATACTTTATAAACCTTTAATGAACTAAAAATCATTGCCCATTAAAAGACAGTGAAACAGTATTTCTATTGTTTAGAGAAATGTTCTAATACTTTTTTAAGCAAAATCATAGTCCAGATTGTCCCAATAAACCAAAGTCCTATAGCGAAAACAAATGTTTCAATTAATACATTTAATTCAAATGCTCTAATTACTTTCAGAAGCTTTGAACCACTAAAAAACATTAAAAATAAAGACAATAAATAAAGAAATAAGGGATGTATAAATTCTCTGACCCCAAGAAATTTCGGAAAATAGTTTCCTTTCTCGTTTAGATGACAAGAAGTATTTTCATAATCGTATCGCCAACACCCTTTAATAGTAATTCTAATATAAATAACCCAAATATGGTAAACATATTTATTATGATGATTTATAATACAAACATTCCCAAACCGTTGTTGGCAACATTTCATTGAGATTCTATTTATATGTTACCGCCATTCAGAACAAGTGGATCGAATAGTCCTCTTTATAATAATTTCTCACAGCGTCTCAGAGCGTTATTTTCTATAAAAAACAGCGACAAACACTGTTAAATTAGTGTTTGTCGCTGTTTGAAATGCTCCATATAAAAGTTAGGGAACAAAAACCCTCTATTGAACGGGAGTTTTTGGCTGCTTATGTTCAGTAAGTTCCCAAATGTAGCTTTGGGACATTTTCAACAAGATTAACCTTGTACAATAAATTTAGCTCAAATATTATTTTTGAAACTCTGTATTTAACCGACAAAAAAGGGGGCAAAATGGAGATTCGTCTAAATAAAGAGTAGTTTATTTGTGTATATCTAAACAAAGAGACATTAACTTAATCCGGTACAAGTTGAAAAGTTTACAGAGAATATAAATCCAATGCTAAATAGCACACTAAATATCTGCTTTTAGATCATTGTACAAAATCAAAATAGCAACTTGATATGTTTGATTTTGATAAAGATAATAAAGAAAAGTTGAAGTGAAGTTTTGCAGACTCCAAATAGCTGTATAAGAAGCGACCCTAAACCATAGTCGCTCCCACATTTTATCTTCCTCTATTTTTTGCCTTAACAGCTTTCCTACTTCGCTTTATTTCTCTTAAATTATACACCCTATTTTTCAGTCTTTCTTTTTCCCGACTCTCCATTTTCATCTCTGCATGTTTTGCTTCTCTTTCAAGCTGTCTATAACTTTGTAATCTCTTATTTGAAAGCTCTCCATCTGTAATGGCCTGCTGCACGATACATCCCGGCTCACTCTTATGCTGGCAATCATTAAATTTACATTGCTTTATTAACTCATCAATATCTGAGAACGATTTTGATAAATCAACACTTTGTACCCCCAACTCTGACATACCAGGGGTATCAATGACAACACCAAGTCCCGAAATCAGATAAAGTTCGCGTCTTGTTGTCGTATGCTTTCCTTTATCATCATTTCTAATATCGCGTGTTTCAATAAGTTTCTGACCAAGTAAAGCATTTATTAATGTTGATTTACCAACACCTGATGATCCAATAAAGGCTACCGTCTGTCCACTAGATAAGTAGTTTTTGACTGGTTCATAGCCCACCTTATCGACACTTGAAGTCACGATAACATCAACGCCTATAGAAATCTTGGATACTTCCTCTAACATTACTTCAATATTTAGGCAAAAATCTGCCTTAGTTAATACGATAACTGGTGTCGCTCCACTATCCCATGCAATCGATAGATAGCGTTCCATACGTCTTATGTTAAAATCATTATTTAATGACATACATATAAATATTTTATCAATGTTAGCGGCAATAAGCTGGGTTTCTTGAGTCATTCCGGCTTCCTTACGTACAAGTAAACTTTTTCGAGATAGCATATGGTGAATTATACTATTCCCATCTGTTCGTTTAATCATAACAAAGTCTCCTACAGTTGGATAATCTCTGGTTCCAGTAGCTTTGAAACGAAACTTTCCAGATACCTCCGCTTTCAGTTCACCTTGATTTGTAATTAACTTATATATCCCTTTTGATAATGACGACACTCTTGCAACATGAAGACCTTCAAAATGTTTTACCTCTTTTAAGAAAAAGTCACTTAATCCTAAATCTTCCATTTCAGTATTGAACATAATATCCTCCTAAAGTTAAAGCACAAATTTTGGAGGTCCTAATGTATGGTGTTAATTAACACCTACCTCCCTTAAAATTACAATTCCATACTCAGATCCATTAGACATAAAACATCATCTCCTCTCATGTTTAGATACGGTAAATATATCATAAAAAACCAGATTATACCATTAAATTATTTAAGTTAGTATAATTATTTAACAAGTCTTAAGACTACAACAGATAAAACAGAAAATTTAAAAAAGAGTAATACAGACCACCTGTTTACTCTCTTGTCCGCAATTTGTCCGCAGAATTATTTTTTTGTGTTAATTTTATTTATCTGAATTGATTTTGCCTGTCCTAAAAACCTTATTAAATCGGACTTTTTTAACTTAATTGAATTCAATTTAACTTGGTTTATTAAGCCAGATAAATTCGACAAGGTGGGGGTCGCTGGTTCGAGACCAGTCGGGACCATCATTTAAAGTGCCTGTTAACGTTGATATATCAATGTTAACAGGCACTTTTATCAACTTACATTATGTTCCTTTTTTACTGATGGGGTTAAAATGTGGTTAAATTTCATGATAATTCATGATAAATCTTATAAAATAAGACCACCCATAATCGAGTGGTCTTTTTATTGTTTTATTCAACTAAAGCCTCGAATTATTACTCTTCTTGAATCTATAAATGTACAGCATAATAAATGGAAACGGTATAGCACAATAAATATAATTCATCGTAACAGAAAAATCATAAAAATTTCTTAGCAATTTCCCTAGCAGATAATAAAAAACAATAGCAATTATTATTGGGGACTGACCCCAAAAGTATAGACAAATAAAAAAAGCATCTTCGATTGAATTCGGGTTTAGATACCTAAAATTCAATTAGGAGGTGTTTTTTTAT
>NZ_JBNNMF010000040.1:0-19260 GCF_050272495.1 Solibacillus cecembensis | reverse complement strand
TGTCTGGTGAAAATAATTTTTTTGACATGAAAAAACTCCCCATTTGATAAACAGATTTTATTTTTTAATCTGTCTACCTAATGGGGAGCATATCAGGTTGTGGAAGGCTATTTTTTAATTTGCATATGATCTAATTTGATATTTAACACCTTTTACCTCTGCACCCTTCATTTCCGTTAATTTTATTAGAAGTGAGATGATTTAAATTGGATATTTATGTCAATATGACTATAAAGATTGTGAAGATATGTACTTAAACTAACGAAGCAGGTTAGTTTAAGTATTTGTTTAATTTTTGTTCAACAATCGGGCCATTTATCGGAGGAACAATTTGGGATGAGGTTATTTTAGACTTAAAAATTAAGGGGGTCAATAATGGAAATTGTCATAGGTTACTTAATTACTTTGTTAGGTGTTGTTATTGCTTATCTACTAAGTGTAGGTAAGTCGAAAAAAAGAAAATATATGGTTTGGGGCATTGCTCTTATGTTGCCAATCTCACCTGCTTTAGCTTTTTCATTAGGATTAACTTACGCTGCAATTATTAGAGATAATTGGTCAGCATTGATCATGGTGTTTATTTGCCCCATTATTTTTATAATAGGTCTTATTATGTTGTTGGTTGGTATCATTAAGAAAGAAGAAGCAAAATAACTTTAGTAGATTAATCAATCGGGAGCAATTGTTTAGTCAGCTTCTCTTTCTTATTGAACTAAAGTAGCAGTTTAGTTTAATAATGGCAATATTTGTGAAGAAACTTGGAAATGAGGTGGATTCAATGGAGAATGTTAAATGGATAAATGGTAGCCATAAAGAGGATAACCGTATTTTTGATTCGGAGTTTGAAGTGGAAGAATGGGCGGAAGCATTATATCCAGATTTTGTTGCCTATTTAAGTGAAATAAATAATGTAGGATATGCAACACCTGACGAAAAGGTAATTAAATATTTAGCATCTCTTTTCCCTCAATGGGCTGATTATATCAATTTGCAAATCGGCGTCTGTACAGGAAAAACAGAAATAAATGGTCAAATCATCTATAAAATATGGACAGTGAAATTATAATTATTTTTCACTAACGGGGCAGTTTAGTTTAAGTAAGAAGGAGTAGAAGGTTATTTTAAATTGATATACCAAAATAAAATTCATAGTGAGGAAAATTTGTAATAAAGGAGATATGTTTATGAAACCATTTATGTTACGTCTTAAATTCGGTTGGCTACCTAACAAATTAGAGTATCGCAGAACCTATACGCTAGTATTTAAAGGCGAAACATACGAACGTTATACTTTCAAGCTAACAAGAATAGTAAGTATGTAAGATTAGTAAATAAAAATAAAGACATTGTTATTAGAAAAAGAGAATTAAAGAGATATTTCAAAGACTGCTGTTTACAATTTCTAGCTACACAATATGAGTAAATTGATAAATAAGGTAATCCTCTACTTATTACGAATATCCAAGAATTAGTGAAGAATCATACTTGAAATTACAGAGACTTGAAATTACAGAGACGTTAATTCAAGATCGTTGAGTTACATAGGCAGTTCTTTTTCTTTATTGAACTAACGCAGCAGGTTAGTTCAATAAAGAAAAAGGAATTGTAAATATTAAAAACAAGTGTATACACAATATATGTTAATATAGTTATTGATTTCATAAATATGGATAAATAGTTTTGTTGAGGTCGTTTATGGGAATATTAAAAATTTATGGAATATTAAATTTGAGGTGAAGAGAATTGAAATATACGAATGAACAGCTACAAACGATGATTGCACGCGAGCCAATTGGAGACATATATCCATATAACACAAAGGATGAAGACCTAATCGATGAATATATACAAAATCTGTATGATACGTTCAATCGTTCAAAAATCATCAAATGTGAAACGGATGATCACGGAAGTGGCTATGCTTCCTATGTCGATTTCTTTTGTTATAAAAGAGATGGAGGTAGTGTACTGGAGGAAAAATATATTGAAGAGTATCTGTGCACAGAAATTCATTTGGAAGGTCTTGCTATCTATATAAGTCGATTAGCACCTGTAGCTATTATTGCGAAAGATGCTCGATGGAAGAAAATTATAAATACCGATAAGGAACAGGATGAATATTTTAGTGCGAAGTGCTATATTTGTCCGGATGAAGTAATCACCGAATCTCCAGATTTTATGGTAGAAGAGTTTCTAGAAATCATAACAAAATTAGGTAATGCAGGTTATAGTATTTTAGATAAAGAGTATATATCTAAACCACTCTCGTTTGAAACTAAAATTCCAACCATCTTAACAATTCCAGAACTGAATGGAATCTATAAAGTGTTCGATGGTATTTTTTATTGGGAGGACTAACTTGAGGCTTGATTTTGTTAGTTATTCCTTCTTCAACTAACGGGGGCTTTACTTGAAGATCATTGAGTTGCATAATGCAGCTCTTTTTTCTTTATTAAACTAACGGGGCAGTTTAGTTGAATAAGAACCACTAAAAAACGATCAAACTTTTTTAACTGTAGCTTTGGATTAAAGTTTGATCATTTTCTACACGATGTTGTTCATCAGTTATACCCATATACAGAAATCGAGAATAACAGCCTAAGCTTACTCACTTGGAATGTGATCTATTATCAAATTTATTCGATTAATAATTTCATTTGGTTCATCACATCTGAAAATGACAGCTTTAACATACTTTTTTCTTCCATAAGAACCTTTCATTAAAACTCGTTCTTTTAAAAAGAGTTCATACTGTGGAGAGTCCATATTTAACAATGAATAGTAAGTTTCTTTAGGTATTTTATCCCCAAATCCAACTTGTTTAGCATTTTTTATACTTTCTATATTACTAATATCCAATTCGATACTACTCTGATAGCCAAGGCGTATAATGAGCTTATCCTGATTGATAACATGTGGTAAAAGTCTTGTAGAATTATAAAGTCCCACCATATAAAATAAGGCGTAGATATTCAATACTGTAAAGATCCATGCAGCAATGTCACTCCATAATTGAATAAGCAAATGAAATAACACTGCTTCTATTGCAATAAGAATTGAAAATACGATTACTATTGTCTTTATCTGTGAAGTCTTATGATAAGTAAAAACCCCATTCTCCGTTATGTATGGTTTTTTGAACCAAACTAATATTCCATAGTAGAAAACACTAATTTCTGTTAGGACTGCTTCTAACAAAAAACCATTTCCTAATTTTGGCTCAAGTGATATTTTTGTTACTTCAAGAAAGTTATAACTCTCATCTGAATTAATTTTTTTATAACGGACAATGCTTTTAACTATACTATATGCAACAAAAATAATGACAGCGATTTCCACTACAGGTATGAGCCACACCAATATTTGGTTTAAAAAATCTTTTTGGGAAGGAGGAATAATAAAATAGGAAGCCCCTAAACATAAAATAAATGATAAATATGCTAATAATTTTGGCAAAGATCTAGGTCGTATTAATAACAAATAAATACTCAGTGGGCATAAAATAATTAAAACCAGGGTCATTACTATTACGACCAAGTTACTAACATTATTCAAACGCAATATAAAATAGCTACTTATAATTGTTACAGAAAGTACCGCAAGTAAAATTGATAATTGCAACCGTTTCATATTTATTCCCCCTTCAGTCCTCTGTTTTTACATATTATTTTCCTCATTTAATATTCTTGCCGCCTCCCCAATATAATCTTGAAATCCTTTTGACATAAATGAAATATTGTATAATGAACTCTCCTCTATTTCCAGCTTTTCTACTTCTTTTTGATACTTTGGTTCTATAATTTTGCTTAGAATCTTATCTAGTTGTGTAATTAAACGCTGAACTTCAAAAGTGTGTGGAGACGCTCCATTTTCATAAAATACTTGTAATTTATTTATTATAGTGAATAGGTCACGTTCAGTTTTCAGCTTTTCCTCTTTCGGCATATGTTGCATGAATGCTTGTTCAACAATTGGCTCGGAAAGTTGAGTTGATAGCCACTGTTTCTGATTTTTTTCGTTTTGAATCGAATGAATGATGAGTAGCAGCAGATCGCTCTCAACCTTTTCAGCTTGAATAATTTGTTCTACTCTCGAAATCGTACCAATGATATAATCAATTTCGTCTCTCTTTTTCTTGAGTAATTCTTTCTGTTTATATAATGTATCATGTAAACTATTTGTTGAATTTTTAGATAGGTGTTCAATTATCTCCTTCAAAGAAAAGCCTAAGTATTTGAGTGTTAAGATTTTTTGCATTTTAAATATGTCTTCATTACTGTAGAGTCTATGTCCATTTTTTGTATAGCTTGTTGGAGTTAGTACTCCTTTTCGATCATAGTAATGAAGGGTTCGTTCTGTGACACCAGTCAATTTTGCAAAGTTTTTTACTGTATACATTTTTTCATTCAACTATATTCACGCCCCTTACTCATTACTAAATTTTACAGCATGACGTTAGGTCATGGTCAAGCTTATATTTTGAATTCTTTATCGAAGGTATAAATCTTTCGCAAATTCATTGATTAATTCAATCTAAGATGGCACCGGTTCGCTTATTTTCTTTGTAAGTGAACGGATGTTAATTATTCAGATTTCCGAACAACTTTATTATTTTTTAAACATTTTTAGAGTGATTATATAAAAACCAAATTAGTTTGTGAAGGAATGTACTTAAACTAACGGGGGCTTTAGTACAACAAGCATTTCAAAAACATACCCAACGACACTTTGGGAAGGTTTGTTAAGGGAATTGAAAAAGTAAATAAAGTTTATTTGCATAAAGGAGTATAATTTATGGACTTTTTAGCCAGAAGATTTTTCGGTAACACTATCACTTTTTGGATAATATTCGTTTTATTGGGTCCAATTGGATTTTATTTAGTTTTTATGAAACATGATTCCAAAGGATTTTATTTTTTATTTTTAATGTGTGGTTTATCGTTTCTTTTTGAATGGATAATATTTAAAAAGAAAAATAACGTTCTCAAATAAGACTTTGGTGACTCTACGAGGAAAGCTTTCAAAAAAATGGAGGTACATATTTTGAAAAATAATAAATTTATTATTTCTTTTACGTTAGCATTTACAGGTATCTTATTTACAGGTTCTTTACTAGTGGCTTCTGCTAGTTATTTTAATAATAAAGAAATTGAAACATTAACATCACAGTGCTATCAAAACAAAGGTGAACCAACTTTAGAAATTAATAATAAACTTACAAACAACTATTCTTTTGAATGTAATAAGAGTCAAATTTAATTAACTTCATACAGAGTCATACAATAAAACGTTCCAAAATGAAAGTTAGGTAACAAAACCTCGTAAGGGGACTATTTCTTGTTCAACTAACGGGGGCTTTAGCAGAACAAGGTTGCCTTTAGGGTAGCAGTTTCTTTTTTAACTAACGGTGCAGTTTAGTTGAATAAGAATTGAATGTATTTCGATGTTCGGTTAGTTAATCTAAGGGCAGGAGGTTTATATGGACAAGACATCACTATATGCATATATTCAATTTAGTGGAAATGATGATTTCCCATTAGATGTCGTTACAGAAAGACTAGGCGTGCAACCTACAAAAACTTGGAAAGTAGGAGAACGAGTAAAACCTAACCATCCAATAAATCAGTTATTACGGTCATATACTGGTTGGCGTTTTGAAATAGAAACTAAAGAGTCACTAGATACAGAGGATGTATTACTTCCGCTTTTAGAAGTGTTCCAATCAAAGACAGAAACGATTAATCAATTAAAAGAAGAACTTATTTTAGATGTACGTCTAGAGTTAGTTATACAGATTTACAATGGATATACTCCAGGATTAGTGATTTATCCTGAATTTAGTAAGTTCGCTGCAGAAATAAATGCTTTTTTAGACATCGATATGTATGTGTTTTCTTTTAATGAACCAGATGAATAACTGGGCTATTATGAACCACATGTTCACACTATTAAGATTACTTAGGATGTCAATTCTTATTCAACTAGCGGGGGCTTTAGTGCAACAAGGATCTCAAATGGTCCCCAAACGATGGTTTGGGAATGTTTGTAATTTAATTGACTAGCAGTTATGTTAAAGATGTATTAATAAATCTAGCATTGGTTATTGGAGGTAAAGATGATTAGAGATAAAATCAATAAAATATTAAATAGTTTACCAGAAGAAGAATTAGAAAATGTTTATTGTTCAATAGTAATGATACAAAAGGATTACGAATTCAAACAACACTTACACCAAAAAGGTGTACAAATCTCGGAAATCTATGATGCAGATGAAATTATTGATTTGTGGGACAAGACATTTGCAAAAAATATTAATGCACAATTAAAGAAAGAAATACATTACGAACAATTTAAATGGCATATTTTCAGTTATAAGAAGCAAGAATGTTTAGAAGAAGATGTTGCAAGAAAAGCGTTTGATAATTTATCTAAAGACAAATTTTATGTAATGTATCAAGGCTTTCCAATTATATTTCTTTATACAAATGCTAATGAAGTGGTGTCAAAGGATTTTGATTCTCAACAAGACATATACATTTTTGATAAAAACTTCACTTGGACATATGTTCATACGCACGAGTCAATGTGTGGTCCATATTTTTATAAGGTAATATGAAATTAAGCACCATATCGAAGTGGGATTATTTTTTATCTTGAGCATTAATAAAAAAGCACCCAAAAACCGCTTTGGTAACTATTAAAGGGATATACTGACCTCTTCTAGAAATATTAATTTATAAACTTCGGAGGTATA
Organism: Solibacillus cecembensis; assembly: GCF_050272495.1. NCBI lineage: Bacteria > Bacillati > Bacillota > Bacilli > Caryophanales > Caryophanaceae > Solibacillus > Solibacillus cecembensis. The sequence continues at coordinate 12,506 of NZ_JBNNMF010000040.1, read as the reverse complement.
AATTATGAAAAATAAAAATAAGCAAGCTCTTATGTGGGCGTTAATTGCGATTGTATTATTTTCGATTGGAATTATACGCATAATCTAAATACACTTATATACAATACCATACTTAAGAACGTTCCCAAATAAAAGTTTGGGAATCGCCCATCATGCCACGGATGTTGTTAAATCAACGTTTCTGTGGCTTTTTGGTTGCACATTGTTTTTACGATGTTTTATGCACTTTCTTCAAAAGTCAGTTATAGCAATATCTTAGTGTTATTCGGGACACAGCTGCACGATCGACTTTAATGAATAAAATCATGTATATTTCTTAACATTGTAAATCCGCATAAATCTGACGCTATCTCTATAAATAAAGTAACATATTCAATTGCTTGTTAAACTCAAAAGCATATTTTCAACATGCGTCTTAATTGCCCGATTAGCGTAACGGATGGTTATATCTTCACCAACTGTCGCTACAATCACATCACTGAAATTCTCGTCAATATTAACCCACTTTACAACGCGAAGTTTATCTTTAGCTAGGAGACGTTTTTGGTATAAATAATCATTACGTACACTTTTTATCAAGTTATCTAAAAAAGGTAAATAGATTACTTTCACTTTCATTTTCATTTTCTCGGATTGCTCCATTTTCGTAAAATCTGATTGCAAGGATTGAACAGCTAAATCTAACACTAAATATTCATGGACAATTTGGCGTTGCTCAATACTTAACATCAGACCACCCATCCTTCTTTGTGTGCTACTGGTGCAATAGCTAGGACATTATCGAAAATAAAAGTACGCTTTGCCTGTTTGGTAAAACAGTAAGCCTGAAACTTATCTCCAGCCATTTTAATGATTTTAATACGTCGTTTTGTTACGGCACCATCGTTGGCTATATACATCATGTCTAACAATTGATTACGCTGCATTGCTTTTATTAATTGTTCTTGCATTATCCGCACCCCTTGATAAGAACGTTCGTTTGTATCTATAATAGAACAAACGTTTCTGTTTTGATAAGTTTTTTGTTAAATAAACAAATAATTTTTACACCTTTATTGACGTAAACTCTCTTACGGTGTAATATTACACAATAAGAGAGTGGGGGATATAATATGGATAAAAAGAAATTTATAGATTCAATTAATAATAAATTAAAGCTCATCCGCATCGAAAATAATTATTCGCAAGAAAAAATGTCTGAAATTGTTGGTATATCAAAGAAAACACTTATAGAAATCGAAAAAGGTAGAAGTTCCCTCACTTGGGCAGGTGCAGTTTGTATTGCCACACTTTTTGAACATAGTGAAATCATTCAGATGACGTTTGGTGGGGATGTTAATGAAGTCATTAAGACGGTTGCATTTACTCACTACGAACCAAGCCTTCCAAAGACTCTAGGAGGGAAAGTATGGTGGCGACAATTTAGAGAGTTCAACGGTTATAAAATACAACAAAATATTCTTTCTCATCATTATAGAATCCTGGATGAAGAGGATCGCAAAATATGTTCTTCATTCGAATTAGATGAAATTGAATTAAGATTTAAAGAAATAACAAACAATTAACAATGAAGGGAATTAAATTATTATGAAAAAAACAATCATTACGTCATTAGCTATTCTTATATCTATAGGAGGATTAACAACTGTTCTAGCAAGTACAAAAACGGGAATCTCACAAGATGAGCTAGCGCATTCTAAAACAGTCAACCCAGATATTTCAAGCTCTGAAACTGAAACCTATCAAAATGAGCTAACGTATTTTAAAACAATTAATCCAAATATTTCAAGATCACAAGTGGAGTCACTGATGAAACTAAGAGAACAAGTGGATGGAATTTCTAAACAATTAGAAAGATTAGAACTAGAATATGGGATTCTTGTTGATAACACAAAAGATCCAAATAAAGAACCGAAAAATCCTGAAGAATTAACAGTAGAGCAACTTAACAAACTCTCTCAGGCATATGAAAAGTTTTGGAATGGAGAGCTGGAGTTTTTAGAGGCATCATATAAAGCTGGAATTACGAACGAAAATGATTATAAAATAGATAAGGAAAGTTTCGAAGATGCAAGAGATAATAATTACTATAAAGAACTATTAAATAAATAGCCTTAAAAAAAGACCAAGACGGCAATTAAGCTATCTTGGTCCTTTTAGGTTAATTTATTGTGATAGTTGGTAACCTGTTATGCAAAATTTCTATTTTGAAACTTGTGTTTTCTTAAACATTGAAATCAGCGCCACACCAGCTAATGACACAATCCCTAAGAAAAATAATAAAAATCCAATTGGAAGCAAAAAGAAAGGCTCTTCTAAACGGCCATCTACAGCTACATTACCTCCAATGAAAACCTTCGCAATAATACAGATTACTCCTAAAAGAATTGGTGTCGATGCAATTACATATTTTTTCATTATATATTATCCTCCATTTAATTATTATTTTTTATTCCTAATTCAGTTCTAACATAGATGCAAAACAGTAAACCAAATAATTCTTAAATCACATTTATCAATTTTAATCAGATTGATAATTCTTTTTGTTTCGTAAAGTACCTCCTTAACTAATAATGCTAGAATAACTAAAAATACATCTTAAGTCAATTGATTTTTATCGATAATCAATAAATATTTACTGTAAATCACGCTCTATATAAATACAATTTTAAATGTTATTAGTTTTTTCTTTTTACAAAAAACAGTTCGGCCAACGATGATTAAACAAAAAAAGCCCGCCACTACTGCATTTTGCTCCGTTTCCATAAAAAAAGACGAGTCTAATGATAAAATTATTTTTTTAACTTTGGATGAAACGCTTAAGTTGCTAGAGGTTATGGAATCCCAAATTATTTTCAAAAAGGCAATGGTTAACCTATTAGTGAACACAGGAATTAGAAGTGGTGAGCTTTTAGGGTTATTGTGGCATGATATTAACTTCGAGGAAAAGACATTAACAATAGCTCGCCAACGTACTCGTGATGGATTAGGTCCACCAAAAACAGCATCATCTTACCGAACAATAATGATAGATGATGATTTACTTGCCCTTTTGCTTGAATTTAAAAACTGGCAAGAGAAAAATGAAGAAGAAATAGAAGATTATATAAAATCGGATTATGTAATGGTCGATGAGACAGGAAAGGAATTTTATCATACAAAACCACAAGATATGATGAAAAACTTTTTGCGCTATGCTGGAATACCTGAAAGGAAGTCGACTCATTTATTAAGACATACTCACGCTGTCCTCCAGTTAGAAGCTGGGGTCGACATCAAAACGGTGAGCACTAGATTAGGTCACAAGGATATAAACATTACAGCAAATACTTATTTGCACGTAACACCAAATCATGAACAAAAATCACTCGAAAAATTTATTAACTACCTCAAAAAATAGAGCTTAGGGGTCTGAAAGGGGTCAAATGACTTCTTAACCCCTACAAAACCCTTATAAACACTGATATAAAGCCACTCTTTTTATTTACCCAATAATGACACGCTCTTTCGGATAATGATAATTTTTCTTGTTTGCTTTTCCTCCGAGAGAATATAAGAATGAAATTAATCCTACACGCCCGATGAACATCAGCGCCATAATGATGACTTTACCAAATGTTGATAAATCCCCTGTAATACCTAGTGACATCCCACAAGTCCCGAATGCGGATGTAATTTCGAAAATAATTTCAGTCATTGTTGCATGCTTCTCGGTAATGAGTAACAGCATCGTGGCACCAAGCACCATAAATATCGCAAAAATTAATACCGCAAAAGAGCGGGAAACATCGATTAAATGAATTTCACGTTTAAAAATTTGAATAGTAGCATGTCCCCGTGAATAAGAAATTAAAAATAGGATGACAATCGCAAATGTCGTCGTCCGTATTCCTCCACCTACCGAACTTGGGGAAGCTCCGATAAACATCAAAACGCTCATAAACAAGTCTGTTGCCTCACTGAATGTTCTTACATCATAAGTCGTTAAGCCGGCTGAACGAGTCGACACGGAATGATACATCGCAGAAAAGAGCGCCTCATGCCATACCATACCTTTAAACGATTGAAAGGACTCTATAATGAATATTACGACTGTCCCAACAACGAATAATGCTGCATATGTAACGGTCGTAATTTTTGTAAATAAACTAAAGCGAAATGCAGGGTCCTTTTTCAATAAAAACGTTTTGACCTCGATTAATACAGGGAAACCAATCGCGCCTAAAAAGATTAAAATCATCGTCACAAATTGCACAAAATAATCGAGATGGAATGGTTGAAGGCTCATCCCAGTAATATCAAATCCTCCGTTTGTCGTAGCGGAAATTGAGGCAAAAACCCCATTAATGATCGCTTCTTCCCACGTATCAAAATAATGTTTAAAATGCACGGACAATATGATGGCACCGACTACTTCAATGAGTAGCAAAAGTTTCGCAATTTGTTTTATTAAACCAACTACCCCAGATAGATTATATTGATTGTGGTCAATCATAATTAATTGGCGCTCACGCATCCCAATTTTTTTCCCAACAAGCAGCCAAATAAACGTACCAATCGACATAATACCAATTGCTCCAAATTGTAAAATTAGCAGGATCATCGCCAATCCAAGATGACTATACGTTTCCGCAACAGTTACGGTAGTTAACCCCGTTACACTTACGGCACTAACTGCCGTAAATAAACTATCCAAATAGGAAACGTCTACCCCTTCTAAATGCACACCTGGAATACGCAACAGTAAAAATGAAATAAAAATAGCAATAGAGTAATATGTAAGCAATATTTGGAAAGGCGTAATTTTACGCGAAACGAGCTGTCTTAAAGGCATGAAAATAGCCTCCTTTTCAATTGAACCTTTTTTCTTAGTATAATGAATTCTTACCATAAAGAAAAGAACTTACCTTATCAGTATGGGGTTTGTACTAAAATATATGCTTGTCTAGAAAATATGAAAAAAGGGCGAAAATGTTGCATTCACAACATCATCGCCCTTTATAAAACTTTAGTTATTTTGCTGTTTGCCTTTAGCGATACTAACAACATATCCGCCAATTGCTAAGCCCAGTAATACGACCCAGAAAATAATTTTCCAAGTGGTAGAGTGCGGGAAGCTTGGATCGATAATTGCTAATTTTTCGTGACCTAAAGCCATTACCGCTAACTTAACCCCTACCCAACCAACGATTAAGAATGCTGTTGTTTCAAGTGCAGGATAGTCATTTAATAATTTCACAAACATTTGTGCAGCAAAACGCATAATGACAAGTCCGATGAAACCACCTAGGAACATAACAGCAAACGGACCTGCGTTAATCCCACCAATTTCCATATCACCAATATGTGGTAACGTTATCGCGATAGCTACTGCCGCTAGCATAGAGTCAATTGCAAATGCGATATCCGCAAGTTCTACTTTTAAAACCGTCATCCAGAAGCCAGAACCTTTTTTCTCTTTACCTTCTTCAGCAGGTTCCTCTTTCTTAAAGTGATTATCATATAGATGTTTGATCGATATGAACAGTAAGTAAGCTGCTCCTAGCGCTTGAATTTGCCAATACTTTGCTAAAAAAGTAATTAAGAATAAGGCAATAAAGCGGAATAAGAACGCTCCAAATAATCCGTAAAATAGTGCCTTTTTTTGCTGTTCTTTTGGTAAATGCTTTACCATGACAGCCATAACAACTGCATTATCAGCAGCTAATAAACCTTCTAAAAATACAAGTACAAGTAAGACCCATGCGTATTCTAATAAAATTGCTTCCATGAGAGTTGTCCCCCTTTTATTTTCGTTTTACCTTTATTATAGGTAATTCCTATGATTTAATTGAAAAAATTATCCATTTTAGGCAAAAACAAAAGACCTCTGCCTAATTAAATAGGCAAAGGTCTTGCTAAGCACATTTATGCTATCACACCCGATGGCTCCTAACCATGTATTGACGAATGTGAAATAAGGTCATTGTAATGATAGAAAATGCTTTGATTCGTCATATTTCTATCCAATTTCCAAATAGCTACTCCCCTTTGACAACAAGTCAACGGATATTCAATTCAATTATAATAACAGTTTAACGATAATTCCCCAAAAAATCAACCAATAATTATCAGTCCATTTTCACATAATAACTTTGTAGATGTTTATTTTCCTCATAAAATTTGATGAGCACAGGCAATGTTTGCATCACATCACAACAAGCTATTTCAGATGATGCAATTAATTTGTCAAAATCCTTTGTATCAAATTTCCCTTCATAATCTAAGTAATCGACCGTTTGTGATTTTACATGAATAAGCTTGCGAATAGTCGATTGTTCCAAAATAGCTTTGGCGATCCCTAAAGGAAATGAGCAAAATGTTTTTTTACCCGTCATTTCCTTCACAATTTCTTGATAAATTTGTGCCGCAGTATATGATTGACTACCAGTAATATGAAGCGTCTCGCCAGCCGCTTCTGGTAACTGACATAAGCGTACACTCGCCTCCGCAACATAATCAACCGCAACCATCTGAAGTAACGTATGTTTACTCCCTAATTGAGGTATAACCAATTTTCCTTTAAAATATTCTACTGCATTTAATAAATAATAAATGCCATCAAACTTTTGTGTAACGCCTGTTTTAGAATGCCCATAAATAATACTAGGGCGAATAATCGTGATTGGCAGCTCTAATTTTAAATCATCTACTAATAATTCCGCCTCAAATTTCGTTTCTTCATAGTAATTATGAAATGCTGTTGGGCGAATAAGTTCCATTTCCAAAATTGTCCCTTTACGTTTACCTGCAATACATGCTGAACTAAAATACATGTAACGTTCCAAGTTTTTCAAACAACTTGCGAACTCATTCACATTCGCCGTACCATGCACATTAACTTTCCAACCTTCTTCTCGCGATACTGCAAAATCATATATCGCTGCTAAGTGCCAAACAACGTTAATTTTTGGGATAATAACGGCCAATTCTTCATCAGCTAACCCTAAATTGGGGAGCGTTATATCGCCTTCAAATAGGATAATTTCGCAACCTTCAAATTGCCCCTCGATGAATGTTCTCTTCGACTTTGCCTTTGCTAAATCCGATGGTAGAACGACTGCATAAACTTGCTTTGTCAGCCCTTCTTTAAAAAGTTGCTGCATTATTTCTGTTGCAACGAAGCCAGGAAAACCTGTAAAAAAGTGAATTCCCATTTCTTTTTCCCCCTGTTTGGAACAGTTCAGTTCTCTTTTTCGATTAGGCTATAAATAATTGGGACAATAAATAATGTTAAAATGGTCGAGCTTAGCAAACCGCCAATTACGACAATCGCCATTGGTTCGTTCATCTCCGTCCCTTCCCCAATGCCTAGCGCTAATGGTATTAAGCCAAGTATTGTCGTCAATGCCGTCATCAAAATAGGACGAATTCGGTCTTGTGTGCCTTCAATTATTGCCTCTTGAAGTGCCACCCCTTGCTGACGTTTTTGATTAATATAATCGACTAACACAATCCCATTATTGACAACAATACCAACCAATATTAAAACACCAATAATCGCCGTAACACCAAGTAAAGTATTCGTCACGAGTAATGCACCCGCTACCCCAATGACCATAAGCGGCACACTGAATATCATGACAAATGGAAGTTTAAATGACTCAAATTGCGCTGCCATAACGAGATACACAAGAATAACGGATAATACAATCGCGAGTATCATATCCTGCTTCGCACTATCAAATAGTTCACGATCACCACTGTTAACTATTTTGGTCGCACTAGGTATTTCTACGCGCGCAATGGCATCATCTACTTTTTTTGAAATCCCACTTAATGATTCGGATGATTGGTATTTCACAAAAAAGGCGACTGCCGCTGCTTGATCAGAGCGTCTGATGGCAGTTTGCGCTGGCTTAATTTGAATACTTGCCAGCTGCTGCAATTCCACAAAAACCCCTGCATTTGTTCGCAGCTTCATTTTTTTCAACGCCTCGACATTTTCGTTAAAGGCACGACCAAATCCAGTATAAACCGCTAAAATCTCCCCATCTTCGGCAATCATTTGCGTTGTGAACATTCCTCGTGTCATATTATTAACGGTTTGTGTAATTTGTGCTGGCAAAATACCGTATTGTTGGGCCATATTTCGATTTATTTCGATTTGAATCTCTTCTTTTGTCGCATCTAGATCGGTCATTACTTCCGTGACAGTAGCAATTTCCCCTATTTCCTTTTGAATCGCTTGTACCGTTTCTGTTAAACGTTTTTCATCCGTATCCGTCGCACGAAACGTTAATGTATGCGGTGTCGAACCAGAGGAGGATGCTAAAGAATACGTTACTTCTGCACGCTCACCAATTTGTTGATTGACCTCTGCCTCCAGCTGCTCTACAAATTCAAAGACGGATTGTTCACGCTCTGCTATTGGTACTAATTTAATTGAAATTTCACTTTCATTTACGCTCGTTGTCCCCCGTGAAATCGATTGCTGATTCCCTCCGATTAAACTCACGAAAACATCAACGACATTTTCTTCACGCAGCAGTGTTTCAATTTCCGACACGATTGCTTCACTTGCTTGCATGGACGCGCTTTTTGGCAATTTTACCGACATCGTGACGAAACCTTCATCTGTCGCGGGGATAAATTCCGTCCCTGTTTTGTATAATGAAAAGCCTGAAGCCCCTAATAAAATAACTGTTATCGTCATCACAACAAGACGATGTTGTAACGCCCATTGCAGCGTTTTTGCAAATTGTCGATAGAAGGGAGATTGCTTACGTTTTTCTACTAAATTCCCTGTTTTGGCAGTTAATAATCGACTCGCAAACATTGGCACAACCGTTAAAGCAACGACTAATGAAGCAAATAAACTAAATGAAATCGTTAAGGCAAATTCAGTGAAAATCTTTCCAATGAGTCCACTTATAAAAATAACTGGAACGAATACGGCCACCGTTGTTAATGTGGAGGCGGTAATCGCTAATGCGACCTCCTTTGTTCCTTTAGAAGCAGCGTCTTTTGGTGATTGTCCTAGCTCGATATGACGTTCTATATTTTCGATAACGACAATCGCATTATCCACCAACATCCCAATACCGAGCGCTAATGCACCGAGCGTCATAATGTTCAATGAAAAATCCGCGAAATACATTAATACAAATGTCACAATAACCGCATATGGTATGGCTACCCCTATAATGAGCGGGCTTCGAATACCGCGCAAAAAGAAAAATAAAACAAGCATTGCAAAAATCCCACCAAAAATGAGCGATGTGCCAATATTATTTATTGCAAGGCGCACATAGTTCCCTTGGTCGAATAGGATTGTCGCTTCTACACCTTCATACTCTGTTTTTTTTAACAATGCCGCTAATTCTTGTTGAAATACTTCTGATACACTCGCCGTATTGGCTCCTGATTCCTGTAAAACCGACATCAAAACAGCTGGATGGTCATTCGCCCGTGTAATCGTATTCGTTTTTTGTTCTTTTCGCTCGACTATTGCCACATCACTTACTTTCAAGGCATCTCCTGTCAAAGGGTTGACTGAAATGATTAAGTCCGCAATTTGTTGTGGTGAAGTAAAAGTACTAATTACGCGCGTTGTCAGTAATTGTCCTTCATTCGTCGAAATTTCTGCTCCTGGCATCGAAATATTGCTCGCTTGAATAATTTGAACTAAATCCGCTTGCGTTAAATTATTGGCTTCAAGTTTACTTGGATCCGCTTCTATTTGGATTTCCTCCACAAGCTTTCCAGATACTGAAACACTTGCAACCCCTTCTGTACGCTTCAATTCTTGTTCTAACAATTCTGCAATTTCTCTTACGTCCACTTGTTCATTTTTAGCAGAAAGTGCAAGCTGAATAACCGGAAATTGAGCCGGATCAAATTTTAAAAAGCTCGGTTTTCCTGCATCTTGAGGCAAAGGTACCATATCGATACGCTGCAAAATATCCGTTTGCGCCTTGTCCATATTGGTCGACCAATTGAACTCTAATATAATGAGATTGGAGCTTTCTAATGATGTAGACTGTACCTTTTTTATACCTGGTAACGTCGCTAAAACGGCTTCTAATGGCTTCGTAACCTTTTCATTCACCTCAGCCGGACTTGCCCCAGGATAATTCGTGACAACGACGCCAATTGGTGGATTCAAGTCAGGTATTAATGTTACTGGAATTTTGAAAAATGATACCGCTCCAAGCAATATCACGAATATCATCGAAACAATCGTAAATACAGGTCTTTTTATCGAAAAATCACTAATTTTCATGAATGAATAACTCCTTCTATACTTGCTCATCTTCTCTATAATTCGAGTTTTGTTATATATTTCCCTTTTTTGTCGAAAAATATCTCCTATTCATTTGTAGAATTGTGTCATATTAATGATTGTTGGCTTGGATTTTTAAATTATTCAGGATTTCTATAGAAGAAGAGCTTTTTAGAAGAAATCTAATAAAGGAGGAAGATGGTGAGGGAGAAGTAATGTAAACACATAATTTTTATTATGTAAACTACAGGAAGTTGGTGTGGAATGAAGTACATCGGAATTTTTTTAGCGGCAGGAAAATCGGCAAATAAATAAGGGGATTTGGCTAATAAAACGTGGTTTGGCTAGTTACTGCATCAATTCGGCTAGTTTTCGATGGATTTTGGCGAGTAATGCTTGAAAAGTGGCTAGTTTTAACGAATTAATGGCCAGTTTACGGAAAAGTTTGGCTAGTAACAGCGGGAAAATGGGAAATCCATTAAAGAATTCGCCCCCTCCCACGCAAGCGGCTCACTAAATCCAAAAAGTTTTAGATGCAAAACTTAAATAGATGAGTCGTACAGATTAGTGCGTGCATTGCTGGGCGGCTCATGCACAAACACGCACTTTAATAGAAATCTTACTGCTAATGGATTATTTTTTCGATAGATGTTCTTATATTCTAACCTTAACCTCAGTACCGTCCTTCGCTTTAACATCTACTAGCACGATTCCCTTATGTTTTTTTAACTCTTTGACGAGAGGCTTTAGCATTTCTTTATCTATTAGTGGAAATGTAAAGTCCAATTTTTTTCTTTCGAAGTGTTCTTTTGTCCATTTATTTACATTTCGTTGCAAAAACTTTGAAGTTGCAATTGAAATCGCAATGTTTAACACAGCATACGGAACAGGGATGATAAATCGAATGCCTTTTGCTTTCACTTTTACATGTATCATAAGCAAATCACTATTCAATAATGACTGAAACGATATCACCGTTTGCCGACTTAATATCAACAATTTGGCCATCTAATTCGTTTTCAATCGCTTCAATAATAAGGTTTATGTCTATATCTTTAACGTATTTTTCCGATTGAGGAATACTCGCCGCGATACTGTGTCCAGCCATTAGTACAACCTTGACAAGTTTTATAGGTACATTCACTTTGACGTTATCATTGTCGGTTGATTCCACTCGGATTTTTAATGTTTTATCTAAATATTTCGTTGATTTTTCAACAAGTTTATCAGTTGTTCCTACTTTCTCTTGTAATACTTGAATCAATTCTGCTCCTTGATCTGCATCAATCTTACCTTCTTGAACCATTGTTAACACTCTTGCAATTTCCTCTTTCATGATAAATTCCTCCCTATTCCTCTTTTAAGAGCTTAATGGCTTCTTCTGGTGTGATTTCGCCATTTTCCAACATGTTAACTACTTTTTTCTCGTCTACTTCATTTTTCTTCTTCTGTACATATCCAAGGAATGAAATGATGTCTGTTAGCTTGCCACGAACCGTTGGATATGAAATTCCGAGTTCCTTCTCAACTTCTTTGATATTCCCTCGACATGTTAAAAATACTTCTACAAAATGAAGTTGATCCTTTGATAAGGATGCTAACTTAGATAATTCAAATTCATTTTCAATCGTAGTATGACAATGAGAGCACTGTAACTTTGTAATTTTCAATGTTTTACTGCAAACAGGACAATCTGTGATTACTTGATAAGCCACAATGACACCCCTTTCTTTTAGTTAATCTGATTATACAACAATCAAAAAGAAATAAATAATAAAATGAATAATTTTAATGTAATAAATTAATAAAATTAATTTATTTGTTAATATTATTAATATATAAACTTAATTATTCATGCAAGAATTTTATTTACCATAATAAATTCGATTTAAATTATTCCTACCTGGTGCAGTACAATTTGTCTTTACATCAAAATTGATTCTTACAAAAACTTTCACGTATTTCCTAACCAGGTCCAATTCATCAGGCCGTATTTATTTTTAGTGGGCAAATCCTAATAAAATCTTTTTTTCAATCGTTCAAAAGCGCATTTGTCAAAATGGATATACTACTTAAATATAAATATGTGACAAATAGCTACTAAAGTCCTTAATTGACGCTTATTTAAAAATATGTTGTATATCAAAAGGTTCTTACGCTCATTTAGTGAAAAATAGTGGCTATTTGTGGTCCATTTTAAAATTGCTTTTTTGGTATAATATCACCCCTTAAAAAGCACGCG
>NZ_JBNNMF010000039.1:0-20640 GCF_050272495.1 Solibacillus cecembensis | reverse complement strand
CACTTTACTAGAGCTGTACTTTTACGAACTAATACAAATAAGTTAGAGCGTAATTTATCCAATTTAGATACAATGATAATTAAAAGTTTCGAGATTCGAATATTCAACTAACGGAGCAGGTTAGTTCAATAAGAACCGTTAAAAAACGTGCAAACTTTTTTTATGAAGACGGAATGTCAAATTACAAACTAAGAAGCCATTTTGCAATTTTTTTAAATGGCTTCTTTTTGTTTGTTATTAAATAAGGAATGGTTCAATACTTTTACTCAAACTTTATTCAAAACCTACAAGAATATCTCTTTTCCATCCAATTTTATTGGTAGACACTAGATAATCAACAGAGGAGGTTGGTTTAATATATCTTTTTATTGACCGATTGGTACAGAAAGTGTATTCTTTTAATAGTAACTTCGAAATGAAAGGAAGATATCATTGAGCAAACGTGGCAGACCGCGAGACTTCGATTACTCCTCAATCGTAGATGTTGCGATGAAAACATTTTGGATAAATGGATATGAGGGATGTTCTACGCAAAATTTATGCAGTGATACTGGTCTTGGAAAAGGTAGTTTATATAATACTTTTGGAAGTAAACATGAGCTTTATAAACAAGTGTTAGAACGCTACCATGAAAATGGGATTAGAGACCAAAAGGAAATATTAGAAAATCCAATCTCAGTTAAAGAACGGCTAAGTAATTTTTTTGCTTGGGCATTGGAAGAAGATTTTAAACATACCGATCATAGAGGGTGTTTACTTATTAACGCCGGTTTGGAACGGGCTAATCACGATCCAATGGTTGAAGAAATTGTATCAAAGCATGTGGAACTTCTTTTACAAGCTTTGGAAAGAGTAATGGAGGAAGGCTTACGAACCGGTGAAATCAAAAAAAGACAATCAGCTGTTGATTTAGCAAGCCTTTTTTTAAGCAGTTACTACGGCCTTCGTGTACTTATTACATCCATTCAAAATCGAACATTGGCTGAACAAATTATAAATGGAACAATGGAATCTATTTTTGGCGCTTAAAGCGCTCTTTTTTTAGATAAATTTTGTACCGATTGTTACAATAATGAATAGGGAGTGTCAATTTTGCCATCTATAATATATTTACTAGCTTTAACAATTTTTTCTATGACCACATCTGAATTTATGGTGGCGGGTATGATGAATGAACTTGCTAATGAATTTAGTGTTTCGATCTCATCCATTGGGTATTTAATTACCGCTTATGCAGGAGCTATGGTGATAGGAGGCCCTGTTCTAACTGCTACACTCCTTCAAATTCGTCGAAAACAAGCACTAATGGTTTTAATTGTTGTCTTTTTGATTGGCCAATCGCTAGGCGCAGTTGCTTGGAGCTATAATTTCATGATGTTAGCGCGTGTTATAACCGGCATTGCTTCATCTGCAGCTTTTGGAGTTGCCATTTCTATTTCAGCAAATTTAGTTCATCCTAACACAAGAGGAAAAGCAGCTTCGATTGTCCTTGCAGGCTTAATGTTCGCTACGGTATTAGGGTTACCAGTTACAACAATTATTTCTCAAAATTTCGGTTGGAGGATTAGTTTTTGGTTCGTTGCAATTCTTGTATTAATATCAGGAATAATGATTCATGTGTTGTTACCATCATCCTCAAAAATAGAACAGGTGAATCTGAAGGATGAATTTTCTAGTTTTAAAAATCGTCATCTCTGGGCAGCGTATTTAACGAGTATGTTGATCATTGGCGGTACGTTTGCAGCGTTTAGTTATTTTACTCCTATTTTTACAAATGTTACGGGATTTTCGAATACAAGTATTCCGTATTTACTTGCCATTTACGGCAGTGCCACAGTAATCGGAAACATTTTGATTGGTAGATTTGCTGATCGTTTTACAATGAGAATACTAGTAACTGGATTAATATTATTAATCACGGGGTTAACTCTATTTGCATTGGGTGCCGCAAATAAATACATTGCTGTCATTTCCATTGTTCTTATAGGAATGACTGGTGTAGCGATGAATCCGGCCATGGTCACACGAGTAATGAATAAAGCGGGAAGTGGGACTATGGTAAACACTGTCCATACTTCTTTTATTACGCTAGGTATTGTCATAGGTTCGTCGTTTGGAGGCATAGTGATCAACAAAGGTTATGGGTTTGTATCTCCTTTGTGGGTGGGGGCTTGTTTAGCCACTTTAGGTTTATTTTCATTAATACCATATTTGCGTAAGAGAAATACTGATTGTTAACATAGGAACTAATAGAAACCATTCTTCCGGTTAGTTTGAAAAACTTAAATAACTGTTTTAGTTTATGGCTGTTTTCTAAAAGATAGTTGCTATTCAACTAACGGGGGCTTTAGCTAAACAAGACCATCATTTCGATGGTCTATTTTTACGCCTAAAACATCAAGTAGGCTTCGGTGATCCATTGTGAAATGTTACACTTAAACTAACGGGGCAGGTTAGTTTAATAAGAGATTCCGATTTGTATGTACAAAAACAACCTCTTTACTTTATATCGTTATATACGATACAATCGTAATTGACGATATAAAGGAGTGGTATTTATGAACAGTAAAGTTTCACTATTAAATCAATATTGGACAGATATTTATTTCCATTTACATTATCTTCATAAAGAAAAAATCTCTCATCAAGTGGTCCGTATTCTTCAACTTGTAGATAAACAGGATGAGATAGGAGTAAATGAAATTGCTTCATTCATACAGGTTTCTCATAATACTGCCTCGGAACACGTTAAAAGAATGATTGAAAAGAACTATTTAATAAAGGGGAGAGATCCTCTTGATGAAAGAAAAGTAATTCTTTGTCTAACGGATTTTGGTAAAGAAGTTTTACATAGAAATACTAGTTTAGATGAAGAAAAATTAGAACAAGTGTTGAATCAACTTGATGACAATGAAAAGAATTTAGTAGAACAAGCCCTAAAAATCTTAAGTGATCGTGCAAAACAATGAATGTGATAACGAAAATTATTGTTTCAGCAATCGTTATTGGTGTTGTTACGGAGATTTCAAGAAGATTTCCTTCATATGGAGGAATAATAGCTGCATTTCCTTTAGTAAGTTTACTAAGCATTATATGGCTGTATGTCCAAGGGGAGCAAACAGCAATGTTAAGCAAGTTTACATTAGGGGTACTTTGGGGATTACCTGCAACTGCTGTTTTATTAGTAATCGTTTATATAGCCTTGCAAAACTCCGTTCATTTATTTATATCTATTGGTTTAGGAGTATGTGGCTTGTTGATATTTTTATTGATTCAAGATCTTGCTATAAAATACGTTAGAGTTCTGTTCTTCAACTAAGGGGGGCTTTAGCAGAACAAGGCTGCCTTTAAGGGTAGCTTTTTCTTATTAAACTAACGAAGCAGTTTAGTGAAACAGCAATATTTGTAAATGAGGTGGTTAATTGTTTAATAAACACATTTTTCGCTATTTAGTAATGGTGTTTATTTCCTTGATAATGTTAACAGGTTGTGCGGGATTGGCAGATTATAGCTTAGACCTCCCTGGAAATTATTCTATTGTAAGAACTTCTGCTCACCAAGTAAAGGTAGCACCAAAAATTAGTGAATCGCATTGGGGGAGTGATGTTATTCCAACAAAAGTCACCGAGGTGGCTTGGGATGACAACTATATTCTTGCAAAGCAACTTGGTTTAGTAAACGACCCGAAAAGTAGTAATGGCTATCAAATTCCCAATAATGACGATGTACATTTTTGGATATTAGAGATTAAAAGTGGAGAGGTATTTGGACCTCTTGATGAAGTTAATTTTGTAGAAAAAAAGAATGAGTTTGATATTTCAGAGAGTGTGATTCTAAAGAAAATTGAAGACTTGAAATAGCTGATGTTTTTTTCACTAACGGGGGCTTTAGCTAAACAAGACCATCATTTCGATGGTCTATTTTTACGCCTAAAACATCAAGTAGGCTTCGGTGATCCATTGTGAAATGTTACACTTAAACTAACGGGGCAGTTTAGTTGAATAGTGTTGTTTAACTTGTGTTCAACAATCGAGCCAGATTGTGGAGGAAAGTAAACACAAATTTATTTTATAATGCAATTGAGATTATGAAGTATTCCACTTAAATTAACAATCAGTTTGTTAAGTACAACCTTTCACAAAGTTTCAAAAAAGCCGACCTCCATATTTTTGGAAGGTGGCTTTTTTCTATATATTTACTTTTAGTTATAATCGATTTAATGGACTTCTTATGGACTAATTCATATCTTTTAAATACCATGTATCCATAGCAGAGTGTTCAGAACCTGGGAGTGGTTCATGTAAAAGTATAAAACCAAATTTTTCATATAATATACATGCCGCTTTTAATTCATGCATTGTTTCTAAATAGCATTTTTCATAATGTTTAAAGGCAAATGACAAAGCTGTTTCCATTAGTTTCTTGGAAAGCCCTAAACCTTGGGCTTGTGGACTTAAGTATAGCTTTTGTAATTCGCAAACTTTATCATGTTCGTTAAACGGTGCTATACCAATTCCACCAACAACTTCTCCTTCCATTTCTACTACCCAATAGTTCGCATGTTTTAAATTATTATAATATTGGTGAAGGTCGTTAAGTTGCGGATCAAAATAAGCTGACCCAGGAATCGCTAATCCAAGTGATTTTAATGAATCTTGTATAATTTCTTTTACTTTTGCGTTGTCTTCTTTTTTAATTTCTCGAATAATCATATACAATCTCCTTCAATTAGGTCTTAATAAAGATTACGACAGATTTTTGAAAATAGTATATCTAAAACGTTGACTTAGTCCACGTTTTAGATATACAGTTATATTAATATCAAATGTGGACTATGTCAACTAAAGGGGAATATATGGATAAAGAAATTATTTATGATATTAGACAATTCAATCGGTTTTATACAAAGATACTTGGTTTATTTAATAATCAACTTCTAGATACAGATTATTCATTAACCGAAGCACGAATACTATTTGAAATAAGCGAGAGAACTGAGTGTATTGCGAATAATCTCGTGCAAGAACTTAATATTGATAGAAGCTATATGAGCAGAATTTTACGTAAATTGGAGAGGGAAGAATTAATAGAGAAAAAAAGCTCAACAATAGACAGTAGAAAAAATCTCCTGTTTTTGACGAGAAAAGGGGAAGAACTGCTAGGTAAAATTAACAATCAGTCAGATGAACAAGTAAATCAATTGTTTAATGGACTAACTGATAGTGAGATTAATGAAATTCGCAATTCGATGATGGTAATAAAAGGGAAATTAGATAATAATAAACTTTGAAAATTATTTTGAAATCGAGTCTTTAGTTAATGGGCGCGATTGTTGAAAAGCGTCTCTGTTCTTATTCAACTAACGGGGGCTTTAGTTAAACAAGACCATCATTTCGATGGTCTATTTTTACGTCCAAAACATCAGGTGGATTTCGGCAATCCATTTTTGAAATGTTACACTTAAACTAACGCAGCAGCGCTACAAGTTTTATCATAAGCATTAATGTGTGAAAAGACAAAGAAGTAAACAGCCTCTCACAAAAAAAAACGGTGAATAATCCAGGCCTATTTATTTTCATCGTATCATTTATTTTTATGGGATATAGCGTGTCTATATAAATATTAGTTTATTCAAAGATGAGGCCTCCTTGACTCGTTTGGTCTCTGATAACCCTCCGTTTAGTATCGGAAAGGATATCTAGCCTCTATTCAAAAATCCCACTAGTCGTTTTGGCATCGACTAATGGGACATCTATTTTAAATTATTTTAATGGAACCCAAATTTCTGAATAGCAATCTGGACTGAATGGATTATCTTCTGTATACAATTCGAACTCTGGAGTACCTGCATGTTGATATCCGTTAGCAGGGAACCATTCAGAAAAAATTTGTTTCCAAACTTTTGTCATTGCATCAGGCATTGGACCATGTACTTCAAAAACACCCCATTTAGAAGCTGGAAGTTCGATTACTTCAAATCCTTCTTTAACGTCACCTGCATATTCTGTAGCAACCCAATAGTCAATTTTCTCATTAGGTTTTGCTACACATATACCAAGAACTCCTTTAATTTTTCCATTATTAATTTGTGCTAGCTTGTCAGTAGTGCCATCACCATTTAATTCATCCCACATTTTGGGAATTCCGATTAAATTGCCATTATTCTCAAGTAAAAATTCTTTTTTTACACCTATTGCTTGGAAGCCTTCACGTTCTAAGATTTGATATTTCATTGGTTCTGCCCCTCTCAATCTCACCTCTATTACGAGGCGGTTATATGATTTGATCTTGCCAATATTTTTCCTAGCGTCACTTGGTGAAACCTCATGCTGACGCCTAAAGGCTTTTGAAAAAGCCTCGGGAGTGTCATAGCCGTACTTAAATGCAAGGTCGATAATCTTACTGTCTGTTCTTTTTAACTCGTCTGCTGCCAAAGTCAATCTTCTTCGCCGAATATATTCACCTACTGAAATCTCTGTTAATAATCCAAATGTTCGTTGAAAATTGAATGCAGAAGAGTTTGCTTCATTTGCAATGTCCACTATCGAAATTTCTTTTAATAAATTTTCTTCGATATAGTCAATTGCTTTTTGTAACGATTCTAACCAAGCTGACATGCTTTTTCCTCCTTAATTAAATAGTAAAATTATTTCACTTTAAATACCTGTCTTTAAATGCTCTGTTCTGTCAGGATTTATTTCTATAAATAATTTTATCGTTAAATTCACCAAAATAAAGGAAAATCCTAAAAGTTATATTGAAATTAATTTTTTAAGTAATGTGTAAAAATAATCTACTAGATTTTGACTGGGGGGCAATACTTGCTTTTTCGGCAGGAATCTCACAGGAACAGCAAAAAAGTAGCGTTTGAAATCCTTCGATCATTCGATGGGGCGTTTAACATAATGAGTGGAATAGACGAAGAATTGGTAAAAATTAAAGACTTAAAATAGAGATGTATTAAAAGAACCCTACTTTCTGGGTTCTTTTTTTAAATACCTAAAAGATTGTGAAAAGATGTACTTAAAGTAACGGGGGCTTTACTTGAAGATCATTGAGTTGCATAATGCAGCTCTTTTTTTCTTTATTAAACTAACGAAGCAGGTTAGTTTAACACTTTTATAACTAAAATGGTTCAAATGATGAAATATTTTGGTACTTTAAATGCCATTATTAACCACTTGACGATTGGCTAGTAAAAAAGTTAATATGAAATTAACTTCACGTGAAACAAACTTCACTAAGGGGGAATAAGTTGGTTAGGAGAGGTATATTTGAAAAATCTATTCATGCAGCGACTTTTAGTATCAATCTTATTAATAGTAATTGGGTTCATTCAGGTAATTCTCGATGCATCAGTAGGATTTAATAATGGCTATATCACAGTATTGTTAGGTGGAATAATTTTATTGTTCTCAACAATTTCTATCATTAAATCCCGAAAGAATAAATCAATAGAAAAAGAATTAGCAAAGGAATATGACGAAAGAGATGCCTTAATTGACGGAAAGGTTGCTCGCTTCACCTTGTATATCCTGATACCCGAAATTTTAATTCTTATGTTTTTAACTAATTTTGTGCTAATTCCATCAAATATTGCATTATTTATTATTTTAATATCTTTAATGATTATTGAATTCGGATCTAGAAAATATTATACTCATGTCCTTTAATTAGGAGGTATTTATGGAAAATAGAGTAAAAGAATTACGAATAGAACATGGAATAACGCAACAAGATTTAGCTGATAAAGTAAGTGTATCTTCAAGAACAATCATCTCATTAGAAAAACAAAAATATAATCCATCTGTACTACTTGCATATAAAATAGCTTCAGTTTTTAATTTATCAATTGAAGAAACTTTTATTTTTGATGAGGATGACAAATAACACATTTCATAAAGATACACATATAAAATAAACAACGGAGGAATATAAATTGTATATTATAGGACTTATTTTTGGGATAGTTTTAGTAGTTTGGGGTATTTATCGTATGAGAACAGATGATGGCTTATTTGGAAAAAATCAAAAAAACAAAAACTTATTCAATTTACTTTTAATGGGTGAAGCTTCAGGGATAGGACAATTTTTGGGTGGAATTATCTTAATAATTGCAGTGATTATTGGATTTTTTGTGAAGTAGAAATAAATATGACCAAGTAAAAGTTTGTGAAAGAAAATACTTAAGCTAACGGGGGCTTTAGTGCAACAAGGATTTCAAATGGTCCCCAAACGACCGTTTTGGGGGTTATACTTCAACTAACGGAGCAGCGCGACAAATTTTGTTATAAGCATTAATGTGTGAAAAAACAAGGGATTTCTACGGAAATCCTAACTTTATAACCGAGGATAGGAATGACAAAACCATGTATTTTGAAACTATCCCATTAATACTCCTGCATGCGTCATAATGGACAGATTATGGGGTCTGAAGCTCAGGTAAAGTCGGCAGAACAAAGGCTGAAGCAAAAGGTATGCCAATGAAAAGAAGCGGTTTAGATCAAAAAATGATCTAGCCACTTCTTAATTATATGACTTATATAATCATATTAAACTCGGAATTGAGCTGCCAAGTCTCTTAACTCTTCTGCCAAGTTTGCAAGTGCATAAGCAGATGATGAAATTTCCTCCATTGATGCCATTTGTTCTTCAGACCTAGCAGAAATACTCTCTGTGCCGGCTGTAGTGGATTTAGTTATGGAGTGGATCGTATTCATACTACCAACAATTTCTTCAGTTCCTGCTGCCATTTGCTCGACCGCTGCAGATACTTCTTCTACTTGCATCGTAACATTTTGAATGGCACCTTGAATTGAAGCGAAAGTTGTACGTGTATTTTCTGTTGTTTTAATCCCTTCTTTAACTTCCGTTGTTACTAACTTCATTGATTCAACAGCCTTATGAGTATCTTTCTGTGTCTCTGAAATCAACGCTTCAATTTGGTTTGAAGAAACAGCAGACTGTTCTGCTAGTTTCCTGACCTCATCTGCAACTACCGCAAAACCCTTACCATGATCCCCAGCACGTGCAGCCTCAATGGCAGCATTTAAAGCAAGTAAATTAGTTTGTTCGGCAATCGCTGTAATCGAATCAATAATTTGACCAATTTCATTAGAACGTTTTCCTAACAAGTCGACAACTTCAGATAAGCCTTTTACTCGTTCTGTGATGTCCAACATTTGTTGATTCATTTGATTCGCTGCATTTATACCATTTATCACCAAGGACAATGAATCTCCTGAAAGTTCGCTTACAGCTTGAGCATTTCCAGCCACTTGTTGAACACCTGTTGAAAGCTCATTGACGGTATTGAATGTGTTAGAAACATTATTTAGTTGCTCTACTGATCCATGAGCGATAGTTTCCATCGTATTCACAACCATCACTGTTGCCTTTGTAGTTTCTGCTGCATTAACATTCAATTCTTCAGATGCTGCGGCTACATGATTAGCAGTTTCAGTGACTTTTGTTACCGTATTACGAATATTATTAATCATCGAATTAAAAGATTGAGTTAATTGACCGATTTCATCCTTGGATGAATAGGTACCTTGCACAGTCAAATCACCGTCGCCTGCCTTTAACATATTAACCTGCAACTCTTTAACTGGATTTACAATTAAACGTACAATCCATGTTGCCAATGTAATAAAGAAAATAATAGCTACAACAGAGAGAATGGCAGAAATAAGCATAGTAGTGAATAGACTTTGTTTATTTGCTTCATTCAGCTGTTCGGCACCTTCAGAACATAGAGTCATAATATTGCGTGCATCACTTGCCATATTCTCACCAAAATCAGCTAAAGTTGTGGTGTACATAGAATAGGCTTCGTCGTTTTGGTTCTGACTAGCCAAATCAATAACATCTGCCATTGCGCTCAAATAACCCTCGGTATTAGATTTAAGAGATTCTAACAGTTTTTGTTCATCTTCAATTCCATTGTAAGAGGCTTCGAATTTCACGATTGAGTCTTTAATACTTTCAGCCCTATCTGAGATGTTTGTCTGTAGGTCGGCATTACGATTTGCATCCGTAGTAATCATGAGCTCTAAAACGAAAGAATCCATCGCACGAATGTCAGTTCGAATTTGTCCGATATATTGAATTGGCAAAAGTGATTCGTCGTACATTTCGCTGGATTTTTCTGCCATATCGTTTATGTAGTAAAAACCACCACCTGAAATAATTAGCAAAAAAATAACAGCGGACGTAATGAGAGTTAGAATTTTCTTTTTAATTGAAAAGTTTTTCAAAATAATTTCCTCCATTGGTTCAACTATCCCAAAAGTCCCAAAAGCCCCATATACTAATAACTTTGGATATATTGAGTAATTCATATTTTGTAATATTATACTACATTAAATTTATAATAAGAGAAGAGAGAATTATGGGATTTTTATTACGAAAAATAAAGGGTTACCTCCAAGTTGTTTATAGGTATACAATACCCGTTTTTCAACTTAAAGGCGTTTATATTTGTCTCACTTTATGGGTCAGTTCCCTGCATAGACGGTTCTTTTTCTTGATAAACTAACGCAGCAAGTTAGCCTAACAAGGTGTTTGTTTTTCCAATCGTATCATAAGTAAGTGATACGATTTTCTGTGAAAATATTTATACTTAATTGAAGTCAAAACCATATAGAAATATTTTAAATTTCTCTTGGCTTGAATCCAAATCTATTTCCTTTTCATTTAAACGTTTAAAGTTTTGGCTATCATAAAATCCATAGTTACATCTAGTATCTGTATATAGATACATAGATTCTACCTCCATACTTTGCATATAATTAGATAAATTATGAATCAAAGCCTTGCCAACACCAAGCCCTCTTGATTCTTCAGATACAATAAATAGTTGTACACAACCTTGAAAAGAGTCCTCTTTTCCTTGGATAATTTCTTTATAAATTTCTTGAATTTTTATAAATTCTTTAAATGTTTTTTTATTCTCTTTGTTAGTTAGCATTATCTTGAAAAATGCAGAGGCAGTGACTAAAACACTATGAGACTTAGGAAGGCGATTCTTATCCTTCTTTGTACTACCTAAAATAACACCAATAACCTTGTTATCTTTCACAGCAACTTTACTAAAGGAACTTTCTAAGATACAACCATGCAGATAAATATTTAATATTGAATCTAAAAATTTCTTATCCACAATAAAATCATCAAATCCAAATGCATCACAAATCAATTCTTTAACACGTTCATAATCTTTTTTCGTTAACTCTCTATACGTTAAGTTATTCACCTTTAAACACTATCCTTTCAATTCATTAAAGTTATTGTTACTAGCCTATAGATATAATAAAATATCCCCTAAGGGTAGAGTCTACAATGAAACATGTGGGAACATAAGGGGGTGATTGTGGTGGGAAATTTATTTTCTATTGGAGAAGTTGCTAAAATCAAAGGAATTACAATAAAAGCTTTACGATATTATCATAAGGTAGGTATTCTTATTCCTATATATATCGACGAGTCAACTGGTTTTAGATACTATTCCATAGATCAGTTTATTTCTATAGATATTATAAAAGGGTGCAGGGTTATAGGGGTTAGCATAGCGGAACTTCAAGAAGTTTTTAAGAAATGTAATACTGATGAGCTATTAGAGTTTCTAAAAATAAAAAAATATGAAGCACAAGAAAATATAAATAAGATGAAAGAAGTAATTAAAAATATTGATGATATTAATACTTTTGTAGAGTATTCTAAGGATATATTAAATAATAGTGAAATAAATATCGAAGTTTTAGAAGAGCGTTATGTAATTTTTGCTCCATGTAAAGAAGTAGGCAGCTTAAAGGAATTACTTTCTTATTCTGATTTAGATAAGGTTATAACAGATAAAAAATTTAAGATGACTATGGAGAGAGGAATAATATATCATTTTAATAGTAATGGGGATGCAGAACCGAAATATGTATTTAATGGACTAAACCAAATAATATAGAAGTTGATGATAGTGTAATGATATTACCTAAGGGAAAGTATTTAACTTTAGCTTATAGCAAGGATGACGAGAAGGGAAATATAAACAAAATACTTAATTATATAAAAGTAAATAATATAAATGTTAAAAGCTGTATTGAAGTAGAATTGTTCAATGATTTCTTTGATACAGAAAACTATAGTTGTCAGATTCAAATGCTAATAGAAGAGGATTAGTTTAGTTAATCCAGCTAATAGTTTGTGAAATATTACACTTCAACTCCCATGAAAGAACGTCATAATCCTTCATTCTCTGTGGTGTAGCGCTGATTTTGCGCTACATGTATGGCGGGGGCGTTAAGTTGAAGAAAGAACTATTTAAAGACAATTAAAAAGGATAGGTTCTACTATGGTAGGACCTATCCACTTACTTAAACCCACCAACACCCATGTGCTGCTACATACACTCGACATACTGTGAAGCTGTCGTGTGTTTAGAATTAGTTTAATTTATTTATTAATAAATATGGCTGTGCCGAAAATCCAATTTTTATTGGACTTTCGGCACAGCTTTTTGAATTGTAGATGATTGTCGGGGATGTATTTGCACCCGGTGCCGGTTATTGGGGAACAATAAATAATTACTTTTTATTCTCTTTGCTAGATATCATTAACTTGGAATTGTCATAAAACAATCTTTTTATAGTAATTAATTATTTTTCTATACGATTTGACAATGAAAGCTATTTATTTTAACATAAACTTAAATAATTTTAATTAAAATATTTTAAGTTTAATGCGGAAAGGGCGATAAAATGTGTTGAATGAACTTTTTGAGGATTTTTATATGAAACTTACTATGAATTTTTATAAAAAGGCAGCTCACGGCCAAACAGTAGAGATTGAAAATATAAGTACTGCAGAAATGGCATGCCTTGAAGTTGTATATTTTTTAGAAAATCCCACTTATAGCGAACTTTCAGAGTTTTTTAATATATCACAGCCGAACGTAACATATAGAATTAACAAATTGATTAAAAAAGGCTATCTTAAAAAATTCAATGATGAAAAAGATAAACGTGTATATTACCTTCAAGTAACAGATAAATTTATGAAGTATTACTGTATTAATGATAACTATATTAATAATATAATTATAAATTTGAAAAAAAAATGTACCGCAGAGGAAATGGAGCAATTTGCTAAAGTTCTAAAAATACTAACAAAAGAAGCTATGGATTAATTACAGATGGAGCAGAAATTTGCAAAAGATTTCGATCGTGATGATTGGGCAACGCCAAATTTGATTGTTAAGAATATGGAAAATCTATTAAGAAAATAGTTACCTTGGAGAGATGTCATGGAATGGTTAAATGAGTTATTTCAACAATATGGATACTATGTCGTATTAGTTGGATTGATGTTAGAATATATTGCTCTTCCATTTCCGGGAGAGCCAACATTAGTTTATGCAGGGTACTTAGCACATACGGGGGATTTAAACCTTCTGATATTAATTTTGCTATCGTTTATTGGGACAAGTGTTGGGATAACAATTCAGTACTTTCTAGGTAATAAACTTGGAATGCCGTTTGTACAAAAGTATGGAAAATATGTGTTTTTAACTCAAAAAAAAATTGATTTAACGAAAATATGGTTTGATAAATATGGATACTTCTTGCTTTTCATTGGATTCTTCATTCCAGGTGTACGTCATTTTACTGGATACTTTGCAGGAATAATCAATTTATCATTTCGCCGTTTTGCAATCATAATTTATTCAGGTGCTTTGTTTTGGGTATCTTTCTTCTTAATTGGGGGTCACTTGTTAGGTGAAAAATTGCAATATATCTTTAATACGATGGGACAACACATAGGGGAGATCATTTTTGGCGTTATTGTAATTGCAGTTATTATGTTAGTCATTCGTTTCCGGGAAAAATTGAAACGTTTATTTGTTCAAAACAAGAATTAATTTGGAATCTATTCTATGTGAAAAATTAGAAGCCTCTTGAACAGTATTTTGGAGATTTATTTCACATCAATGATTCTTATAGAAAAAGATGTTGATATATGAAGAATTAAAAGTTGTACTTAATTTTACTGTTTACTTAAATACCTTTCACAATATAATTAGCAGTTTGTTGAGAAGTCGAGAAATGAAACGTGATCAGGTCTCTATTATTCAAGGTGGAACTGTAAGACTGTTTTTTATCCATTGTGTTGATTTGAATTAATTGGAGGTTTATTATACTGTGAAACTTATACCCTGTATGATTACAATTGGAAACTTTATTTGCGGACTTCTTGCAATTTACTCTTTGTTATTTCATGATATCTATGCTGCAGCAATTTTTATTTTTGTTGGTATGCTTTTTGACTTTTTCGATGGTATGGTCGCACGGAAGCTAAACGCCGTTTCGGATATCGGGAAAGAGCTTGATTCTTTTGCTGATTTAATCACGTTTGGTGTGGCTCCTTCTATACTCGCTTACAATGTAGCATTGCATAGTCTTTCGTATATTGGGATTTTGTGTACGCTGACATTTGGCATTTGTGGAATGATTCGCCTATCTAGATTTAATATTCATCAAAGCGATTCTCCAACATTCATTGGAATGCCGATTCCACTCGCAGGAATACTTCTTGTTTTATTAAGTTTCATGAGTAGCAATAACTCAATCGTATTAGCTTTAGCAACATGTGGGCTTTCATATTTGATGGTGAGCAAAGTTAAGTTTCCACATTTTAAAAAACTTACAGTTGAAAATCCAGAGGCAAGAGGATGGGAATAATTCAGGATTTAATAGCATCTTATGGGTATCTAGCAATTTTTTTTGTATTGGTTCTTGGAATCTTTGGTATTCCGATACCCGATGAAGTTCTATTGATGATTGTTGGTTATTTTACAAATATTCATGTGCTGAATTATGAACTGGCTATTTTTATTAGTTTTGCAGGAGCCTTTATAGGGGTGACGATTAGTTATATAATTGGGAGAAAAGCTGGTCGTCCTTTAATAGTTAAGTATGGAAAATGGATAGGGCTGAAAGAAAAGAGAGTGATGAAAGTAGAAAGCTGGATGAAGAAATACGGGGCGTATTCACTTATTTTCGGATACTTCATTCCTGGTTTTAGGCAGGTAATCTGTTGTTTTGCAGGAATCAGTAAAATGGAATTAAAAACGTTTATTACATTTTCTGCGATTGGTTCTTTTTTATGGAGTTTCACTTTCATTACAATTGGAAAGTCCATTGGAATTATTCATGACTAATACTAGCACATTCCCTAATTGAGGTATCACCCCATATTTGTCAACTTAAGAAGTTTATAATACTCAAAGTGAAAAAATGTACAATTTTGTAGCTTTGTAAAATGATTGATTATTTATAAAAAAGATTGGTAATTTGTAAAGTTTGATTTTTTTATTGGATATTTATATTACTATAAAGATTTTGTAGAACTGCACTTCAACTAACGAAGCAGGTTAGTTTAAACTTGTGTTCAACAATCGGACCATATTGTGGAGTAACAGTCTTTTATGCAATGTTACCAAACGATGGTTTGGGAAGGTTATACTTCAACTAACGGACCAAACGTCAGAACATGACAGATTTTATAAAAAGTGCTGTATTTATTTTGTTAGGCGTTTTAGGAATAGCAGCTTATGGGCTTATGATTACCTATATTTAGGTAAACGGGGGCTTTAGTGTAACAAACATTTCAAAATGTGCCCAAACATCAACTGCACCCCATTTGTTAGACACATCTAACAAGGAGGTGCGGTTTTTCTATGGCTAAAATGAGTCCTGAAGATAAATTAGCAGCGGTTCAACGATATGTAAATGGCAAGGAAAGTTCAAGAACAGTCGCTGCGGATTTCGGTATTTCACATCGTTATTTATTAGGTTTAGTGAAACAATATCAGCACAATGGCGTAGAGGTTTTTGTCAGACGATATACAAACTATACAAAAGCATTTAAACTAGACGTACTTAACTATATGGCTGAACATGGTACGTCCTTTAATGAAACAGCTGCGTTCTTTAATATTGCAGGTGCCTCATCGATACAGAATTGGAAAAAACAATTCGAAACTTTAGGAGAAGATTCCCTTCAGCCAAAGAAAAAGGGGCGTTTATCCATGAAAAAAGAAACGAACAAACAATCAAAACAAGCACCAGTAGAAGGTTCCCCTGAAGCACTTCAAGCAGAGATCAACCGTCTACGCATGGAAAACGAGTATTTAAAAAAGTTGAATGCCTTAGTTCAAGCCAAGGAAAAATCACCAAAGAAGACAAAGTAAAGGTCATCTATGAATTAAGGCATAAATACTCGGTGAAGGCGCTTGTGGCATTCGCAGAAATCAAACGCAGCACGTACTATAATCTAGTGAAGAAGATGAATCGACCAGATCGAGACGCTGATTTAAAGGCCGACATTCAAGGGATTTACAACGAACACGAGGGTCGTTACGGCTACCGTCATATTCGTGATGAGCTGGCGAATCATGGGCAAAAGGTAAATCACAAGAAGGTTCAACGCATCATGAAAGAGCTTGGATTAAGGTGTTTAGTACGCATGAAAAAATATAAATCGTATAAAGGGACGGTTGGTGAAATCGCCCCAAATATTTTAGAACGCAATTTTACAGCAGAAGCACCAAATGAAAAATGGGCAACGGATATTACAGAGTTTAAATTATTTGGCGAGAAGCTTTATTTATCGCCTGTTTTAGATTTATTTAACGGCGAGATTATCACGTACACGATTGGCTCTAGACCGACATTTTTACTTGTTTCAGACATGTTAGAAAAGGCTTTAGACCGCTTACCTGCGGACCATCAGCTACTGATGCATTCCGATCAGGGCTGGCATTATCAAATGAAGCAATATCGCCATGCGCTCCAATCAAGAGGCATTGTGCAAAGTATGTCGCGTAAAGGCAACTGTTACGATAATTCAGTGATGGAGAATTTCTTTGGGATACTAAAATCAGAATTCCTTTACTTAAAAGAATTTGAAAGTATCGAGCACTTTAAAGAAGAGCTAGAAAAATATATACATTATTACAACACGAAACGAATTAAGGCAAAATTAAAATTGAGCCCGGTGCAATACCGAACACAATTTACTCAAGCTGCCTAAATGAAATAACCGTGTCTAACTTTTAGGGGTCACTTCAACATCGCTTTGGGTGCATTTTCTTCTTCAACTAACGCGGCAGGTTAGTTCAATAAGAAAAAAATACAGTCATAAGGTGGGAAATGGAAAAAACTAATAGTTACACTTATTTTGGAATAGAGAGTAAATGAGAGGTTTGAGATAAAATGATTGTTTAGGAGACAGTCATCCTTTTTACTCTTCTTCCACAACTTAAATTTAAAAACCTTGTTTACTAGCTGATCGAGAAGAGCTTGGAAAACACAGCGCCTATCTCCGTCTTGAAACGTTCTTTTCGTTTGACTTGGCAAGAGTAACAAAGTGGAAGGCATTTGAGTTTTATTATGAAATAACGATGGAGTAAATGAAAAGACTAGTTCCGGATTTCAGGACTAGTCTTTTGAGTAATTTATTTATTCTTCATTAGTCGAGATTACACGTGGTTCCATCGTACTGTTTGATACATCACTAACTACACTTCGTTTTTTCTCTTCATTTGATGCGATTACACGTGGTTCCATCGTACTATTTGATGCATCAGTAACTACACTTCGTTTTTTCTCTTCATTTGTTGAGATTACACGTGGTTCCATCGTACTATTTGATACATCAGTAACTACACTTCGTTTTTTCTCTTCATTTGTTGAGATTACGCGTGGTTCTATCGTACTATTTGGTACATTAGTAACAATAACTACATTTCGTTCTTTGCCTTCTTTCAGCGTTGGTGGCTCTTGGCCAGTTGCAGCAAAGACGGTCATCCCTCCAATGACTAATGTACATGCTAATGCTGTTCCTAAAACCGACTTTTTCTTTAAGGTCATAATGGACACTATCCTTTCTTCAATCTCATTTTTACTAAAATGATTACAAAGCGGCGTAACCGTATAGGTTTCATCTGCCATATTGATGAGAGACAGTGCATATGCTGACTTTGCCTTATCTCCAAACCGTCTAATAACCCTTTCGTCGCAAGACAATTCAATGTCTCTGTTTACTAAAAAATACATTAGCCAAACTAATGGATTAAACCAATGCAAAGCTACCATAATCGTTAAAATTACTTTCCACAAAACGTCAAAGCGTTTAATATGAATTAATTCATGCGTGAGAATAAACTGAATACTTTCAGCGACTTCCCAATTTGTTGATTTCGGCAATAAGATGACTGGTTTAAGGATCCCATATGTTAACGGGGTTGTAATTCTATCTGATACTGCGATTTGAATCGTTCTTTTTAACTTATGATCGTTTAGCCATTGATCGAGATACTCATTATTCTTCACTGGGATGGCTGTTTGAAATTCTTTATAAAATCTAACATAGGCCAGTATAAAGAATAGCAAAACCCCTATACCCCCACATACCCAAAGGTACTGAACGAAATCGCTTGTCATTAAAAGCAAAAGCTGATGATAGAACGTGTTTGATGTTTGAACGATTTCAATTGTATTGAGTAAAATTTCCGAATCATTTGAGTGAGGCGTAACAAATAAGTTTTTCAGCATAGGCTGTATGCTCAACTTTGAATAAAAAGAGTAGGGGATGAGTAGTTTAAATGCAACGATTCCCCAAAGAATTAAAATTGTTTGCTTTGGCACTTTGTTTCTTACTAACCTCCTCATCAATAGCACAATTATTAGGAGGAGAGATGCGTCTACACTCATATTGAAAATACTCATATCATAATTCCTCACTCAAGATCTTTAACAATTTGCTTTAATTTATCGATTTCACTTGCAGTCATTTTTTTCTTGTCTAGTAAGGATGCGAATAGTAAAGATTTAGAACCATTAAATACTTTATCAATCAATTCCGTCGTTTCTTGTTCTTGTATCTGTTCTTTTTTGATGAGTGGATGACAGATAAAATTAGGTTCAATTCTTTCAATGGCCCTTTTTTTTATACATTTTTTGATGACTGTATAGGTGGTATTTTTATTCCAACCTATTCGTTCGTTTAACATGTGTGAGAGCTGTTTAGCTGTCAAATCGCCTTCTTCCCATAAAATATTCATGACTTGTAATTCCGAATCAAACAATTTAACTTGCATACGCGCATGCTCCTTTTCTTAAGTGGACTATTGCAATAGTTTGCCACACACTAATACTACTGCGATAGTCTGTAATTGTCAATACTATTGAGATAGTCTGCAGGAGTCAATCCATTTTAAGGGCACAATTATACGCATAAATTAACCTTTGGATACTGTGTATAAACCCATTTATAATTCAATAAAAGCTTAGTAAGGTCTTCTTCGATAATGGCTCTTTACGAATCGGTTACCCTTTTTGTTTTATTCATCTCTTTTTTTACTCTTGTTCAACTAAAGAGGCAGTTTAGTTGAACAATCTTAATACTAAAATTGTTCAAATGATGAAAGATTCCTTAACTTAAAGATCTATTATTTACCAGTTGATATTTGTTTTAAAAAAGGGAATTATGAAGTTAACTTCACATGAAGGGAACTTCACTTAAAGAGAATAATTTAGTTAGGAGAGGTACATTTGAAAAATCTATTTATACAGCGACTTTTATCAGCAACCTTAATATTACTATTGGGGTTCATTCAAATAAATCTCGATGCATCAGAAGGATTTAATTTTGGTTATGCCATGTTATTCATAGGCGGAATAATCTTGCTAATTTCAATGATTTCTTATATTAAATCCCGTAATAATAAATCGTTGGAAAACGAAATGTTAAAGGAATATGATGAAAGAGATATTTTAATTGATGGAAAAGTTGCTCACTCTTCGATGCATTTTTTGATGTATGAAATTTTAATTATTATGTTTTTAACTAATTTTGTGGTAATCCCTACAAATACTGCATTAGTAATTGTTTTAATATCTTTAATAATTAGTGAATTTTGTTCTAGAAAATATTATAATCATGCCCTTTGATTAAGGTGGAATTTATGGAAAATAGAGTGAAAGAATTACGAGTAGAATATGGAATAACGCAACAAGAATTAGCTGATAAAGTAAGTGTATCTTCTAGAACAATCATCTCATTAGAAAAACAAAAGTATAATCCGTCTGTGCTACTTGCGTATAAAATAGCTTCAGTTTTTAATTTATCAATTGAAGAAACTTTTATTTTCGATGAGGATGATAAATAATACATTTCATTAAGATGCACATATTAAAAAAACAACGGAGGAATGAAAAATGATTTTTATACTATTTATTTTTGGAATAGTTTTAACAGTCTGGGGTCTTTATCGTATGAAAACAGATGATGGTTTATTTGGAAAAAAACAGAAAAATAAAAACATATTCAATTTAATATTACTGGGACAAGCTTCAGGTATAGGACAATTTTTAAGTGGAATTCTGTGTATTATAATAGGAATTATCGCATTTGTTATGAAGTAGTAATTACTAATAAATGCGATTTCCCACTGAAAGATTGTGAATATATTCACTTAAACTAACGAGGGCTTTAGCAGAATAAGGCTGCCTTTGGGGTAGCTTTATGTTATTGAACTAACGGAGCAGTTTAGTCAATCTTGAAAATAAAGTATCAATAAAG
>NZ_JBNNMF010000038.1:0-20954 GCF_050272495.1 Solibacillus cecembensis | reverse complement strand
TCTTTAGCGCCGATGGTAGTTGGGGGCTTCCCCCTGTGAGAGTAGGACATCGCTTCGCACAGTAAGACCCACTGAGAAATCAGTGGGTTTTTTGTAAACAAAAATACTGTTATTAACAAAATAATTGCAATATATGAAGTGAAAGTAAAAGCTGATGTAGAAATAAAAAAATAATAAGTATATATAAATTAAGGGGAAATCAAATTTTTTTCTTAATGTTAAAAAATGTAGTATGATAGAAAAAATATTACTTTCAAAAAAGTTCAATTTTCCGAATTATTTTACTTTTAAAAGATTCTTGACAGTCGAGGTCCACGTTGATAACCTTACAATAATATTCTTTAATAACAGGAGGAATTTTCAAAAATGTGGGAAACAAAATTTGCTAAAGAAGGCTTAACATTTGATGATGTATTATTAGTGCCAGCACACTCTGAAGTTTTACCGAAAGATGTAAACTTATCTGTCCAATTAACAAAGAAAATTAAGTTAAATATTCCAATGATTTCTGCAGGGATGGATACTGTAACAGAGGCAAAAATGGCGATCGCTATGGCACGTCAAGGCGGTATCGGAATTGTTCATAAAAATATGAGCATTGACGAACAAGCAGAAGAAGTTGAAAAAGTTAAACGTTCTGAAAATGGCGTTATTACAAATCCATTCTTCTTAACGCCAGAACATCAAGTATTTGATGCAGAGCACTTAATGGGCAAATACCGCATTTCAGGTGTTCCTATCGTAAATAATATGGAAGATCAAAAATTAGTGGGTATTATTACAAATCGCGATTTACGTTTTATTTCAGATTACTCTTTGAAAATTGATGATGTGATGACAAAAGAGGACTTAATTACAGCAGCTGTTGGCGCAACATTAGAAGATGCTGAAAAGATCCTTCAACAATATAAAATAGAAAAATTGCCAATTGTAGATGAAGATGGCAGGTTGAAAGGTTTAATTACAATTAAAGATATTGAAAAAGTAATTGAATTCCCAAATGCTGCAAAAGATACGCATGGCCGTTTAGTAGTAGGAGCAGCAGTAGGTGTTTCTAAAGACACTATGTTACGTATTGCGAAGCTTGTAGAAGCACAAGTAGATATTATCGTAATTGACACAGCACATGGTCACTCACAAGGTGTTTTAAACACAATTGCAGATATTCGTGCAGCATACCCAGAATTAGATATTATAGCTGGAAACGTAGCAACTGCAGAAGGTACTCGTGCTTTATTTGAAGCAGGTGCAGACGTTGTTAAGGTAGGTATCGGGCCAGGTTCAATCTGTACGACTCGAGTAGTTGCGGGTGTCGGTGTACCTCAAATTACAGCAGTTTATGATGCAGCATCAATTGCACGTGAACTAGGTAAAACAATCATCGCTGACGGTGGTATTAAATATTCTGGTGATATTGTGAAAGCTCTTGCAGCAGGTGGACATGTCGTAATGCTTGGTTCATTACTTGCAGGTACTTCAGAATCTCCTGGTGAAACGGAAATCTTCCAAGGTCGCCGTTTTAAAGTATACCGCGGTATGGGTTCACTTGGTGCAATGGAAAAGGGTTCTAAAGATCGTTACTTCCAAGAAGATGCGAAAAAATTAGTTCCAGAAGGTATTGAAGGTCGTCTTCCTTACAAAGGACCTTTAGCAGATACAATCCATCAACTATTAGGTGGTATTCGCGCAGGTATGGGCTACTGTGGAGCACCAGACCTTGAGTACTTACGTGAGAAGTCTCAATTCATTAAAATGACAGGTGCAGGCTTACGTGAGTCTCATCCACATGATGTACAAATTACAAAAGAAGCACCAAATTACTCTATCCAATAATTACATGAAACTTTCAAGCGCTACTATCGTCAAAGATATGATGATAGTAGCGTTTTTTTATGAAAAGGAATCCCCAATTGAGTAGGGCATATGATAAAATGACGAAGACAAGAAAATTAATAACTATTTGGAGGTAGCCTTGTGAAGAAAGTAAACAAAAAATCAATGCTAAGTTTTTTATTGATTCCAATGTTGTTGCTTAGCATGTTAGGAATAGCACCTGCTACAACAAATGCGGAGACAAATTTAGGGTTAACCGTGGATGCAGCAATTTTAATTGATGCAGATTCAGGAAAGATTTTATATGAGCAAAATGCAGGAACACCACTTGGGATTGCAAGTATGACGAAGATGATGACAGAGTATCTATTACTGGATGCTATTAAAGAAGGTACAGTAACGTGGGATCAACAATATAACGTAAACGAGTATACATATAAAGTTTCTCAAAATCGGTTATTAAGTAACGTTCCTTTACGTGCAGATGGTACGTATTCAATTAAAGAGTTATATGAAGCAATGGTAATTTATTCGGCTAACGCAGCAACGATTGCAATTGCTGAAACAATTGCTGGTACGGAAAAAGAGTTTTTAAAATTAATGAATAAAAAGGCAGAAGAGTTAGGTTTAGAAAACTATAAATTTGTAAACTCTTCAGGTTTAAATAATTCAGATTTAGTAGGGATGCATCCTGATGGAACTGGTGAAAATGATGAAAACGTCATGCCAGCTCGCTCGGTTGCAAAGCTTGCTTACAATTTATTGAAGAGTCACCCGGAAGTGTTAGAAACTTCTAAGATTGAGAAAAAAGTTTTCCGTGAAGGTACATCAGATGCAACTTTAATGCCAAACTGGAACTTCATGCTACCAGGCCTTGTTTATAAATATGAAGGCGTAGATGGGTTAAAAACGGGGACAACGAACTTTGCAGGACATAACTTTACTGGAACAGCAAAACGTGGGGATACGCGTTTAATTACAGTTGTAATGAAGGCAGTGGATTCAAAAGGTGTCGGTTCTTATAAGGCGCGTTTTGATGCAACAGCAAAATTATTTGATTATGGTTTTGGTCAATTTACAAAACACGAAATTATTCCAGCCAACTACATTTTTGAAAAACAAAAATCATTAGCTGTGACAAAAGGTAAAGAAGATGCAGTTAATATTGCTGTCAAAGAGCCGATTTCGATAATGGTTAATACAAATGAAAAAGACTTGTACGTTCCTAAATTATCTTTAGATGTCGAGGAATTAGAAGCAGGTGTCAAAGCAGGTAAAGTTGTTGGACAAGTTGTAGTGGAGCGTACAGAGGGCACAGATTATGGCTTTATTGATGGTTCAGGCATTACAGCAGATGTCGTGACAACAGAAGGCGTAGAACGTGCAGGAAAAGCATCACTATTCTTCCAAGGAATCGGGAACTTCTTCAGTAACTTATGGAGTGGTGTATTTGGTTTTATTGGTGGGACAATCTAAGAATATAAAAATTAAGACACATAATTCTCTACTCGAGAATTATGTGTTTTTTGTTAGGACAAATTATACAATTTTTATCTATCTCATAAAGTAATGGATGGGGGGAGTGAAAATATGTGTGGAATTGTTGGTTGGATTAATTTTGAACAGGATTTAAGCCATCATACGGAGGATATAAAGAAGATGACTGCTACATTAATTCATCGCGGTCCAGATGCAGGGGCAATTCATTGTAGCGAGCATGCATTGCTTGGACATCGTCGGCTTTCTATTATCGATTTAGGCGGTGGTGGGCAGCCCATGACAAAGCAGGGTCTGACGATTGTATATAACGGAGAGCTTTACAATACAGCAACTGTGCGCGATTTATTACTACAAGAGGGGCATCAATTTTCAACAACCTCAGACACGGAAGTGATTTTAACTGCATTTATAGAATGGCGTGAGCAATGCGTAAATTATTTCAACGGAATTTTCGCCTTTGCTATATGGGATGATGACCAACAAAACTTATTTTTATGCCGCGATCATTTAGGAATAAAGCCGCTTTTTTATAAGCAATTGCCAGATGGAATTTTATTTAGTTCAGAAATTAAAGCGCTTTTAAGCCATCCAAACATAAAGGCTCAAGTAGATTATCGAGGTCTTGCCGCATTATTAAGCTTAGGTCCTTCCCGAACGCCCGGAGATGGTATATTTAAAGATATTTTAGAATTAAAGCCAGGTTATGCGATGACTGTAACAAAGTCACAACTAAAATGTTGGCGTTATTGGGATATTCAAAGTAAAACACATACGCATTCTTTATCCGATACGGTTGAACAGGTGAGATGCCTTGTAACGGAGGCGATTCAACGCCAATTAATGAGTGATGTACCTCTTTGCACAATGCTTTCAGGTGGTCTAGATTCAAGTATTATTACAGCTGTTGCAGCTCAGCAATATGCGCAAACGAATCAAACTTTAAGTACATTCTCTGTCAATTATGAAGGCAATGACCAGCATTTTAAAGGGAATGCGTTTCAAGTATCACAAGATGGCTACTGGATAGAGAAGATGCAACAAGCTTTCCAAACAAAGCACCAAGAAATCATACTTAAACAAGACCAACTAGTGCAATCATTAAAAGATGTTTTATATATGAAGGATATGCCAAGTATGGCCGATATCGATGGGTCACTGTATTTATTTTGTAAGGAAATTGGTCGTGATTTTACCGTTGCTTTATCTGGTGAATGTGCAGATGAGGTATTTGGTGGCTACCCTTGGTTTCATGAGCAAGAGGAACAGCAACACTTCCCGTGGCTCCGTTCAACAAAGGAACGCCAACAATTATTAACACCGCTTTGGCAAGACCGGCTTAAAGTTGCGGAGTATATGCACAATAGTTACGAACAAACTGTAAAAGAAATGCCTCATTTTGTTGGAGATGCTACAGAAGTTAAACGCCAGCAATTATTTTATTTAAATAATATGTATTTCATGCAAACGTTAATAGAGCGTAGTGATCGTATGAGTATGGGAGCGAGTATCGAGGTGCGTGTGCCTTTTGCAGACTATACCGTTATGGAATACGTATGGAATATTCCTTGGGAAATGAAGATGGCTGGAGGAATGGAGAAGGGCATTTTACGACGTGCTTTTGAAGACATCTTACCAAGAGATGTGGTCTATCGTAAAAAGAACCCCTATCCAAAAACGTATCACCCAGCGTATACAATAGGCGTGCAGCAGGAATTACGTACTATTTTAAATCACAAAAAATCTGTGCTCCACGAGTTATTTAATCAAGAAAAACTGCATCAGCTTCTTGAATCAGGAGGGAAATCTTTCACAGTTCCATGGTTCGGACAATTGATGGCAGGGCCTCAATTAATCGCCTATTTAATTCAGTTGCATTATTGGTTTGACCACTATGAAATTGAAATTGTGCCGTTTTAATTCCTTTTTTGAATACCCCAACAAATCATTAATTGTTGAATGTAATCTTCTAATAATGTTAGTGGAATATTGCCAAAGCCTAATAAAAATACACGTTCACGAGACTGATTTGCAGTTAACGTATAGTTTGATAACGGGGCAATGTGTATTCCCTGTTTTAAAGCAATGTCATGAAGCTGTTGTTCAGTTTGGTGATGTGGTACGGAAATGAGTAAATGCGTCCCTGCTGCATCCCCTGAAATATGGACTTCAGGAAACTGGCTAGAAAAAATTTCAATTAACTTATCATGCTTTTTCCGATAAATTTTGCGCATTCGATTTAAGTGCTTTGAAAAATGACCGTCTTTCATAAAGCTTGCTAAAATATGTTGCTCAAACCGAGGGACGGTTGCCGAATAATGCGTAAAATCAGTTTGATAACGCTTCAGCAATTCAGGCGGTAACACAAAAAAGGCTACACGCAGCGATGGCATCAGTGATTTTGTGAATGTACTTAAATAAATGACGCGTTCATTTTGGTCGAGTCCTTGCAGGGCAGGAATTGGTTTTCCGGTATAGCGAAATTCACTATCATAATCATCTTCAATAATGTAACGATCAGGTGCTTGTGCAGCCCATTTCAACAGCTGTGTGCGCCGATTGGCTGACAGAACGGCCCCTGTTGGGAATTGATGTGAAGGGGTCACATAAACTAAATTTGCCGCCGTTTTCTGTAATTCCTCAATAATGAGTCCATCCGTATCAATGGGCACAGGGATAGCGCGCTGCTTTAGCTGATCTCGATGAATTGGTGAGTAACCCGGATTTTCTAGAGCTAACTTTGCATGATCATCAAATAACTTTAAAATCATGGGCAGCAGTTGCTCTGTACCTGAACCAATAACAATTTGTTCAGGGGTGCATTTAATGCCGCGTGATTGATGTAAGTAGTTGGCGATTTCAATTCGTAATGCCAACTCTCCTTGTCGCTCACCGGTTTGTAATAAATGCTTAAAAGGCGTATCGAGTACATCTTTTGCATATTTACGCCAAATCGTAAAAGGGAAGGAATTTTCATCGATTTGAGCAGATGAAAATTCGATTGCGTATGTAAGTCTTTCTTTCGGCGTAGTAAGGATTTCAGCATTCACCCTCGCAATAAACGGAAGCTCATCAATCTCCTCGACAAAATAACCAACACGCGGCTTAGACATAATATAGCCCTCTGCTAGAAGTTGTGCATATGCTAGTTCGACTGTTGTTTGACTTATGTTAAAAAAATCAGCCAGCTCCCGTTTGGATGGTAGACGAACACCGACAGCTAATTGCTGCTTAGAAATGGCATTTTTTATACCAATATAAAGTTGTTCATATAGTGGAATACTATTTTCTTTGTATAATTGAAAATAAAGCATAAAGATTCCTCCCTTTTTGACTGTATTTAAATACTATATTTTTAATAACTGAACAATGTCAGAAAAGTATAGCATAAACCACTTTTGTTCGGATTACTTTAGCAGAAACTTGCCAAAATGCGATGTATATAGTACAGTATGGTTAAATTTATAGTTGAATTCGATGATAGGAAGTAGTAGTGAGTATGTTTTTTCAAAGAGAGTCAGCGGTTGGTGGAAGCTGATAAAAACACTTGTGAATCCGTCCTGGAGATGCGAAGTTGAAGTTTTTTAACTTGGCCGGCTTACCAAAGTCGTTATTTAAGTAAGTGGAATAGACTTGTTCTATTCAATTAGGGTGGCAACGCGGGTAGCTCTCGTCCCTTTCATTAGGGATGGAGGGCTTTTTTGTGTTCAATTCGCTAATACACTAACGTATTGAAGCGTAAAAAATCATCAATTCAATTGACTTAGGAGGAAGAAAATATGTTAGATATTAAACGTGTTCGTGATAATTTTGAAGAAGTGAAAAAAATGCTTCTGACGCGTAATGAAGATTTAGGTAACTTAGATAACTTTGAACCACTAGACAAAAAGCGTCGTGAGTTAATTGCTAAAACAGAGGAATTAAAGGCTGAGCGTAATAAAGTATCAGAGCAAATTTCTGTCATGAAACGTAATAAAGAAGACGCAACT
This sequence comes from Solibacillus cecembensis, assembly GCF_050272495.1. Lineage (NCBI taxonomy): Bacteria > Bacillati > Bacillota > Bacilli > Caryophanales > Caryophanaceae > Solibacillus > Solibacillus cecembensis. Next base: position 13,635 of record NZ_JBNNMF010000038.1, on the reverse strand, counting down.
GAAGTAATAACACGTATGCGTCAAGTTGGCGATGAAATTAAAACGCTTGATACGGAGTTAAATGCAATTGAAGAAGAATTTAAAGATATGATGATGCGTTTACCAAACATTCCACATGAATCTGTACCAGTAGGAACGGAAGAGGACGATAATGTAGAAGATTATAAATGGGGGAACGTACCGACATTTGATTTTGAAGCAAAAGCACACTGGGATATCGCAAAAGATTTAGATATCGTGGACTTTGAACGCGGTGCAAAAGTGGCGGGTAGCCGATTCCTATTTTATAAAGGATTAGGTGCGCGTTTAGAGCGTGCGTTAATTAGCTTTATGATGGATTTACATGCAGATCACCACGGCTATACAGAAATGTTGCCACCACAAATCGTTAATCGCGATAGCTTAACAGGAACGGGTCAATTACCGAAATTTGAAGAGGATGTATTCAAACTGGTGCGTGAGGAAGATGAAGTAGACTTTTACTTAATCCCAACAGCAGAAGTACCGGTAACTAACTATTACCGAGATGAAATTTTAACGGTAGACATGTTGCCACAAGCCTTTACAGCGTACAGTGCAAACTTCCGCTCAGAGGCAGGTTCAGCAGGTCGGGATACGCGCGGATTAATCCGTCAGCACCAGTTTAATAAAGTCGAATTAGTACGTTTTGTTAAACCAGAAGAGTCTTATGAGCAGTTAGAATTATTAACAGGTCATGCTGAAAAAGTATTGCAATTATTAGGTTTACCTTACCGCAAATTAAAAATGTGTACAGCAGATTTAGGTTTCGTTGCTGCTAAAAAATACGATTTAGAAGTATGGATTCCAGCGCAAGATATGTACCGTGAAATCTCATCTTGTTCAAACTTTGAAGATTTCCAAGCGCGTCGTGCCAATATTCGCTTCCGTCGTGAGCCGAATGCAAAACCAGAATATGTACACACATTAAACGGTTCAGGTCTAGCAATTGGCCGTACAGTAGCAGCACTTTTAGAAAATTACCAACAAGCAGATGGTTCTGTTATCATTCCAGAAGTATTACGTCCATACATGGGTGGCGTAGAAGTCATTTCAGCAAAATAATGAGAAGGGGGCTCTTTTACAAAGAGTACCCCTTTTTTTGAACAGTAGGAAGGGGAATGAAATGGAAATCCAGTTATTTCAACAAGAAATACCAAAATCTATTTTAGACGGTATTCAACAAGTACATCGAGCAGTTTTTGATGGGGCAATTTTGAAGGGAGAAAAGCTCGAGCAAAAGTTAAATTTATTAGCTGTCATTGCTTTGGAAGAGGGCATTGTTGCAGGGTTCAAATTGGGATATGAGCAGCCAGATGGGGTATTTTATAGTTGGCTTGGTGGGGTTCACCCACAATTTCAACAACGTGGTGTTGCAATGAAATGTATGACAGCACAGCATGAATGGTGCAAGAAGCATGGTTATAGCCGCGTTCGCACATATGGTCGCAATGAAAAGAAAGCAATGCTAATTGTGAATTTAAAAGCAGGCTTTGAAATCATCTCAACATTTACCGATGCAAAGGGCCGTCATAAAATTGTATTTGAAAAGGCATTATAGCTCTTTTCGTTTGAGTAACGGTGCGTATGCTATGCACCAATAGATTAATAGAACGAATGCTAAGCTAGCTAAATAGCCAGATGCGCGGAATGCACTAAAAAGCCATTGTAGCGGTGTACCTGAAACAGGCCGATTTAAAAACATAAAATTCGTCTGAAAGTAGCTATTATATATATATATGGGTGGTACAGTGAGTGCTAAAAATACGACCGCTCTCCATAAATCTTGCCATCGTAAATCAAGTTGCTCCATTACGAGTAATGGGATAATAAAAGCGAGCAGTAATGCGTGAAATAAGAAACTGTGCACATGGAGAAAACTCCCTACTGGATCAGCTGTCCAACCTGGAAAAAGGAGTGCAATGGCAGCACCAGGAAGTGTTAAAGCATACAGTAAAGTTGCAGTCGTCCGACTTCCCAAATAAGCATGCCAACCTGTGATGAAAATGCCGAGCCCACATAAATGCAGTGGCGGACTCCAGTAGGAATAGCTCCCTTGGACAAGTAAAAAGAGTTGCTTAGCGCATTCTAATAAAAGTAATAGCCAAAAAATAAATTTCAAATAAAGTTGTTGATTTACTATATTAGAAAACTTATAAAGATATATTAGAAAAATTAATACAAGTAATATACTAGCAAGCCACATAATATGAGTGGTGTCGAATAATGTAAATCCGTTCATAGAAAGCCTCCTATTGATGGGGGAAGAAGAGTTGTGAATTATCACCATCTAATATTAAGTATGCTTTAGTAGTTATTCTTTTCTTAATCGTTTTTCAGCTTTTTTCCGTTCACGCAATGCGCGGAAAAAGTCAGTTAAAATTTGTCCACATGCGTCTGCTAAAACGCCTTCTGTTACTTCACATTCATGATTAAATCGCGCATCGTTTAACAGTCGGTACAACGAATCAACGCAGCCCGCTTTTAAGTCACGTGCGCCGTACACAACGCGTGGAATTCGTGATTGTAATATAGCGCCAGCACACATTGGGCAAGGCTCCAGTGTGACGTAAAGGGTCGTCTCTTCTAAGCGCCAGCTCCCGATTTTTTTACAAGCTTCCTGAATTGCCATACTTTCTGCGTGCGTTAATGCATTTTGTGATGTTTCTCGTAAATTGTGTGCACGTGCAATAATTTCATCTTGATAGACGATGACTGCACCGATTGGCACTTCTCCTAGCGCAGCTGCTTTCCTTGCTTCTTCTAGTGCTACTTCCATATAATATTGGTCTTTATTGTTTATCATCATGTGTAATTGCTCCTTTTCGTTAATTGTAGCATGGCTTTGAAATGCAGGCTAAAAATTAAAGGAAATAGGATATGTACTTTTACAAATTGAATTCTTTTGTTGTCGCCTATTCACTATGATAGAATGAAAAGCACTGACTATATAGAGAAGGGGGACTTCTAGTGTCTGAGCCATTTATAACAGTAGAAGGTCCGATTGGTGTGGGCAAAACGTCGTTATCAAAAGCAATATCAGAGGCGTTTGGATACCATTTATTAAAAGAGATTGTGGATGAAAATCCGTTTTTAGGGAAGTTTTATGAGGATATAGATGAGTGGAGCTTTCAAACAGAGATGTTTTTCCTATGCAATCGTTACAAGCAACTTTCGGATGTTAATCATATTTTAGAGAAGCAACGTTCAGTCGTAGCGGATTATCATATTTTTAAGAACTTAATTTTTGCGAAACGAACATTAAAGCCGACTGAATATGAAAAGTACGAGGCCATTTATAACATCTTGACGAAAGATATGCCAAGACCGAATATGGTCATTTATTTGCATGCGAGCCTTGATAAAGTGATGGAGCGAATTGCCATGCGCGGTCGTGAATTTGAGAAAAATATTTCACGTGATTATATGGAGCAACTATCAGAGGATTACCATGAATTTATTGGTCGCTTTGAGAAAATGCACCCAGAAATACCTGTTATTCATATCGATGGGGATGCGCTTGATTTTGTGAAAAATGAAGCAGATTTGCAAAATATACTAAAAATTATTGAAAAAAAGTTGCAACAAAGGAGTTTGCGGTAATCATGAATTTACGAGAGAAATACAATATCCCAGCAAATGCAGTTATTACGATTGCAGGAACAGTCGGTGTTGGAAAATCCACGATGACAAACGCGTTAGCAGAAGCGTTACATTTCCGGACATCTTTTGAAAAGGTAGATACGAACCCTTACTTAAATAAATTTTATGAGGATTTTGAGAAATGGAGCTTCCATTTACAAATTTATTTTTTAGCAGAGCGTTTCAAAGAGCAAAAGCGTATTTTCGAATATGGTGGAGGTTTTATTCAAGACCGTTCAATTTATGAAGATACGGGGATTTTTGCAAAAATGCACTATGATAAAGGGACAATGACGCCGACAGATTACGAAACGTATACGAATTTATTTGGCGCGATGGTAATGACCCCTTATTTCCCTCATCCCGATTTACTTGTTTATTTAGAAGGCCCAATGGATGATGTCATTGGACGAATTCAAGAGCGCGGGCGTGAGATGGAACAACAAACACCACATGTATATTGGGAAGAGATGCATAGTCGCTATGAAAATTGGATCAACGACTTCAATGCTTGTCCAGTGCTGCGTATAAATATTAATGATTATGATTTAATGGAAAACCCAGAGCAAGTGGATCATATTGTGGCACGGATTGGTCATATGCTGGCACAAACGAGTCATTTAAGAAAGTAATATAGCTTGAATAAAAGGTATTTTGATCTCACATTCAAAATACCTTTTTGCGTTATTCGAAAAGGTATTCGCTCATTTTAATATAAATACAGCGAGTATAAGTGGAACGGTAATGAGCAGAAAAACAAAGAAACTCCATATAAGCTGCATGCCACTGGACATATTTTTTGGTTTGATACTGAATGATTCATACAATTCATTGATGGCCCGCTGCTCTTTTTCGAATAGCATGGATTGGAACTTATTATAATCTTCAATATAAGAGGCGGGATTATCAAAATGAAAGCGGATGGCGCGTATATCATCGGTTACTTCTTTTTCTTTATGGAAATAAGCAATAGTAGGCGCAATCCCCCCTGTTAATCGGGCGACGACATCAATATCGAAAGTAGTCATTTTATAAATAGGCATGCCAGCGTCATTAATTGACTGTTGAATTAGTGTATTGTTCATACATGAGCCCCCTTTTATATGTAAATAGTATTCCCCAAAAGGAGAATGTTGTAACGGAATTTTCAGAAAAATATTGCAATGAAAAAGAGTTATCTATTATGCTAAGAGGTAATTACAAATTTTGGGGTTTGTAAAAGCATATGAAATGGGGATGGAAATATGACGACAGTAACAATGTTAGAACAACGCTTACTCGCACTACCAACAACGGCAATTTCTGATGCAACAGGGGGACACACAAATGTGGATGCATCGATTAAGCCGTTAGCTGATCACTTTAAAATAGCGGGACGTGTAGTAACAGTGCGCTTGCCAGACGGGGAAAATGGGGCGGTGCTAGAGGCGATTAGTAAGGCGGAAAAAGGGGATATTTTAGTAATTGATGCAAAGGGTAATACGAATCGTGCGGTTGCTGGCGATTTTGTTATGCAGCTTGCACAAGGTGTAGGTGTACAAGGCTTTGTCGTAGATGGTGTAATTCGTGATTTAGCAGCAGCGAGGGCCATTGACTTTCCGATATTTTCATTAGGGACAACAGTTGCAGCGGGCAATAAACATGGTGGCGGTGTAGTAGGGGGAGCGATTTCCTTAGGTGGTGTCGTTGTCCAATCGGGCGACTACCTTATTGGAGATATTGATGGGATTGTCATTATCCCACAAGCAGATATTGAGCAGGTAATCCAAGGGGCAGAGGAAAAGGTTGCAAAGGACGAGGTGCGTGAACAACAAGCATTACATAACGGTGAGCAATCAATTCGTGCATATTTGGCGAAAGTGTTAACTTGATTCAGCAAATTTACATGAAAAACGCACCATTCCAACGTAAAAATTGGAATGATGCGTTTTTCATTTTAGACATCTACGTTTTCGATATTGCTAAGCGATGTCCTTTTACTAAATTATTTTAAATAAGTTGCTTGATATTCAGCAAATTGCTTTTCATCAAAGCGTTTTTCCCATTTCGCCATAACAAGAGCAGCAATTGTATTCCCAATAACGTTTACAACTGTACGTCCCATATCTAAAATACGGTCAATACCTGCGATGAATGCTAAACCTTCAACCGGAATACCAACAGTACCTAATGTGGCTAACAGTACAACGAATGAAACGCCTGGTACACCTGCGATTCCTTTTGACGTTACCATTAACACAAGCATTAATGTAATTTGTTCGATGATTGATAAATCAATACCGTACATTTGTGCAATAAAGAGCGCTGCAATTGCTTGGTAAAGTGTTGAACCATCCAGATTGAATGAGTAACCAGTTGGAATAACAAATGAAACAATATCCTTTGGTGCACCCATTTTTTCTGTTTTTTCCATGAGGCGAGGTAGTACAGTTTCAGATGATGACGTCGTAAATGCTAGTAATAGCTCGTCTTTAATCATACGAATTAATTTAAAGATGTTAATGCCGAAAATTTTCGCCGTTGTCCCTAATACAACGATAACAAAGAAGATCATTGTCCCATAAACTAGGAGAGCTAATTTTCCAAGTGGGACAAGTGAGGATAACCCAAATTTGGAAACGGTAATACCAATTAATGCAAATACGCCAAATGGAGCGAATTTCATTATTAAGTTTGTCACCCAGAACATCGCATCGGCGGTTCCTTGGAAGAATGCAAGAACAGGCTTACCTCGTTCTCCAATCGCGGCAACACCAAGACCGAAGATGACAGAGAAGAAGATAATCGCAAGCATATCGCCTGAAACCATTGCATCGAAAATGTTACTCGGTACAATATCAACTAAAATATGCAATGGACCTTGATCTTCTTGCTGAGCAGATGTTTCTTCATACGCAGAAATATCTGACTTTTCTAATTGGCTCATATCAATACCAACACCTGGTTGGAAGATGTTCGCTGCTAATAAACCAACAATAATAGCTATTGTTGTAATAACTTCAAAATAAATAAGCGTTTTTCCGCCAAGACGACCTAATTGCTTTATGTCACCAGTACCAGCGACACCGACAATTAAAGTCGAAATAATAATCGGTACAACAATCATCTTAATTAAGTTTAAGAAAATGTCACCAATAGGTTGTAAGTATGTTTGTATGTTAGCGTTTCCATAGAATACAGCACCTACAATTATTCCTAAAACTAAACCGATTAAAATTTGCGCGGCTAAGCTAAGTTTAAACTTTTTCAACATATAGTTCCTCCTAATAAAATTAGATTTAGGACTAGCCTAAACCAATTCTATAAGATAAATACAGAATCCGACAAAATCCGACTAATCTGCTTTACTAATTATTTCTGAATATAAAACCTGGATAAACTTTTTTATGTTGACCTTTGCTTTTCGTTGTCCATTATTTTCTATTTGTTGCATTAAGTATCGGATATCCGTTAAGTCAAAATAGCGTGGTGTATAGTATTCGAATTCGGAATTTGTATAATCGACGATGCCGAGATTCGCTAAGTTAATCATGCTTGCCAAAATCGTACGTCGCACACGTTGTTCAATTGCTTTACTTTCTTTTAAAACATCATCAGGTGTATTTTTAGTGAGCATAGCCACTTTTTCGTAAATTTCTTTCAATGGTGGAAGAGGTGCGATTTTGTGCTTATCAATGAGCAATTGTTCAATAATTTGAATGATATCCTCACTTCCAATCTCTCCAACGATCCCCATATCATTTAAAATTGATTGAATATGGTCGCGCGATGTTTTTTTTGTATTTTTAACATCAGGCACTTCAAAGTTCGTAAGAGATTGCCGAATGGCCATAATTGAATTTTTTAAACGATGCTTTTCTTCCGTCCGTTTTAGCACCATTTGTACCTCGACTTTATTTATAGGTTTATGAATGAAAAACTCGATTCCTTTTTCGTAACTTTCTGCTACCATTTCCTTATTGACGACTTGAGAAATCATTATAAAGCTTCCTTCAAATCCATTTTGATGAAGATGATCAATTGTTTCAATCCCGTCCAGATGAGGCATTAATAGGTCAATTAAAACAAATTCTGGCTGCATCATGAGGATTTGTGGGATAGCATCTACGCCGTTATTTGCCTCTCCAATAACCGTACCTAATTCAAATTCATCTATAATAGCAGCTAACATTGCGCGACTAGCGCGATCATCATCAACGATAAAATAGCGCATTGTTAATTTTCCTCCTCACGTAAAAAAATTGTCGGTATTCGTACAGTAAAACGTGTTAATACTTCGCTTGTGACTGTAATAGAACCATGTAAATTTTCAATAATTGTACTCGTATGTGATAGTCCGATACCTGTTGATGCATTGCCTAATGTATTAAATTTTGAAGTATAGCCGACATCGAAAATAACAGGTAAAAGATGTTTGGCTATACCCATTCCTGAATCTTCTACGATAAATTCAGTGATATCAGAATGAATATTCACTGCTAATGTAATGACGCCCTGTTGTTCAATTGCTTCGATTGCATTGGCCATTAAATTATTTAAAATGGCCAATAAGGCAATATGCTCCTTCGTTTTAAAATCATTTGAGCAAAGTGTTTTAAAATGAATATCCTTTTTTAGGAGCTGTGCATAGTTTTGATTTGCTTCTACAATATAACTAAGTAAATCAGATAGTAAAAAGGCATCAGTTAACTTTTTGTTGGTAATTTTTGATAAGCCAGCATAGATCCGTTCCTGATCTTTTTTTACTTCATGGATTTCTTGAGAGATTAATAAAGCTTCTTTCCCTAAATTCGAATCAATTGTTTTTAACTTTTTATAAAGTTGATAGCTATTTGCAGTTAATTGTTCAACGTGCTCCATTGATTTTTTAATATAAAGCGCTTCCACGAATAACCCGGATTGGATAGTCATTAATTGTTGCAGTTGTTTTTTTTGCTCGGAAAGTGTGATGGCACTATATAAACCTACAACAAAAAAGCTTCGTAAAAATCCAACTAATCCAAACAATAAAAGGGAATTCGACGTATTTAACTGTGGTGCATATAGGATAGCTTGTGCAATATGTTCGGATGTATTAGCGATGACCTCAAATGACATGCCACACAAGCCTAAAAGGAACGGGTGCTTTTTAATCTTTTCAAATGGGATAACACGTAAGCATAGCGCAAATACAATATAAAAGAGGCCAGCAGGTATATACTCAATGAATGAAGCAAAAGTAGTATGTTCATTTTGTAGCGAATTAAATCCAGTGCGCCAAGTAATAACTGTAATCGCTGTAATAATTCCTGTTGGCAGGAGTGGTACTGGGCGTATTAACAAAGCGAAAAAGAAAATAATACTGCCAAGTCCGAATCGAAATGGCGCATTGTCAAAAGGCATAATTTTTACTTCACTACCAATGGCAGTTAGTAGTGCAATGGCTAACATAATTAAAATAGTATTCGTTATTTTTGTGAGAGGCTGTGTTGTTTCCAAAAAAAAACCGCCTTTACTACATAGTATTAAGTATTTCATTTTACAAGAAAAGAATGCATATAAACACAAAAACGCACTATATCTTTTAAGATATAGTGCGTTTTTGTGTTTATAAAATAGAAAAAACCGTTACGACTAGTAACGGTGAAATTTAAAATGGAGGAGGTAGAGGGATTCGAACCCCCGCGCGGTGTTACCCGCCTGTCGGTTTTCAAGACCGATCCCTTCAGCCGAACTTGGGTATACCTCCAAATTGGTAATATCATTTTTTCAACATGTATAAAGTTATCATATGAAAAGATATAAGTCAATAATAATTTTTTAAAAATTGTGGAGGCAACTTATTGCATTTTTAGTAGGCGCTTAGTATACTAGGTAGTGCCGTGCTAGATGGGGAGGTAGCGGTGCCCTGTAACTTGCAATCCGCTCTAGCAAGATTGAATTCCTTTCTTAGGCTGTCCGTATTGTTTGGTCTGCCTTTTGCACGCAGTGTTGACGGTTGGGTCCTGCGCAATAAGTACCCATGAACCATGTCAGGTCCGGAAGGAAGCAGCATTAAGTGGTATCACTCATGTGCCGCAGGGTCGCCTAACTTGAGCTAGCGACAGAAGTAACGCTTATGTGCGGCAGTCGAAGAAAGGTGCACGGCATTAAATTGCTAATTCAAACGCATTCATCATTAGAGATGAGTGCGTTTTTTAGTAGAAAATAATAAATAGTAGCCTTTCTATCGAATCAATTAGACGTATTTCAAAATATATTTCAGTTAAGGATATGCTATAATAAAGGTATAAAATTTTAATGATAAAGGAGAGGGAAAGGTTGACATATCAAGCGTTTTATCGTGTTTATCGACCACAATCATTTCGTGAAATGTCAGGTCAAACACATGTGAAAAGAACCCTTCAAAATGCTCTCCTCGGGAATAAAACAACACATGCTTATTTATTTTCTGGACCTCGAGGGACCGGGAAGACGAGTACAGCAAAAATCTTCGCAAAAGCGTTAAATTGCGAAAATGCACCTGCTAGCGAGCCGTGTAATGAATGTGCTACATGTAAAAGCATTACAGAAGGATCACACACGGATGTCATCGAATTTGATGCAGCTTCCAATTCAAGAGTAGAAGAGATGCGCGATATTATCGAGAAGGTTCGTTTTGCACCGGCAGACGCGCGTTTTAAGGTGTATATTATTGATGAAGTGCATATGCTGTCTACGAGTGCGTTTAATGCCTTATTAAAAACATTGGAAGAACCTCCTGAACATGCGGTATTTATTTTGGCAACGACGGAACCACATAAACTCCCTGCAACGATCATTTCCCGTTGTCAGCGATTTGATTTTAAACGATTATCTTCTATAGATATTGTCGAGCGAATGAAAATTGTCCTTGAGGATATCCAAATGGACTATGATGAGCAGGCACTTAAAGTGATTGCCCAAGCAGCAGCTGGTGGTATGCGTGATGCCCTTAGTTTATTAGATCAAGTTGTGTCATTTAGTAATGAGTCCATTCAATTGGAAGATGTATTACTTGTGACAGGTTCGGTTAGCCAAGATGCATTTTATGATATTGCTTGTTTATTAAAAGAAAAAGATGTAGCGCGCGTATTAAGTATTGTTGAAAGTTTAATCGCAGATGGAAAAGAACCGTTACGTTTAGCAGAAGACTTTATTACATTTTTCCGCGATTTATTATTGTTGCAAATGGATGGTACGTTAGAGGAACTGCTAGAGTTTATTTCTATTGAATCGAAGTTTGTAGAACTTGCCCAAAACTTTGAGGCAGACACACTTTACGGGTTTATCGATATTTTGGCGAAAACACAACAGGAAATGCGTTTTTCACATCACACGAAAATTTACTTAGAAACAGCCCTTTTAAAAATGGCCCAACTTAAAGTGGACGCTCCTGTAACAACTGGAGTAGATCCCACGTTAGCAGGGAAATTAAGTTCACTGGAAACACTTGTTGGACAGCTATCACAACAATTGCAAAGCGGAGGAGCGCCTGCGCAACAAGCAAAAGGTCCAACGCCACAGCGTACACGACCGGTGGGCAATCAATATAACCCTCCGAATGGGCGTATTAAGGAAGTCTTGAAGACAGCGAGCAAGACAGATATTCAAAAGATTAAAGCTGCATGGGCGATGTCATTATCGCAAATGCAAAAGTCTCAAGCAGCGCTTTTGGCTGATGCAGAGCCTGTTGCGGCAAATTCGGATGCTTTTGTGTTAAAATTCAAGTATGATATTCATTGTCAAATGGTAGCAGATAATAAAGGGCTTATTTCGTTGTTTACGCAAGGAATTGCGATGGAAACAGGCATTCAATATGAAGTGCTTTGTATACCAGATCAAGCATGGATCAAGTTGCGCGAGAATTATATAAAAGAAAATGGCTTAGACCAAAAGAAACAAGAAGCCAATTCAAATGAGGGACCTCAACAACCACATTTGCATGAAGAACAACCTTTTATGGAAGAAGCGTTACTAGTGGAAGTGCAAGATCCATTAATAGTTGAGGCAGAGCAACGATTTGGAAAAGACTTTGTTGATGTTGTCGAAGAATAATAATGAAGTACAAGGAGGAAATTATTTATGCGTGGTATGGGTAATATGCAAGGTATGATGAAGAAAATGCAGAAAATGCAAAAAGAAATGGTAGAAGCGCAAGATGCTTTAAATGAACAACTATTCGAAGGTACTGCTGGTGGCGGTATGGTCAAGGTTGTTATGAATGGTCAGCGTCAATTAGTAGAAGTTGCGTTAGATGAATCGGTAGTAGATCCAGATGACATCGAAATGTTACAAGACTTAATCGTTGTGGCAACAAATGAAGCGCTTAAAAAAGTAGAAGATACAACATCATCAACAATGGGCAAATTCACTCAAGGAATGAACCTTCCTTTCTAATTGAATCGTTCGTTTTTGTAGAAGCACATCTCAGTCAATTTGAGGTGTGCCTTTTTAAAGGGGGAAAAATCAATGCATTATCCAGAGCCAATATCAAAGTTAATTGATAGTTTTATGAAATTACCTGGAATTGGACCGAAGACAGCAGCGCGCTTAGCATTCCATGTTTTAACGATGAAGGAAGATACCGTTTTATCTTTTGCTAAAGCATTAGTTGATGCGAAACGAAACTTAATGTATTGCGCACAATGTGGACATATAACAGATATTGACCCATGTCATATTTGTTCGGATAAGCAACGAGATGTATCTACAATATGTGTTGTTCAAGATCCAAAAGATGTTATTGCAATAGAAAAGATGCGTGATTATCAAGGATTGTATCATGTTTTACATGGAGCAATTTCCCCGATGGACGGTGTAGGACCTGAGGATATTAATGTTGCTTCGTTACTGACACGTTTACATGATGAAAGAGTGCAAGAATTAATATTAGCAACGAACCCTACAATTGAAGGGGAAGCGACTGCAATGTATATTTCGCGCCTTGTTAAGCCATCTGGCATTCGCACAACTCGTATTGCTCATGGTTTACCAGTAGGTGGAGACTTAGAATATGCAGACGAAGTAACTTTATCTAAAGCATTAGAAGGGCGTCGCGAGCTATAAAAGTGAGGGAACAGTCATGCTATTTTCGCGCAAAGGGAAATTAAAGAAAGAGTTTGATGAAAAACTAGTTTCTTCTATTAAAGGAACAAAAGAAGATTTGCATAACGCAAAGGTTTTTGAAGAATTGATGGATGACTATAATCTAGATATTATCGCTGAACGCAAAAAAGCGGAAAGCATTCATTATTATTTATATAAAGAAGCACGCATTCGACGCGTTTTAATTAAATGATAAAACAATAGATATGATAGGAAATATTGTTTGTGTAGAAATAAGAGGGACAACAGCAGCATATGTTACCATTAAAGTTCTTTAAAGGATGGTGCGATGCGTTACATTATTGTAGCTTTAGGCTGTTTGTTGCTCTTGTTTTTATTTTTAGTAAGAAAGAATAAACGATTTGGCGCGCTGTTTGAATATTTTGCGATGTTTTGGTTTAAGCTTGCGGTAGTAATTGTTCTTCTATTTGTAGGGAATATGATATTAAGTCGATATGGTTTTTATCTACCGATTAATACCTTTTCGGTTGTAACGATTACACTTTTGGGTATTCCAGGGCTACTTTGTATAGGGTTATTAATATTGATTATATAAATTTGTAGAAAAGGCTTGCGCAATTAAAGTTATCGTGGTATATTATTTTAAGTCGCAAGGACAACAATAAATATCAAAAAACATCTGTTGACAACAAGTTAATAAGGTGGTAAGATATAAAGGTTGCTGTTCGAGAGACAGTAAAAAACAACTTAAAAAAGTTGTTGACATAATACGAATTATTATGTTAAGATAAATAAAGTCGTAACTTTAAAAGAGACGACAACATGAACCTTGAAAACTGAACAAGCAAACGTTAATGATTTAAACGTTTAAGTGATGAACTTAAACAAATTATAGATATCAACTTTATG
>NZ_JBNNMF010000037.1:0-23011 GCF_050272495.1 Solibacillus cecembensis | reverse complement strand
TGTACAAAATAGCCAGCTATCTGAAAAAATTCAGATAGCTGGCCATTCGTCGTGCGTACCGTAGAGGTGCGCTATTTTTTATAATTCGGGCTTACAACTAAAGGAGCAGTTTAGTTGAATAGTGTTGTTTAACTTGTATTCAACAATCGGGCCATATTGCTGAATAACAATCTTTTATGAAGTTTACCAAACAATGCTTTGGTAGCATTTTAAAAGGAAATTTCAAATTGATAGGGAATTATTTATGATAATGAAATGAAACTGAGGTGCAGTAATGACCAAAAAGAAAATGATTACTATTAGCTTTATAATTGCGTTGATTTTTGGTTTCCCATTTAAGTGGATTCAATATAAAGGTGAACAAATGGTATCTATATTTGATGTCTATAATTTAGGAATGAAAAATATGTTTTTCGATTTTTCTTTGTTATTTATTAGCACATTTATTATTTTTCTCATTTGGAATTGGATTTTAAAAAATAATAATATACGTTCTCATACGAAAAACGTTTCCAAATGATTAATTTGCGGATGAATTATAGCTTAATGTTGGTGAAAGAAAATTTAGAGGAAAAGGCTCTCCAACAATTAAATATCGCATTGTCATTGGTTCAAAATTATAAGTTATGTGTACAGATGGGAATCTTATATATCCGTATGGAGATTTGCTATAATAACTTAAAAATACCAGTAGAAAAACATATTATATTAAGATGGGAATTACGATTACGATACTGGAAGTATTAAAAGAAACGGAAGTATTAGTGGGTATGACAAATGAAATTAATATTTACCTTAAATAAAATATAGAGAGTAATGCCATTTTCTTCGTGGAAGAAAATGGCATTTTTGAAATGGATAAAAATTTATTTCCTATCTGGGAAGCTTCTCCGCGGGCACGGCCTGAGCCTGTAGTCTCAGGCGTCGTATTGTTGCCGCAGATGACGCCTTTATAAATATAAGTTAAGCAATTTGAGATAAAGTCGATTTATGTTTCAAGATTTTAACATTTTTTTGGTTTTTTTGCGAAAAATAGATGCCATTCAACGTTATATATAATGTAAAGGCTTTTGCAGTATCAATACTATATAAAGGAGAAAGAAATGAAGATTAATGAACATAATTTTATAAAATATCTTCAAGGCGGCAAAGAAAACGCTCTTGATTACGTAATCGATCACTATCTTCCATTAATAAAAGGTGTTGTATTAAAAATTTTAGGCCCTCTTGACATTAATGACATCATAAAGGAGTGTTGTAACGATATTTTATTATCTATCTGGAAAAACGCGAAAAAGTTCAACGGAGATGCAGCTGACTTTCAAAAATGGGTATGCGTGATAGCCAAATATAAAGCAATCGATTATTACCGCATGGAAATAAAGAAAAAAGAAAGCCCCACTTTGGATATAGAGCTTACGCCGCCTGACTCCTTGAAATATGAAAGCACTTATCCGGAAGAACAGGAGAACATTCAGGCAATCATCTCAACATTAAAGCCTGTCGATCAGAAAATTTTTATAATGAGGTACCTGCTAGATTTTGATACAGAAGAAATTGCCCATCAATTACAGATGACAAAATCGGCTATTGATAACCGGCTTTACCATGGCAGGAAAAAACTAAAAAAAGATTTAGGGGGTATGCCCATTGAAAAATCTGTTTAAACACTTCAATGATATTGAAATCGATATAACTGAATTTGAAGAAGCAGAGGTAACAGAACTTGAAAAAGAACAGTATAAAAGGGACTTGAGAATTCAGGCATCCAAAACAACACCGAGAAAGTGGATGAAGGGAGCTGCAGCTGTCTGCTTGTCGTTGGGTATCGGCACCGCATCAATTATAGGTCTATCCTACACAACATTCGCTCAGGAAATTCCAATTTTGAACAGTATTATCAAGCTTTTCTCGACCAAGGATAAAATGATATCAGGCTATGAGGAATTCGCGGATCAGCAACAACTTGTAGCAGAAAGCAATGGGACAACGATTACGGTAAATGAAAGCTTATTCGATAGTAAAAAGTTTTTAGTTGGCTATTATATTGAAACGGACAGGGATTTAGGTGAGTCCCCGGAAATTGAGACTACTTTTAAGGTGGATGGCCGCGAATACGCCCTCTTTAATACGAAACATATGATTGAAAAAGTCGGGCCAAATCAATACGCCGGCTTAACAACAGCGATCTTGAACTTATCTAATCATTTACAGGAGGCGAATTTTGAGTTTCACATTAGTAGTATTTCCAGTCAGGATAAAAAGGAAATGATCCAGGGGAGTTGGGATTTTGAAATAAATGCTAAGGCGACTGAGCCTAAAGTCCAAATCGTGGAAGCTCCTGCATCAAAAAAAGATGATTTAGGTATTAAATTGAATGAAATCATATACACACCGATTTCCTTTATCGTCAATTACAGGGAAACAATGAAAAACGAGAATTTAAAAGAAAAATGGGATATTATTTCTTCCGGTTTAAAAGTAAAGGATAATTTAGGTAATACGTATACATCAACTTTAACCGGTGGTATAGGACACGACTATGAACATAAGGAATTTGTCTTTACCTTTGAAAAACTGCATCCGGATGCTGAAACTTTAATAATCACCCCATTCTTCCGATTGATGGAGGCTGACGAAATTGATGAAAATGGCGTTAAATATTTTAAGGATAATAGCAATTCTATAAAGGAAATATTAGAGCTTGAGGATATTATTGTAGATATTCAAAAATAATAAAGCACCGCACTTATTGTGAAAAACAACTAAAAACATAAACTGCACGCCAATTGTTAATACACTTAACAATTGGAGGTGCAGTTCAGACGCAAAAATAAAGCCGTTAAACTTCATAAAGGGGT
Source organism: Solibacillus cecembensis (assembly GCF_050272495.1). NCBI lineage: Bacteria > Bacillati > Bacillota > Bacilli > Caryophanales > Caryophanaceae > Solibacillus > Solibacillus cecembensis. The sequence continues at coordinate 20,150 of NZ_JBNNMF010000037.1, read as the reverse complement.
GAACTCCTTTATCCAACAATCGGGCGCGATTCTGTAATAAGGATCAGCGCTCGTTTTCATTAAAGGGACATTTAATTGAATAACACTTCTAAATCGAAATGGGACTTTATGTTAATGTTGGTGTGAGTTTGTGAAACAATGTACTTAAGCTAACGGGGCAGGTTAGTTGAATAAGAAATAAGTCCAAATAGAGAGGATTATGATTTTCTAAGTCGAATAATTAAAGAAGTCATGGTTTTGACTTAAACTAACAAGTTCTTAAATTTAGTATTAAGGGGAGAAAGTATAAATTGATTATTCGTGAATATAAAGATACTGATGAAATAGGTTGGGTTAGATGTAGAACGCTATCATTTTTAAATACAGCTTATTTTGATAATGTGTTAAATAAAAAGGAAATCTATGAAAATTCCGCGATCGAACTAGTTGCAGATTTAAATGGACTAATCGTTGGTCTCATTGATGTAGAGTATGAAAAGGAAGAAAAGACAGTTTGTTCAAGGGGAGAAGGTTTAGGTGGAATGATTTGGCATATTGCTGTTCATCCAGATTATTATCGACAAGGAATTGGCGAGAAACTTCTTCAAGAAGCGGAAAAGCGAGCAATCAGTTTAGGCCTAAATCGTTTTGAAGCGTGGACTAGAGACGACCGTTGGGTACAGGACTGGTATGAAAAAATGCTGTTTAATAAAGTCGATTCATACTACCATATTTACTTTGAAGGAAATGAAATGAAAGATAGAATTCAAAGTACCATCCCTAAACTCTACTTAGTCAATTCATTCACACATTACGTAGGAGAAGAGATTGAACAATTTAAAACATCCAACAAACGAATTCATGAATGTGTTTGCTATGAAAAATATTTGAATATTATATAGTACTTGTTCAACTAACGAGGGCTTTAGCAAAACAAGGCTGCTACTTTTGGGTAGCTTTTTCTTATTGAACTAACGGAGCAGGTTAGTTGAATAAGAAACCACCCATATTATAGCAATTCACTTATATTCAAACGTTATAATTAGGTAAATACTTTTCGGTTTGGGGGATGAAGATGCTAAAGAGAAAATATGGAAATCGTTCAGAATGGAAACGTGTCTTGGATAGAAAATATGCACAAGTGTATCTTGATACTAAAGAATTTAAGGGCTATATAACTTTATTACATACAATTAAAGTTGCTGAACCATTATCCGTTCGGTATGAGGAAAAGAATATATGTATTGTTGATGATGGATATATGTGGCTTCAACATTTTCCATTAGATAAAAAGCATTCAGTAACAACAATGTTTGATAATAATGGGGATATAGTGCAATGGTATATTGATGTTTGCCTTGGTAATGGAGTAGAAAATGATATTCCCTATTTCGATGATTTATATTTAGATATTATTTTGTTACCTTCTGGAGAAGTAATTCAAAAAGATGCTGATGAGCTTGAAATGGCATTTTTAAATGGAATTATTGATAAATCTCTTTATGATTCAGCTTGGGATGAAGTAAACATCCTTACTAATTTAATAAATAATAGAAGCTTTGAATTGCTTGATTTATCCCATTATCATAAGGAATTCTTAGTCAATGAATTAAAATAACTTTATTAAGCTAACGGGGTGCTTTACTTGAAGATCAATGATTTGCAATGCACCTCTTTTTTCTTGTTCAACGCCTATGAAAGAACGTCATAAATTTTCATTCTCTGTGGTGTAGCGCGGGTTTTCCGCTACATGGATGGCTAACGGGGGCTGTAGCAGAACAAGGCTGCATTTAGTAGCTTTTTCTTCTTGAACTAACAGGGCAAGTTAGTTGAAACTAAGTTTGTTAAAAAAATACTAAAATGGTAACATTAAAAATGGCGAGAGTATATGAGATACATAGTTGGAAATTTTACTAGGGCTTACAAATGGACGTGATATAAGTCAACTCGATTATTTTGTTTATGCAGTTAAATTGTAAAAAAACAAATGTAATAGCACTATTCGAGAGCAAGAGAAGGCAGATACTTCGATTCAATTTACAATGAGCAGTGGTGCAACAATATCTTAAATGCCAGTAAAGTATAGTATTTGAAAATTGGGAGTGTTTTATATTAGAAGGAAAAGATTCAGAGAATTGGGCTTTAGTATCGGGAAATTAAATCCAGGAAGATATAATGCCATAACAGATGTAGATGGAGTTATTGTTGGCCATAAAACGCTACTAAATAAAGATGTTTGCTCAGGGATCACGGTCATATTACCTAATAATGGGGAATTATTAGGCTGTCACTTTCCTGCAGGGATATTCACATTAAATGGAACAGGTGAATTTACGGGTAGTCATTGGATTGAAGAAACGGGAACTTTAGTATCACCTATTGTCTTTACGGGCAGTCATTTACTTGGATTAGCACACCATCATCTTTCAAGAGCAACTAGAGACATTGAAGAATTAGAGCCTTTTTCAAATGGAGTTGTAGCAGAAACATGGGACGGTTGGTTAAGCGATATTCACAAAACAACTATGAACTATGAGGATCTAAAAGAAGCTATAACTAATGCTGAATCTGGCGAAGTTAAAGAAGGTAATGTCGGTGGTGGCACAGGAATGATCTGCTTCGAATTTAAAGGTGGCATTGGGACTTCTTCCAGAATTGTCGAATGTGAGAGTGGTACTTTTATGGTCGGTGCGTTGGTTCAATCCAATTTCGGAAGAAGAGAAGACCTAAAAATTAATGACAAGCCTATTGGTGAGATTTTAAATGAAAATGAAGTATCTTTACCATGGGATGTGCCTGAAAATGCCGGTTCTTTATTAGTAACTGTTGCAACAGATGCGCCATTATTACCTTCGCAGTGCAAAAGATTGTCTAGAAGAGCATCGTTAGCATTGGCACAATTGGGAGGGATTGGAGAAGAGGGGAGTGGAGATTTTTTCCTAACCTTCTCCACAGGTAATCAATATGCTTATGATGATGAAAAAATAACATCAATAGATATGTTTCCTTCAGAACAACTAGACTCAATATTCGAAGGGGTAATTGAAGCTGTTAAAGAATCTATAATAAATTCTATGTGTATGGCAGAAACAATTAAAGGAAATAAGCAAAGGCAGGTACATGCATTGCCGTTAGAACGCTTATCGGAGATATTGAAATAAGCGCACTGATAAAACGAACAGTTTGTGGAAGTAAATGATGTTGTTTTTTCTCGAGCCGAGCAAGCAACTAAAGTTCTTTATTGATAACAATATTTCTAATCCAAAAAATATTAGGATGAATTAATAAATAATCAATCAATCTTCCTAAACTAAAGGGGCAGTTTTGTTTAACAAGGGCAAGTTTACAGAGAGAACAAGTGAATAGAAAATACTGTGAAGAGGGGTCTGGATATGGAGAAAATTCTTGAAAAATTACAGGAACTAGAGTCAGGTGAAGTGGGGATTATTATTTATTCTCCGGTAAAACAGGAGATAGTTTTATCATTAAATAAAGGACTAGTAGTACCTCTTGCTTCTGCTGCAAAAGTTGCAATTGCCTTTTGTATCGCAAAATTGGTGGAAGAAAGACACTATAAATGGACTGACATAGTTGAAGATATAATTTTAAATCCAAAAGAGGATAGCAACGAAGTGTATCCTCACTTTCAAAGTAGAGAAAACCTGTCACTCCAGGAAGCGGTGGAAGTTATGATAGCCTGTCACGATAGCTTTGTCGCAGAGAGAATTGTTCAATTTTGTGGTGGATGGGATTTGATTAATAATAGAATAAAATCATATTTTAAAAGCATAAATATTACTCAAAATCCAAGGGACTTGGATAACAATGGAGAATTGAGTGAGATGTTAGAACTTTTATGCTTAATACATCAAGGATACAAAACTAATCCTAATTTATGGATTCCAGTTATTAATGGTTTAGTTAGGCAACGAGGTGATATAGAAGGTATACCAAGCCATTTCTTAAATCATATTACTGGTGGATTAGATAATGTAATAGTTGATATGGGGATAATAGGTGAGTTTTCTAAAAATCCGTTATTATTTGTTTTGGGTGCGAAAGAGTTACCAAGTCGATATAAAGAGAAATTAGCAGATGAAATCATTATTGATGCAATGAATTTACTTTATATTGAGTATTGCAATCAGGAAGTTGAATTGGGAAGTGAAAATCTATCTAATTCATAAAGGGCTTATTCAACTAACAGGGGCTTAGTTCAATAAGAATTACACAACTTTATTATTCTTTTAGTATAATTCGATTTTAAACAACTTTTAAAAGCCTTACTACATATCAAATGTAGTAAGGCTCTTGTTTATTATAGCGAAATTAAACAACTTTATTATCGCTATACATCATTGGAATTTTTTTAAAAATAGCGAAAAATAGATACCTTTTTATTAAAAACTCTATCCTACAAAAATACTACTACTTTGGGGATACCTTAAATTGATTTTAAATCCCTTCTACCAAATTCACCGAAATTAGCTCACTATTAAATATATTAAGATGAAATATTCCGTTTCCTATCTTTAAAGTTCCTTTGTAAAGTTTGTCGTTTACTTCCTCTTCAAACTCGTCGATTCCGCCTTTGTCTGATATTTCAATCGAATCCCATTTCACATTCCCATTTTGCGGTTTATTTCTTGAAGTAGCTGAAAGTAGTACATCATTATTTTTTTCAAGATGCATGGTAACATAGCTTGGTCCATCAACGGTCCAATGGTTTTCAAGAGAACCTGGATGGAGCTCAATTGTATTATGCTTACCTCTCACCTCTAAGCGAACATTAACTGGTACAATAATTGTAGGCTCGATTGCCATATAGGTCGAGAAAGGACCCGAATGACGAGAAGTAGCTTTAATCGTCACATACATTGTGTCGCCTACTATTTTTGTCAGCGTATAATTATCCTTGTCTGCAATCGGAGGATTGCTATTCGGATTAACCTTTGCGCTATAGGTACCAAATATATTTATTTGGTTTACGTCAGAACCCTCTATTTTAGCTTCATGATCATTCGTTTCCAAGACAATTCTTTTAATGTTGTCTGGTATCTCTTCCTCGATTGAAGGTAGATTGAATGATTTATCCTCAGCCACCACAAGGGTTTGAAGCTCGGTTAATAGACCCGTTGAAGTTAAAATCGTAAAGCCAATTCCAATAGTACCTAATATACCAACAAATAAAATGCTTATAAAATCGTACTTTACAATTGGATTTTCTTGCTTTGATAAAAAGAGGTAAACGATAATTTCAATTCCTAACACAATAAGGATAATCGGCCACCATACAAGAAAAGGTTCAAACATAAATTTCCCCTTAATTTGAGTTATAAATAAGAGAACCCCTAGTAATACAAGAGATAAGCCCATTGATACAGTACCAACACGCCATTTACGCATTACGACTCTCCTTTCGGCTTTTGCTTCCGAACAACAGCCTCAAGCCCCCGCCAATTAATAAAATACAGATAACACTGACTTGGAAGTAGTTATAATACCAGTATTCAATATCAAATCCAAGATTCATCTTTAATGCCGGCGCTAACGCAGGGATGATCACATTTGCAATTAAATAATAAAGTCCTAGCGTCAACATACCAATACCTAACCATTTTTGGTGATTCACAAAATACGAGATCATTGGGATATCTTCTAGTTCCTCCTCCCCGTGCATTGAAACCTTTTGCAATGCATCAAAAAAGCTGTAAAACCATATTATTGGGATAAAAAATAAAAACAGTGAAAGTCTTAAAATGTCTAAAATATAAATTCCCAACAAAAAAGCTGCCATGAGCTGTAAGCCACGTTTTTGTAACCCTAAGTACATATGTCCCGCACCTGGAAAAATCGATAATACCGTTGCTAAAGTCTTACTTTTCTTCCCTTGTTCACGACGTGTTTCTTCGAAATCCTCTAATATCGTCTTATCTATTAATTCTTCTCCTCGTAACTTTTTGCTCACTTGTTGAATCGCATCAAACATGTTATAAACCCAAAGCACAGGAAGAATTCCTAGAAACACCAAGAATGCAATTTGGTCCGTGAAAACTGATATAAACAAGACCATCGTTCCAAGTCCAAAAAATCCGATTAGGAATGTTAATCCTCTATTCATTAAACCTAGTTGAAAATGACCTAACCCTGGGATAAAGGAAAGTAAAATTGTATAAAAGCGTTCATTTTCGTCCGTTTTAATTTGGGTTGGTTCCTCTAACGTTTGGTTAGTTGGTATCGTAAGTCTCTGATTTTTTAATAAGTAAAGTACCATATCCATTACACTAATTACCGTTACGATTGCTGCGATGAAAATCCCAATAATTAGTGCTTCGTCTGAATAAATTTGGATATATAGGAGGAAACCATATATGAAAGGTAATATGGCTCCGGCTCCATAAAGGAACCCTCTGACTTTTCGATTTAAGTAGAAATGTCCCACCCCCGGAATAAAGGTGAGGAAGAACGCAAGTAGTGGATTTTTAGTCATCGTTATTGACCCTCCTTATGTTTTATATCAATTATTTCAAATAGTGCCAAAGATTTTTCCATTAGGCTATTCGATACACTTTGCTGTGGCTTTGAGATCGACGATACTTCAACGGTAGTAACAACACCCATAATGGTTTGGAAGAAGCCAGTTGTCATAAGTGTTAATGTAATTACTGCTGCTACCGCGTAATGAAACAGTGTTCGCTGATAAAGTGTTTTATTTCGTACCATCTTTTGAGGGAGTTCTGCAATTATTTCATCTGTAAAGCTACTATAATCTATCACTGGTAGCTCCTCTGCCTGTCTATCTATTATTTTCATATAGAGTTCTAAACATTGGTCACAGGAAAATAGGTGATCTTCTAGCTCTTCACACGTTGTTTCTGATAACTTATCGTTAATATAACTCCTCCACTCTTCGTTGTTGAAGTGCCTCATCAAAAATCATCCTCCTTCCAATGTTTTTTCATCCAATTTCTTGCACGGTACAACTTCATTTCTATTGTCTTAACCTCAACCTCCTGCTCATCAGCGATTTGTTTATAACTTTTTTCAGTTATGTAATACGCATAAATAACATCTCTATAATTAGGGGGCATTTCATCTAATCGATGTCGTACTACCTCTCTCTGTTCTTTTCGGAGAAGAAGAGCAATGGTATTACAACCGGTTTGAGCTATTGCTGAAAATACTTCTGGTTCAAGAACCGTTTCATTCTGACGTTGCTTCTTGCGCTTCAAATCAATTGCATGATTAATTGCAATCCGCGTCATCCACCCCTTCAACCCTTGTGATTTGTACTGAGGGAGAGCATAATAGATTTTTAAAAACACTTCTTGAGTTACATCCTCTGCATCCTTCTCATTCCTAAGGATCGGATATAACGCCTTGAACAAATCATTTTTATATCTTTCAATAATGATACGAAACGCCTGCTCATCACCTGCTTTCACTTTTTCTACTAAAATCTCATCCTGAATAGCACTCTCCCCCTTTCTACCATATAAGACGAATCTACTCCTACTATACCCTACATATTTTCGAAAAATAAAAAATATTGAGAAAGGGAAAGGTTAGAATTTCAGGTCCATTTAAATAAATACTTCTTAATCCATTATTTTTGCCATTCTACTAACTACCTCATTTTGTCTTTGCGTGAAAGATGTGGCTTTGTAAAAAAGTTTGATTAAAATCAACTCACCTTTAAAGATTTCTAAAGGTGAGTTGGTTTTAGTTGGAAATTTATGTTAATATTATAGTGAAGATTGTGAAGAAATGTACTTAAACTAACGGAGCAGTTTAGTGGAATAAGAGCTTGGGTTTTATGGTAATATGTGAATAATACAGGATTATTTATGGGGGGATTTTGTGGTAGTTAAAGGGCTTAATCATTTGTTATTTTCAGTTTCTAATTTAAATGATTCGATACAATTTTATCAAAATGTTTTTGATGCGAAGTTATTAGTTAAAGGAAGAAGCACTGCTTATCTTGATTTAAATGGTATTTGGCTTGCTCTTAATGAAGAAAAAGATATACCTCGTAATGAAATTAGCCAATCATACACACATATAGCTTTTTCAATAGACGAAACAGAAATCGATAAGATATATGAGAAATTAGTGAGTTTAAATGTAAAAATTCTTTCTGGGCGACCAAGAGATGAAAGAGATAAAAAGTCTATCTATTTTATAGACCTAGATGGTCATAAGTTTGAATTTCATTCAGGGACTATACAAGATAGACTAGACTATTATAAAGAAGAAAAACTGCATATGGAGTTTTATGATTAGAAAACTAATTAACATATGCCTTAAATAGTTTGTGAAGGAATATACTTAAACTAACGGGGCGTTAGTTCAATAAGAATTAAGTAGAGTTAAGAACTATTATAGTTATTCCATTAAAGGGCGCAATTCTAGTACAAGGAATTGTGTCTTTTTTAGTTATCATCTTTAATAATGTTATTGCTTATTTGACTGCGTAGTAAAAAAGAAAGTGCATCACCCTTCCTTTTTACTAATCTTTATACCATCGAGTTTGCTTGAAATCTCTGAAAGTACAACATTTCGTTCTTTTTGAGCTTTAATAAGGCTAATTGCAAACCAAATTGTAAAACCAATAACAGCTAGATAAATAATAATCATAAGTAAAATAGGGATTATAGCCATCGCTTCCATTAGTTATTACCTCCAGTCAAATTAATTTATATCTCATTGGTCATATAAAGATTATGTACAGTCCGAGGACACTATGCAGTAGCTTATTCAAGAATAGGGCGCGATTTCAGAGGAATTAGCGCTCCTTTTCAATCTTAGGATCATTTCTAAAATATTCACGAGGCAATGGTTTACATAAGATGGCACAAAGTAGTAGATTACAAATTACCTATTGACTATATATACTCCATATCGAACAATTACCTTTATACAACAGCTGAATATGAAACATCGTCAGACTAGAAGGTGGAATAAAACGTGAGAAGAATGGAAAGAAGAGAGCAACGGAAATTAACCGGGCAGATATGGAGTAAGTTTAAAGATAAAAAAATGATAGTAAAGATTTTAGCAGCAGGTACAATATTCGTTTTAAGCTGCCTACTGATCTTTAATATATTAATTTTGAAAAGTGATGTCAGTAAATTAGACGATCCGGCTCCACAGCCAACGATTATTTATGATCAAAATGGAGATGTAGCTAGTAAGATTTCAGGTTCCAAAATAGAAGGAGTTAGCATAGAACAGATTCCTGACCAGGTTATTCAAGCCGTAATTGCCACAGAAGACCAGAAGTTTTACAAGCATAATGGCATTAATGTTATCGGAATTGTTAAAGCATTGACGAAAAACCTAACAAGCGGAGAAATTGTGGCGGGCGGAAGCACAATCACGCAGCAGTTGGCAAAAAATGTTTTTCTAACACAAGAGCGTACATATACGAGAAAGTTTAAAGAGCTTATCTTGACGAAAAAAATTGAACGAACCTACTCCAAAGATGAAATTATGGAACGGTACTTAAATCAGATTTACTTTGGAGAAGGAGCTTGGGGCATTCAGCGTGCTTCCAAAACGTATTTTGGCAAGGATGTAAGCGAATTAACGATAGGTGAGTCGGCTATGCTCGCAGGGTTGATTAAATCGCCTTCCAATTTGTCTCCATTCAAAGATATGGACAAATCAGTCGAACGGAGAAATCTGGTTTTATCCTTAATGGAAAAGGAAGGTTACATTAGTCAAGATGATGTGAAAGCGGCAAAAGAACAGCCAATAGTTTTAGAGGGCAAAAAGATAGATGATTATAAAGGGAAATACCCTTATTATGTAGACCATATTATTGAGGAAGCCATAAAGAACTATGAACTTACAGAAAATGAGGTTCTTTCAGGTGGACTTCATATTTATACAGAATTAAATTCTACAATACAAAATGCAGTGGAACAGGTGTATAGGGATGACGAGCTGTTTCCTGAAGGGCAATCTGACCAGCTAATTCAAAGTGGCGCCATCTTCATCAACCCCTCAAGCGGCGGAATCAACGCCCTTGTTGGAGGAAGAGGGGAACACACTTTTAGAGGATTTAATCGTGCGACTCAACTAAAACGGCAACCTGCGTCTACCATTAAACCGCTGGCAGTATATACCCCAGCCTTAGAACAGGGATATGACATCTTTGATATATTACCAGACTCGCCTATTAATATAGCTGGATATCAACCAATGAACGTTGACAATCAATTCCGTGGAGAAGTGACGATGTATGAAGCTTTGGTAAATTCCTATAACGTCCCGGCGGTATGGTTGTTGCAAAGGATGGGATTGAAATACGGGATTAATGCAGTCGAGCGATTCGGTATTCCATTAACGGAAGAGGATTCTAATCTAGGTTTAGCACTTGGTGGTTTGAATGAAGGCGTATCGCCTTTATTGATAGCGCAGGCGTTTTCCACTTTCCCCAATAATGGGGTGATGGCAGAAGCACACGCTATTCAAAAAATTAAAGATGTCAATGGCGAGGTCATGGCAGAATGGCATAGTAACGCGACAAATGTCACGGATCCTTTAGTCGCCCAGAAAATCACCTATATGCTTAAAGGTGTTGTTGAAGAAGGCTCAGGGATGAATGCTCAAGTAGAAGGCTGGGAAATCGCAGGTAAAACGGGTACAACACAACTCCCATTTGCGAATGCAGGAGGAGCGAAGGATCATTGGTTTGTCGGATATACGCCTCAAATTGTTGGGGCGGTTTGGATGGGCTATGATCAAACGGATGAAAATCATTATTTATCGGGATCAAGCGGCTCTACAGTCACAAAAATTTTCAATGAAATTCTCTCGGAGTCTATAACGGAATTTTCTCAAAAAGAATTCGATTTATTGGCGCTGGAAAAACAGCTTAAAGACCAGCTGAAAGAAGAGGAAAAAAAGAAGGAAAGAGATTTAGAACAGAAGGATAAACAGGAAGAAGAGAAAAAAGAAAAGAAAGATAAAGATAAGGAGAAGGAGAAGGAGAAGGAGAAGGAGAAGGAGAAGGAGAAGGAGAAGGAGAAGGAGAAGGAGAAGGAGAAGAAAGAAGAAGAGAAGAAGAAAGAAAAAGAAGAGAAGAAAATGGAAAAGGAAGAAGAGAAGAAAAAGAAAGAGGAAGAAAAGGAAAAACAAGAATAGCAAAGTTCAACAATCGGGCGCTTTTCTATAATAAGAAGGCGTCTTTTTGCATGGACAACACATTTAAGGAGTTGGATTTATTGAGGTGTAAAAAAAAATTGTGAAGTATTGTACTTAAAGTAAAGGGGACTTTAGCAGTAGAAGGCTACCTTTAAGGAAACTTTTTCTTATTGAGCTAACGGTGCAGGTTAGTTGAAGAGTGTTGTTCAACATTCGGTCCATATTGTGGAGCAACTCTTATATTGCGTAGTAGACTAAATACTGTGTAATACAGGCTAGAGTGTCGTTAGATTACAAAGTGTATTTTTAAAGATAAATATAGAAACTTGGAGGTATATATATGTTTAATGAACAAAATGAATCGGCTGCAATTAAAGAACTGTTAAATAGGTTGGATACCGCTTGGGGGAAAAATGCAGAGTTGAGTATTTATAGTTCTTGTTTTACGGAAGATGCTGATTATGTCACTTTCCAAGGATTACGGTTAAAAGGAAGAAATGAAATTACTGAGGTACATGAAAAACTTTTTAAAGGTATTTTAAGGGACTCGAAAATGGTGGTAGTTGAGCAAGAACAAAAATTTTTAACTCCAGATGTAGCAATCGTTCATAGAATTGGCGCTGTTCTGATGAGGTGGCAAAAGAAAACACCAAAAAGCAGATTATCCATAAATACAAATGTAGTTGTTAAACAAAATGGGGAATGGAAGGTTGCTGCTTTTCAAAATGGCCGTGTCACTGGCCAAAGTTTCATGGAGAAATTATTGAGCAAATAGGGGTCTCGCCAGATTTATGCGGATTAACAACGGTAAGGCAAAAAAGTTACCAAACCACGCTTTGGGTGCATTTTCGTTATTCAACAATCGGGCGCGATTGTTGAATAAGGGTTGCTTTTCTTATTAAACTAACGGGGGCTTTACTTCAATAAGGGGTAAAGCCTTTTTCTTCTTCAACTACGCTTTATAATTTAATCGGTGCTGTAATTAAGTGAATAATATTAGGGAGTTGAGGATTCATGAAAGGAAAACGTTTATTAGTAAAAACGATATTCATAGGACTTCCAATCGTTGTATTTCTTCTCTGGATTACCGGTGCAATTAATTTATGGTTTTATGGAATTAGCAATATTGCTGACAACGTAAAGGATTATCACCTTGAGTTAGAACCCATAGATGGTGAGTATTCCGTAATGATTGACCTAAGTGACCTTAAAAGTAATGAAGGGAAAGTTCTTTACGATGATGGTGAAAATCAGATTTACGTATCCGATGTAATTGTTCGAAATAAAACAGATTACGAAGTGTATTTTCGAACAAATGGTAAATATAATTTACATGGTGCAACGTTAGTATCTGGTATTGAACATAATCGCGTACAGGATAGTTTTACTTCCAATTTCTTCGCAATTGCAAAAGCAACTTATCAGGGCAATACTTTTAAAATATACGAGTCTGATACATCAGGATTAAACTATCAAGATGGGGATTCTTTTGGATTGTATTTAATCCCGCACGATACAGAGGTAACTATAGATATTTCAGAAAGTCCTAATATAGGAGTTTCACTCTCTAATCTTATTATGCATAAATTGGGGAGAAAATAAGGTACTGATTAAGGAAGAAATCTGAATTAAATTGTCATTTATACAACAAACGGGCGCGATTGTTGTATAAGCGTCTCTGTTCTTATTCAACTAACGGGGGCTTTAGCAGACAAGGCTGCCTTGAAGGGGAGCTTTTTCTTATTGAACAAACGGTGCAGGTTAGTTGAAGAACCAGGTGTATATGTAAGGGTGTGCTGCATGTTTATTTTGACAAGTTATTACAAATGAGTAAAGTTTTTTCGTTTGTATAAATAGAGTGAAAGGTAAAATGAAAGTAATTTAATAATTTTTATTTGGAACAGTGACTTCCTACGCCTCTAGACCGACACAAATTCATGCTTTGGTACCTATTCTTTATTTACAAAGGAATATATTGTAAGAATATACACTTTTAGAAATGATTAAGTTCACTTGTAGGTGCTGTTGAAGGGTTAGGTATTCCCGGAACAACCAAAACTATTTATGGAGGGGAGTTCATTCATATGAAAATACTCAAAGTAATATTCAAAATTAGTTTAATCATTTTAAGTTGTACAATATTTCTTCCTACTAAGCTAGTTTCAGCAAACCAAGATATTGAGAAAGTGCTTGACTTATATATCGAATCGTATTTAGAAGAATATAAAGTTCCTGGAGCTTCGATTGCTATTATTCAAAATAATGAGGTTTTTTATACAAAATCTTGGGGGATAACAGGAGAATCGGAGGAACAGGTCACGACAGAAACACCTTTTACAATAGGCTCTATAAGCAAATCATTAACAGGTTTAGCCATCATGAAGCTAATTGATGAGAATATGATGGGACTAGATGATCCAGTTCAAAAGCATATTCCTTGGTTCGAATTAGAAGATAAACAAGAAGTAGCACAAATAACTATTAAACATTTACTTACTCAATCGAGTGGGTTTAGTACGTATACAGGTTTATCAATCTCAGACAAAGAATCTCTAGATTTCGATTCAATAAAGAATAGTGTAGGGAGTCTATCAAAAGTTAACCTAACTGCATTACCTGGAGAAAAACATCAATATAGTAATGCCAATTTTTTAATTCTAGGAGCACTTATTGAAGAAGTTACTGATCAAACATATGCAGAGTACATGGAGCAAAATGTGTTTAAACCTTTAGGAATGAATAGAGCAGCAGCAGATTATGAGACAGCATATGAAAAGGGATATTTAAGTGGGTATCAGTCATGGTTCGGATTACCTTTGAAAAGTTCCGTAACATATGATAATGGAGGAGCACCTTATGGATATATAACTGCAAGTGTTGAAGATCTAGTCCAATACATTAAATTTATAAGTGGGAAAGATTTCAATGATTTTTTAAGTAATCATTTTATGAATCAATATTTAACTCCATATATTCAAACAGGTGAAAACCGTTACTATGGCTTAGGAATAAGAATATCAAATCCAGACTCTCAGGATAAAATGATATGGCATTCAGGTTCAACACCTGATTCTCATGCAGAGATGTTTTATATTCCGAGTACCGACTGGAGTGGAGTAATTCTTACAAATAAAAATAATCAGTTAGAAGAAGAAGGATTATACTACCTGAAAACCGGTATTATAAATATTTTAAATGGGGAGCAACCAGTTGATATTCCAAAAAATACGCCAACAATTCAATTCGCTAGCCTTAGGTTTATTTGTTTGCTGTTTGTGTTATTCATTTATTTACTATTAAAATTAAAGTCAAAAAAAATACGCAAAAATGGTTTGTGGGCTATCTTGGGTTTATTTTGCTTAATTTTATCAGCTATTCTTGTTCCAGTATTATTGAAATTTGTGGGGGCACCATGGCATGCAATCGAAATGTTTTCACCTGATATAGCATTCCTAACAATCATAACAGTTACATTATTGGCATTTAACGGCTTGTTGGCGATAAGAATATCATTTAAGAAATAAAGGACAGCTGTTAATATTTTTCAAGCTGGAATTACATTGATCATCCTTCTTCAACTAACGGAGGCTTTAGTGCAACAAGGACTTTTTGATTAGATAGAGAATAACTTTAGATAACCAAAACTCGGGGAGAGATTATTTAAATGGTATTTTCAATTCGGTATAGAGGGAAATTTTTATGAAAAAGAAAATAATAATTCGGATTACAATTCCACTTTTATTGGTAGGATTTGTAATAGTTTATTGGAATTACTTTTCCCAAGCTATTGAATGGAAATTGAATTGGGGGTTTGAGGCACCTATAACAAGTAATATAGAAACAGTATTCCATACAAGAAACGGGTTCCCAAGTGAGGGGGAAACCTTTCATGTTCTTAATTATAGGTCTATTGAAAAGAAGTTAAAGGAGAAAGATGGTTGGATTCCTATTAACGAAGAAGCCTTTGATACTGTTTCAAGACACCTTAAAAATTTTCAAAAAAATACGGCTAGTATAAACAAGGCTACGCAGAATCATAATGAATTATTTCATGAGAATCCCGTGACTTACGATAATAATGATAAATACTTTTATAAATTGGAAGAAGATAATAGCTACATACTTGCAATTTCAAATGCGAAAGAACAAAAGATTTTTGTAATGGAATGGATTCAATAATAGTTGAATATAAAAATCTTCTTCAACTAAAGGGGGCTTTAGTATAACAAGGATGCCTTTAGGGTAGCTTTTTCTTATTGAACTAAGGGGGCAGTTTAGTTTAATAGCGTTGTTTAACTTTTGTTCAACAATCGGGGCAGATTATTGAATAACAACATTTTTAAGAAATTTCACCAAACGTTGATTTGGTAGCCTCTATAGAATCTCGTTGATAAGAAGAATAAAAAAACAGATAGAACGGTATCAATAAATAATACTAGTTCTACCCATTTCTGATCAAACTTTTTTTTACCTATAACTATACTGAATATTAAGCTACTTTTTTTGCCTGTAATAAATTACGATAATCCAGTAAATGCTTCACCATTAATACAACATTCATTAAGAATATGAAGTTTGAAGGGAAGCCTGTGAATGGCTCTAAGAATAAATGGAACATCACCAAATTAACAGATAGTGACATAAAAATAATTAACGAAAATGGCATAAGACGCTTTGCTATAAATGAAAGCCTACAAATGATTTTGACAATCGCTAGCATAGGTATCAAATAACCTGTCGCCTCCATCGTATTCATACAGTATTGAGCTGTTTCGTTTTCATGTTCAGTTGGGAAGCCACCAGCGACAAATATAAAAATCCTGAACCAATCATAATCAAACCAGGTACGAAACGGATAATCGTATATAGTTTGTTCTTTATTTTGTCTCATTTATTTAGGTCAGTTCGTCATAGCGGTTCCTTTTTTTAAATTATTTTACGCCTGGCACCCAACCAACATTACGTTTCATCATGTTCATTAGCGGCTCTGGAATGTTATTATCACGACTCATATCCATTTCAGTAATAACTGGTTCACCAGCTACTACTTTTTCTACCCAGTGTGGTTCAATTAATAGCTCGCGACCAAGTGCAAGTAAATCAGCACCTGTTTCCATCGCTTCTTTCGCATCTTCTGGTGAATAAATTGAACCAACGCCTATAAACGGTACACGACCGTCAATCACGCGTTTTAAAATTTTTATACGGTTTTCTTTTTCACCGCTATAACGACGTGCTTCTGCACGGAAATCCCCTAATGAAATGTGTAAGTAATCGAGCTTTTCATCTGCTAAACGATCTACAAGTTGAACCGTTTCATCTAGAGTGATACCGTCTTCTTCAGGCTCTTCTGGGCTAAAACGATAACCAACGATAAATTGGTCATCAGCATATTGCGCTTTTGCACGGCTTACACTATCGATAATTTCTAATAAGAATGTCATACGTTTTTCAACAGAGCCACCGTAACGGTCTGTACGTTTATTTGTAAAGCCTGAGAAGAATTGTTGGAATAAATACGTATTGGCACCGTGAATTTCCACACTGTCAAATCCTGCTTCAATTGCTCGACGTGTCGTTTCACCAAATGCTACGACTATTTCCTCAATTTCTTCTACCGTTAATGCATGAGCCACACCGCCATCTGCTGCAACGGTTTCACTTGCGCTTACGACATCGCCATTTGGCACTAGGTCACGTACTGCTTGGCGTCCACCATGATAAATTTGTAAAATTGCTTTTGCGCCACCGTCATGAATCGCATCAGCAATACGTTTTAAGCTCGGAATGTATTCATCGCTATGCGCCGAGATTTGACCTGGGAAGCCTTTCCCATTAGGAATCACGTAAGCACATGCTGTAATCACGGCACCGACGCCATATGAGCGTTCACGGTAATATGTTATCTCCGCATCTGATACTGTATCATCAGCATTTGCTGAGTAAGTTGTCATTGGCGCCATCACGTAACGATTACGAATAGTGACGCCGTTATTAAAAGTAAATGGTATTAAATAAGTTGTCATGTTATTCACTCCTTCTAAAACAAGAGTAAAATTATTGGATATAAAAGTCAAAGATCGCGCTTTACTACTACCTTTTATTTCCTGGGTCATATTGAAAAAAGCAGTAGAAAGGATGATTGTATGGAGAAAATTACACGTCTTGCTGATTGGATGCGAGAGGCAAAAAGTGCGGTCATATTAACAGGTGCTGGGATGTTAACAGAAAGTGGTGCCAGATTTTCGTTAGGCAAAGGGCTTATTAAGCAATCGGGCGCGATTGTTTAATAAGCGTCTCTGTTTTTCTTGAACTAACGCAGCAGGTTAGTTCAAGAAGGATTTTTTCACCAAATATAGAATATTTTTAAAGAAGAAAAGGAGTTGGTTAGTGTGTGTGGGATTTGAAAGCAGACATTTAGAAAGAGATTTATTATTACCAAAACATCGTGATACTCTATTGGAAAATGCATTAAAAGATTTAACCTCAGATTCAAATGTTATAGCTATTTATCAAGCTGGTTCATTAGCTAGAGGAAACTTTGACAATTACTCCGATATTGATTTACATACTATTGTTACTCCAGAAAAGAAAGCTGATTATATTAAAAATAAACACAATAGAGCAAGAAATTGGGGAGAAGTATTATTTTACGAAGACTTTAATCCTTTTTCACCTGTTGTAGTTGCCCATTATGATACCTTTATAAAAGTAGATAGCTGGTATCATACACCTGAAGAAGTTGTACCTTCTATTTGGTTAAAAGGATACAAAGTTCTTTACGACCCAAATAACATTATTAGCAAGGTCATAAAGGAGTCATCTTATGAAGTTTATAAAACCTCATCGGACGAAGTTGTTTTTTGGAGAGGAAAGCTTCTTGCTTTTATACACGAAACTTACCGGGCAGTTATGCGGGAAGAAATATATTATGCTATCTCTAATTTAGACAGAGTACGATGGCTAGTTGTTTCTGGTTGGTATATGGAAATGGAACAACATTTAGATAGCCCATACGGTGTTTGGTCAAAAATTGAGGGAAAAAGAAGTAAATTAAATCATTGGCAGTTATGTCTTTTGAAAAACTGGGATTGTGGTCGGAATACTAATCAAATTATGAAAACGTTGGTTGACATGGTTCCAGAAATTCTTAGACTGAATAAATACCTGAGTAAGCAAGTTAATATCGAAGAAAATGAAGAACACATCAAAAAAATCATAGAATTGGCATACTAATATTAATATAAAAGAAAGGCGTACTATAATGTGGTACGCCTTATTTGTTCAACTAACGGGGTGCTTTAGCAGAACAAGGCTGCCTTTAGATTAGCTTTTTCTTATTGAACTAACGGAGTAGTTTAGTTCAATAAAGGATTATTATTTTTTATATAGAATTGTAACTACAAACATATATTTAGGTACTTTTTTAGATATTTGGGGAGCTTCATCTTTAACTGACTTGAAAGACTTAAAGTTAGAAAATAAAAAAGCGAAAGAAATGAGATTTCATTAAATAAAAGAGTTTGGTGGTGTAATATATGGAAATTGAAATTAGAAAAGTACAGCAAACGGATTACGATGACTTAGTAGGATTGATGGAGGATTTAGGATATCCAACTACTCTTGAGGAATTAACGATACGCTTCGATACGCTTCAAGCTGATTCAAATTATCAAGCATTAGTAGCTATAAGAGATAATCAAATTCTTGGATTTGCTGGTTTATGCAAAGCCTTGGCTTTTGAATTTAACGGTACATATGTCCGTTTACTTGCATTTGTTGTTAGATCAAATAAAAGAAAAACAGGAATAGGTAAGCTACTTTTAAAAGCCTGTGAAAATTGGGCAATTGAACAAGGTGCTGATCTTATTACATTGAATAGTGGCAATCGAGAAGAACGTCAACCAGCCCATACCTTCTATAAAAACAATGGCTACATTGGAAAAAGTACAGGGTTTTCAAAAAAATTAATATAATTTTTGTAAGTGATTGTTTTAGAGCAATTGCATCTTGTACTAACGCAGCAGGTTAGCGGAAGAAGGATAATGGAGACTTAAAGCAATATTAATTAAGATATTTATTAATATTTAAAATCACCTTAAAATATTCAATAAAGACCCTATTAACGCAAATTATTAAGTTTCGTAACATATCATAGTTATAATAAATAATTCATATTAGAGGAAGTGATTTTTTGAATACAAAAAGAACTGTCTTTTTGATAAGTGGTCCTCCTGGTGCTGGAAAGAGTACATTGGCTGATAAGCTATGTAAAAGTATGGATGGGTTATGTGTACATATAGAGGGGGATCTGTTATACAATTTGGTAAAGAAAGGATGGGTACATCCTTGTGATGATCACGATAATTTTTTTCTGAATGTCTTATGGGACAATATAATTTCTCTAGTTGAAAATTTTACAAACAATAATATGAATGTAGTATCGGATTATGTTTTTTCTATAGAGCAGATATTTTCTGTTATAGATAGAATAAAGAATTTAGATATTAACATTAAGATAATAGTAATTAAAAGTGATATAAATATCTTAATTAATAGGGATAGACAACGAAGTGGAATTGCGTATGTAGGAGAAGAAAGAATTAGACAAATTGTTGAAGATTTTAATTTGAATAAATTTCCAGAAAGATTGATACTTGATAATAATGATGCTGATTTAGGGGACCTTGTAAATATCATTTTGAACGAAGGCAGGTTTACTGTGAATTAATTTGTAATATTAGCTTAAGGCATATCTTAATAAATAAAAAATCAAAACAAAAATTTTCTTAATCAATTAGCGGGTGCTTTACTTCAATAAAGAGTAGAGCCTTTTTCTTATTAAACTAACGGGGGCTTTAGTTTAATAAGGAATGCTGATGTATCCTTTTAATTTAGATTGATAATTTACAAAAAAGTACGAATATATATAATAAAGATTGATTACAATCATCTCCCCTCTAGAAATTTTTTAGTTGGGAGATGATTTTTTGGATTATGCTATTAATAGATATTGAGTT
>NZ_JBNNMF010000036.1:0-24524 GCF_050272495.1 Solibacillus cecembensis | reverse complement strand
GCGAAATTAAACAACCAGTCGCCGGTTCAATACCGACAACTGGTTGGATAAATGCTTTTTTGACCTCTGTCTTATATACGGGGGTCAGTCCCTTTCCTTTGCATCGCTTTTTATTATTAACGAACCTCAGCAACTATCACATATGCTATTGGATAAGTTTTATATGTTTCTATGAAATCTTGGCGTTCCTCAATTTGGATTGGAGGAAACAATGATGCACCTCTGTAAAGTAACCAAACACACCTAGTATATAATCTCCATTTCCGGTTATAAATTTATTGTTCCCACTTTCAAACAACATGCTCATATTTTACATTTCTGGATTTTTAATGTGGACCCGAACTTTCATTTGGGAACGTTTATTTGAATGCCTTTGCATTTACTTATATTGACAAAATAAACCATATGTAATAAATTTATTACATATGAAACATATTAATAATGGCGATGAATAACTCTTGTTTTTGGAAGCTTTATCAAATTCTCATCGATTAAGAATTATTAGCATTTTGTCTAATGGTAAACAGTATGTTAGCCAACTTGCTAGAGAGCTCGATATGAGCAGACCTCTTTTGTATTTGCATTTACAAAAGCTTGAAGAAGCAAATATTGTTTCAAGCGATATGAAATTACCAGAGAGTGGTAAAGCAGCTAAATACTACATGCTAAACTCTTTTGAATTACAGTTAAATGAGGAGCTTATTTCTAAATTAGAACCAACACTTACCCTCAAAAAAATAAGAAAATGGAGGATTAAATCCATGTCTAATGGAGCTACAGGTGTAAATATAGGAGATATAGTATCAACAATCATTATATTAGGTTTTATGGTAATTCCAATAATTTTAATCGTTTTATTTTACAAAGCATACAAGAAAAATGGGGAACGTGCAGAGGAACGATTAAGCATTGAAAAACAGCAAACATTGAATTTACAAAAACAAGTGGATGAATTAAATAAACGAGTAGGGAAAATCGAAAGTTTATTAAAAGAAGTAGATTAATAGCTTAAAAAGAGCCATTAGGAAACATATCACAGTTTGACATTTCTGGCTTTTTAATGGGAACCCAAACTTTCATTTGGGAACGTTATTTGATTTTTTAAAAAATTATTTATTAGATTGCTGTTTTTTTATCGTAAACTCTTCATATTCTCCCCAACAGATGTATGCTACACCCAATATTAATGCAATCATACTGCATATACTTAAAGGTTCTCCAACATAACTTAACATCGCAGAAAATAGAGGTTCATCCCAACTCAAAACACCCGAACCAAAGATTGCCGCACTCATATATTTTGAGGCAAATAAAAAAGCAGCTATCGCTATAAAGATAACTCCTGCTCCGCGCTTATTCATTCCATCAACCTCCTTTTTCACTATTATTCCAATAATCACGACCGATCCTCTAAGAACTCTTTTCTGATAATCCTATTTAATAGTTAGTTCTTTAATCGTTACATTTAGCAACTTCGCAAAATTCATTATCATAGATTTAATCGTTTGTATATCATTGGAATTTGACATTTTTATTTGAAGTACTACTCCACCTCTTAAACTATTCCTATTTTCTAATTCTATACTAAAATGGTGAACAAGCTTATTTATAAACGCGGTTATTTTATCGTCATTTCTTTTCCCAACAAACAATAAAATCCTAATTCTATATTTTCTAACGGACAGTGAATACTGATTCAATGCCCAAATATAAGTATCTTTTTCAGCATCATAATAGCTTGGATCACCAAATTGTTTCGCTTGACCACAATGTTGGCAAATTGCTGTATATTGAACATAAAGTACACCAACACTTGGCTGTTTAACATTTACATACACTTCATAAGGAATAAACACATCATGTCTACAAAAATCACAAATAATAGGCTTGTCAAAAATCGTGATACGACTCTTTTCGGGCCATAAAGATTGATATGTACCACTCATTCTTTTATCACTTCCATGTACTCTATAATCGATACATACTTTTGCAACGTATGATCGAATCTATTCTTTTCTTGAAACATTCGGACATCACCACATGACGTACAATAAAATGATTGCAATGTAAGCTGCTCCTTTACTATTTCATCTAAAGGGCTTAAATCCATATAAACCTCACGATGCTGAAATTCATCATGCTGACAAAATAAACAAATAAGCTCCTTATCACGAACTTTTATTTGAAACGTTCCTCTGCTACTCATCCATTCACCCCTAATTAAAAATACTAACTTTACTTTGATCCGCTTCTGATTTATCGCTTAACCCTATTATTTAAAAATTAATTTTAGTTGAACATGCTTTGCAGATAAACTTACCTTCCAGATTTAAAAATGCTTTGATTTCAGTAAATCCTTTTCTTTTCGGATATTTTAGTTGTACAAAAACTTCTTCTTCACCTTTAATTTCTGTATGACATTTCATACACTTTGGAACTATTAAGCTCATCATATCCCCTCCGATTTTCAATAATATAATGTCTATACTTTAACACGATTTTAATTTCCGAATTTTTCATTTTTTTATGATTTAGATACTAAAAGTGGTGTTTTTGGTACTTTTCAGTAAAACAATATAAATAATTATTTTTCATATACTTCTTGTGAAAACCTGAGTAAATAGCCATCTGGATCTTGAACTAAAAATTCAATTTCTTTAATTAAGGTTTCGCCAGTAGTATATTCGCTAACAAAAGGATCCCTAAATAGTGAAATTGCATGTTGATTTAGTCTATTAACAATCGGTTGAATATCCTCAACAATAATTTGGAAATTAACCCCTCTACCTAAGGGATATTCTAATAAGCCTGTCTCCCAATGCCCATTCATTTGCTCAATCATTATTTGGGCGTTATTGATTGAGAGAAATGCAAATTTATCATTTGATCTTTCATATTCTAATTGGAACCCAAGTAACTCTATATAAAACCACTTAGATCGTTCTATTTCAGTAACTGTCAACTCTGGTACTAACGCATTAAATTTCATTTTCAATACTCCTTAAAGTGCATACTACAATTAATTATACAATAATTGTTAATATAATATTATCCTATTCAATCGTAAGTTAGCAAAACACCCTGAGTGAACCGTTCAATCATAAGCAGCCAATTATTATTCGCTCCATATATTTAGCCTCCCGAAACAAGAGCATTGAGTTCCCCCTTTTTAAATGGCATAATATAGGGAAAATGAATAGACAAGCTAGGGGATGTTTCATGAAAACAGTTTTCCAATTTGTAAAGCGTTATAAAATAGCAGCCGTTTTTGCACTTATTTTTATGTTGTTAGAGCTCGCTTTTGAACTCGTCCAACCGTTACTCATGGCTATATTAATTAATGAAGGATTGCTTCAAGAAAATTTACATAATGTTGTTTTTTGGGGTGGCTGGCTGTTCGTCTTGACGTTGCTGTCGTTTATAAGTGGGGTGTTCAACTCCTTCTTCTCCTCACACGTCGCTCAAAGCTTTGCCTATGATTTACGAAAAGCTTTATATTCGAAAATTCAATCTTTCACGATGGCGATATATTTAACGTTTCCTACATCCGGTTTGATTACGCGCTTAACGAGCGATTCGAATCAAGTCACATCGATTGTATTCATGATGTTGCGCATTGCAATGAGGGCCCCGTTAATGGCGATTGGATCACTTATATTGGCCTTTTACGTCAACGCGCAAATGGCACTTATACTTTGTGTCAGTACGCCGTTTTTAGTAATCTTCCTCGTGTGGATGATTTCACGAGGTATCAAACTTTTTGCACGCGTTCAGTCTCGCTTAGATTCCGTGAATAAACAATTACAGGAAGGCTTGCAGGCGGTGCGTTTAATTAAGGCGTATATGCGCGGACAGTATGAAGAAAGTCGTTTCCAAGCGGTTGCAGAAAATTTAAAATTCGATACGGTAAAGGCAACCCGCTTAATGGAAATTGCCCTTCCGATTTTACAGTTCGTCTTGAATGTTAGCCTACTCATCGTCATTTGGGTTGGTGCACAGCTCATTGATACGAATAGCATTCTTGTTGGGGATTTAGTAGCTGTGGTGAACTATGCATTCCGCATGACTGCCGCGTTTTCCATTTTCTCATTCATCATCATCGCCTACGCACGCGCCAAAGCATCTGCCGAGCGCATTGAGTCGATTTTAAACATGGAAGATGGAACGGAGGAAGTGACAGCAAATCAACAGCCGATGTTACCGCAAATGGCGATTCGTTTTGAGCATGTATCTTTTGCCTACCCTACTGCCAAAGAGCATACATTGCAGCATTTGAACTTCTCTATTGCAGCGGGTGAAAAGGTGGCGATTATGGGCGCGACCGGTTCAGGGAAATCAACTATTTTACAACTCATTGAAAAGTTTTATGAAACAACAGAGGGTGAAATATATATAAATGATCACAACATTAAGGACATTCCATTGCAGCAATTGCGCAGTTCCATTGCCTATGTGCCACAGCAATCTCTGCTTTTCTCAGGAACGATTTTAGAAAATTTACGCTGGGGGCAACACGACGCATCCGAAATTCAACTCAAGGAAGCGACGAAAAAAGCGCAAATTCACGAAGCCATCGAACGTTTTGACCTTGGCTACGAAACGGTCATCGGACAAAGAGGTGTCAATTTATCCGGTGGACAAAAACAGCGTCTCGCCATTGCGCGTGCACTGTTAAAGGAATCTCCGTTACTCATTTTAGATGACAGTACGTCCGCGCTCGATGTCGCGACGGAAAAGCAGCTTTGGGAAGCACTGGATACAGAGCAAATGACGATGCTCGTAGTCACACAAAAAATTCAAACTGCCCAAACAGCCGATCGTATTATCTTGCTTCACGAAGGACAAATCGATGCTTTCGGGTCCCATGATGAACTGCTTGCTACGAACCACTTGTACAAGCAAATTGTTGCGTCACAACAGGAGGTTAACGCCAAATGAAAATATTTGACTATGAACCACTCATTACGAAAGAACATTTAAAAACAGCAAGTGGCAAAAAGAAAAAAGGCGCTCGAGCGGAAAACTGGACGTACACATTAAAACGCATTTTTGATTTTATTGCTGAGCAAAAAATGCACCTCTTCCTTGTGCTACTTCTTGTGATGATTAGTTCTGTACTGGCGCTTGTCGGACCATTTATTATTGGACGGTTGCTCGATCGTTTCGTTGCAGATGGTGTCTTCAGTACGCTTGATACTTGGCTTTACGGGCTCGTATTCGTTTACTTTTTATACGGTGCTGCGAGCTATTTCCAAAACTATTTGATGGTTGGTGTCGCCCAGCAAACGGTGTTTCGCATTCGAACAAGCTTGTACACACACTTTTTTAAACTTCCATTACGCTTTTTCGACAAACGCAAGCATGGGGAATTAATGAGCCGTGCAACGAATGATATGGAAACGATTAGCGCAACATTAAATAGCGCGTTCATCCAAGTGTTTTCGAGTATTTTAACGCTAACAGGAACGATTGGCGTGATGCTTTATTTAAGCCCTGCCCTAACACTCATTACATTGATCATTGTGCCCCTTATGTTTTACGGCATGCGCTGGATTACGAAGCGCACAAGCCTATTGTTTAAGCACCAGCAAGCGGCCATTGGGGAGTTAAATGGGCTCATTGAGGAATCGATTACGGGACAACACGTCGTTAAAGCATTTTCACAGGAACCCGAAATGCTGCGGCAATTTGAAGAAAAAAATAAACGCCTTCGCACAGTCGGTTTTTGGTCGCTAACCTATTCAGGCTTCATTCCGAAACTGATGAATGCATTGAATGGTTTAAGCTTTGCCATTGTCGCGTTTGTTGGTGGATTATTTGCTTATTACGGGCATATTTCTATTGGAACGATTGTGATTTTCACCGAATACGCCCGCCAATTTACACGCCCTTTAAATGATTTAGCGAACCAATTCAATACCGTACTTTCTGCATTAGCAGGTGCGGAGCGTGTGTTTTTAATTTTAGATGAAAAAGAGGACAATATTGCAGGGGAACCTGTTACTTTAAGCGGTGATGTGGCGTTTGACAATGTCACTTTCCAGTACGAAACCGATGCAAAAAAACCGACATTATCTAGTGTTTCTTTCCATATTGAAGCGGGACAATCGGTTGCGCTTATCGGTCAAACAGGCGCGGGTAAAACGACGATACTACAGCTTTTAACTGGGCTTTATGAACAAACAGCTGGCACCATATTATTTGACGGTGTGCCGATTGAGTCCATTTCCAAAGCTTCATTACGCGAGCAAATGGCTTTCGTGTTGCAAGATCCGTTTTTATTTGAAATGTCCATTAAAGAAAATATTCGCTACGGCCGATTAGATGCAACAGATGAAGAAGTCATGGAAGCAGCGAAAAAAGCGAATGCCCATACGTTTATTGAGAAATTACCTGATCAATATGACACCATTTTATCTTCGGATGGCAGTCAAATTTCACAAGGCCAAAAACAGCTACTGTCCATTGCACGCGCATTTGTCGCAGATCCCAAAATCCTATTGTTAGACGAAGCGACGAGCAGTATTGATACAATTACGGAGCTTCATATTCAGGCAGCTCTTGAAAAATTAATGGAAAACCGCACAAGCTTCATCATCGCCCACCGTTTAAATACGATTCGAAAAGTTGATTTCGTCATCGTATTAAATGAAGGGAAAATTATCGAGCAAGGTCCGCGCCAAAAACTGCTAGAGCAGCAAGGTGTGTTTGGGCAAATGTTGAATGTGTAACTTGCTAAAGCAAGTTACAGCCCCTGGCGGATGTCACAGATTTTTAAGGGAGCTTTTCGAGCTAGCTCGAAAAAATCTAGACGCAATTACGCCTCGGCGTAATTGATAGGAGTAAAGCGCCGATACCCATTTTATTCAAATGGAACATCGGCGTTTTTTTGTTGAAGCGTTAAATTGCGGAAACTTTTATAATATTTCATTGCAATGACAAGTGCAATCAGACAAGCAAGTACAAATGTAATCCCACTAATCCGCAGTGTCATCTGAGCCCCTGCTGTTGTTGGTAGTAATTCAGCTGAGCTTCGATTAGCCCAGATAAATTGAAGAAACGCGAGGATATTGCTACAACTATGTACAACGATTGGCACGATGATTGATTTCGTTTTTAAATAAACGTACCCTAACACACATCCTAGGAAGAAAGCAAAAATTACCGTTAGCGGATTGACATGAATCAAACCAAAAAGAAGCGATGAAACGATAATACTTTTTTGCGGGCTCCATTTGATTGTCAGGCGTCTTAATAAAATTCCTCTAAAAAATAGTTCCTCCCATATCGGCGCTAAAATACAAATATTCACGAAAAATAAAATATATACAATGAGTGGCACAATTACATTTTGATCTACGCCTAAAATATTTAAGAAAAACTCCCGAATTTCATTTTCAAGTCGTAAAAAAACAAACATCAAAACCGCGATTCCGCTCGAATAAGCAGCTACTTGAAGACAGGCCGTTAAGGATAAATATTTCGTCCACCGAGCCCCCGTCATTACTTCGCCAATTTGTGCTTCACTATACGTAAATTGTTGTTTTTTTGATTGATGTAACACATAGAACAATAAACAGATTGAAATGAAAAGTGTCACCCATTCTTGCTTACTTGGTGCATATGGGAAAATTACCGAAAAGATGGTGATCCCAATAAATATCACGATTGAATAAAAAATAAACCACCGAATTTTAAATTGCTTTAACTGACTCATTTCCAGTTTTTCTCACCCCTACTTTATTGTATCAAAAAGCGGGGAGAACATTCCTAGAAATTTCCTCATAACTACGCGAATCATTGTGGGAATCTGGATTCGATTATCCGTATAATTTGAAATTTTTCCGCTTTCCATAATTTCAACAAAAAATGATAAAAAAGTAAAAGGCAGAAACATTGATTTAACAACGTTTCTGCCTTTTTAAAGTTTTTTAAACAGTATTGAATTATTAAATTTCAAATATAAAGAATTTTTTTATCTATCGGTTATCTGCCAGTAATACCCACACTTTATTCTAAACGTATTAATAATAGTCTGACGGGAACAATATTTGTAAAAAGGAGATTCGAAAGATGAAAAGAATGTTTGTCTTTGCTTTATTAGCTTTTATTACTTTGAATCTATCTGTTGATGCAGCTGGGGTCTTTGCTAATAAAAACAATGAAGAATTTAAAGATATTTATGAGAGGAAACTTCCCCAAACATTTCATTATAAGTACGATTACGAAAACCTTTACAAGTTCCTAAACATTACTGAAAAGGAATACAAGTCGGAATGGAATAATGGAAAAACAATTTCTGAAATCGCCGAAAAACGTGAGATTTATCCACAACAATTGATATTCTACTTTGCGGAAAAACAATTTGAAGCATTAGATCATGCATTAAATAATGGAGAAATTGACCGTTACTTCTATTACGATTATGCTATATCTTTTATGGAAAGCGATATTATTGAGTTTATCAATAGAAATCCAAATAATAAAAAATAAAATCGACCCGTCATTCAAAAATCAATGAAATAATGCTTTTAATTTGTTGTACACGGAAATTTTTGAATTAATTAATATCCACATAACGCAACATTCAGCACTCCCTCATTGAAGACTTTATTTTATAAAAGTTCACTAAATAGTAGAGCAAAATACTTAAAACATTGGTCCGCCAACGTTTTAAGTGTTTTATTTTGAATCGTTATTCTAACATTAACTATCGAAAAATTAAGATTACTCACTGTACTTTTTTTAACTTTATTAAGCTAAATAAATTCAACAAGATCGTCAAAACAATCAATATCGTTGAGACAAATAATTGTGTCTCCATTGTATCTGCTATTGCTGACCGTTCTTGAATAGATACCAACTGATTTTGATAACTAATTTGACAGCCAATAGCAATTATACTTAAAGAAAAACTAGTAATTATCTTGGTGTTGCTAAGTTTAATTCGGTTCTGTGTTAAAGGAATTATTATTGCAACTATCCCTAGTAATAAGCTAGCAACGTTCAAAAAACCATAACTCATTGAAAGTCATTCCCTTTTATAGGGTAGACTTCTACTATTATCAAATAGCTCCTGAAGCATATTTTATAATTCCTTGTTTCATTAAAACCCCTGTTGCTTTAATTGAACGGATTCACATCACCTGAAATATGGAACTAAATATTTGCCCTTTTTAAATAATGAATTTATTGCGGTATTATCACTTTAAATGATTCAAACTCAACTGGTTGTAAAGAATCTCTTTTGAATTCTAACTCCTTTGTTTCTCCATTCTCGCCGTATTCCACGCCTCCCCCACCCGTTGGAAGTGCTAAATAAGGAGTGATCGTCAATTCCGTTACATTCGAATCGATTGGATCGAACTGTTTATTACTCTTATATAATAATTTACCTTTTAACTTTTTACCTGTTATGCCACCTGAATGACTAAATATTTCATTTCCATCTTGATCTACCATCTGGAATTCTATATAATTACCCCGACTTTGTTGAAAATCCGTACCTTTTTCTGAACTTTCATAAGATATGCTGGCACCCGTTTCACTTAACGTTAATTCTGTAACAGTAAGATGAATGCCATCAATATTTGCTGTGTGTTGGATAGGAACTTTACTAATACCTGTAATTTGTTTTATAGGCGTTGTGAAATACCATGTCTGATCATTACTCCCTTGCAAAATTAACCCTAGTTCGAAAGCATTCGGCATATCCTCTGATACAGTTATTTCTTGAATTGCAGTCCGAGTTGTAGGCGATTGTATATCTTCACCGTATCCACCTGAAGAACCACCATAAGGCATTTCACCATTAATCGTAAAATCCGCACCAGCTCCAAAATAGAATTTATCCAATTCTTTTTCTGATTCGATTATATAGCCTACCGTAATATTATTTTGATCATATAAAATTTCATCAAGGGTAACGGATATTCCATCGATCGTCTGTGTCTCGCCAATTGCACTCGTTAACCCTTGTTTTTGAGCTTTTTGTAAACCGATTAGATTCGAATTACCGAAAACAGAACCGATAATAGGTATTTGAGACAAACTACTTGCTAAAGTTGGAGAATAGTAGGATGAACCAATCAATATTCCAAAAACGGCAGCCACACTACTTACAGCATATAAGAACTTTCGTTTTCCACTGTTCATTTTATAACGACGAGTTTTGATTATCTTGTTATTCATTTGTCCTTCCGCTTGAACAATACCTGCTTGAATAGCTGAACGAACTTCTTCTTTTGGAAAATCGTCTAACTGATCATGTGATTTTTTCATTTAATTGATAACTCCTTTCTAACTCACTCTTTAATTTTTTCTTTGCTCTACGTAAATAAGTTTTTATTGTCCCAACTGGCTTTTCCATGATTTCGGAAATCTCCTGAATTGGAAGGTCATGATAGTAAAATAAGATAATAGATGTTTGATAAGATGAATCAAGCTTGGACAACGCTTCACTCAAATGAAAAGATTCTACTCCGCTGTCTTGCTTTTTTTCTAACCTTTCAAACAGTTCATCTCCCTCATAAGGAATAATTTGATTTCGCTTTTTCAGCAACTGGTAGCATTCACGTATAAGGATTCTAAATAGCCAAGTTGAAAAATACTCTGGATTTTGTAATTGGCCGATTGAAAGAAACGCTTTGCATGAGGTTTCTTGAATTGCATCCAATGCATCTTCTTTCTTACCAACATAAGAAAGCGCTTTATAATAGAGCATTTTTTCTTCTAAAATAAGTAATTCTTCAAATGCTTTAGCGTCTCCATTAATCGCTCTTTTCACTGTATGTACATCATGTTTCACAGTGTAACCCCTCCCTTCATTAATTAGAGTAATCTCGACGCACAAAAAGTTTCAACCTCGTCATTTTTATTAATCTGCAACAGGAGCAAATACAATTTTGTCATTTACAATTTACGCCGTCCATTTTAATAAAAGAAAAAGCTGTGCAGAAAATCCCAATAAAAATCAGAGGAATTTCAAGCACAGCTATTCAAATTATTTATTCAACGCCAATCACTTCATAACGTAT
Organism: Solibacillus cecembensis; assembly: GCF_050272495.1. Taxonomy (NCBI): domain Bacteria; kingdom Bacillati; phylum Bacillota; class Bacilli; order Caryophanales; family Caryophanaceae; genus Solibacillus; species Solibacillus cecembensis. Next base: position 13,488 of record NZ_JBNNMF010000036.1, on the reverse strand, counting down.
AGAGGCTCAATTCCCCCTATATATACCAAGGTATTATATGATCCATTTTCTTACCTTTCTTACTAGTTTTATCCGTGACGATCCAATTACCATATTTCTTTTGTACTTTATAAATTACATTAGTCCCATCAGATTTTTTAAATAGCATATAACCTGCGTTGTCTTTTATAAAGGTAACTGGATCAATCACATTTTTGTTCGGAATCTTTCTCTCAGGTACCAATATGTTGATTGCTATTTCATCTGCAATCGTAAATAGTGATTTAAATTCATCATTTATTTCTGCTTGGTACTGCAATTGATTGTATGTGTAAGAAGAATAGGAATCCAAATTCAAATGAAACGACTTTTTTATATCCGCTAGAGTTGCTAGATAAAATTCATTGATATCCTTTTCTAGTTGACCCCCCTCATGTTGAAAGCTAATGGTTTTAACCCCAAACGGACTGATATTAAAAGTCATTGTTTCCTTACCATTAGGCGGATCATGTGCATGTTCAAATGTTGTGACTTGGACTTTTGTATTAAAACCCTCAAGCTCTCTTGTAATGCTCAAAATTCTAGCATCCTCAAATTGTTTAAGATAGCCATAATAATTAATAAGTTCTTTTTCTATTGATGGGTAAAGGGTTGTAAGCAACGTATCATAAATAAGCTTATAATCAGGATACTCACTTGGCGCTTCAAGATTTTCTGAACTTAATGTTAACAAAGCCTCTCCGTATAAGTTGTCATTCGCAGGTTTTTCCGCAACGACTGGATGATTATTAATAAGGATACTAAGAAGAACAAAAGATAATATTACCGGAATTTTCTTCATCAAACACTCCTTTAATAGATTTAATTAATGAGTATTTTCCCCTGAAATTTTTAAATCATCCTACAACTAAACTTAGTCGTAAGCTTTCCATCTAGTGCTACACCACTGTGAAGAAAAAGATGGATATTTTTAGTACAACTTGGCGTTATTTTAAAGCGTTTTTAATTGAGAAAGATATTGACGAAGTGTTTCGATAAATGTTTTTAACGCTTTTGTCTGATAGATGGTATTCGTGACAATCGAAAAATTACGTTTGAAAGGTAATCCGCTTACTTTAATTAATTCAACATAATGATTGTGTAGTTCCCTCTCAATCGTCCAGCTTGATAACAACGTAATGCCAATCCCAGCTTGAACGGATTCTTTTATCAGTTGGGTACTACCAAACTCCATTAGTTTTTTCGGTGCTATTCCATAGGTTCTAAAAAGGGTTTCTGTTGCTTCTCTTGTACCTGATCCTTTTTCCCTTACAATCCACGTTTCTTCTTCTATTTCAGAAATAGTTACGTCTCCTCCCCTTTGGATTAAATGATGATTAGGGGAAGCTACGACGACCATATGATCCTCTGCCACAATCTCGGTTAATAATTTATCTTGCTTAAAAATCCCTTCAATAATCCCGATATCTAACTGATGGTTGGTGACTAAATCGATAATTTCTTTTGTATTATGTATGGTGATCGATGGGGTGATCTCCGGATAATGGTTTTGTAATCTAGCAATAATATGGGGTAAAATATATTCCCCAAATGTAAAAGAAGAACCAATCGAAATAGGGCCGCGAGCTTTATTTGTTAAATCATCCACTAAACACTGCATATTTGTATAGAGATTTAGAATTTCTTTAGCATGACGAAAGACAATCTCTCCTGCCTGATTTAAGCGAACATATTTATTTGTCCGTTCCAACAGCCTCGTACCAACTGAATCTTCCAATGCGCGAATATACTGACTGACGGCTGGTTGTGTTAGGTGAAGTTCCTCAGCAGCTCTTGAAAAACTTTTCTTTTCAGCAACCATAACAAACACTTGTAAATGAAAATCCATGTTTTTGCCCCCCTTCCAAAATACAATCTTATTAAGATTAACCTTATAACAATGATTGTTATTAATCTAGCCCAAAAAAATCATTCCATGTAGAAAAATAATGTTTCTTATCGTTAAGATATCAATGACTAATTGATCTATTCCCTTTTCCTTATCATCCTCATTAAGAATCGTTATTTTTCTTATGTATAAAACAGGAGTACGCTGAAAGTACAAAAATAAAAGGGAGCGATTTAAATGGGGGGACAATTGGAAAAACCATTAAATTTAAGTGAGGAAGAAAACCCGCAACAAAAAAAACTGGTGCCAAAACAATCTACCAAGCTTTGGTTAGCAGGAATAGCCTTTACCATTGTCATTGCGCTACTTGGGTATGCATTATCGGTCATCCCGGGCTTTGATCGTGTGGGACCACTGGCATGTGCGATTGTTATCGCGGTCATTTACCGGCAATTTTTTGGATATCCAGAACAGATCCGACAAGGTATTCAATTTTCAGCCAAGCGCTTTTTGCGATTTGCGATTATTTTATACGGATTAAAATTAAACATCGATGTTGTTTTGCATCAAGGGCTGGGTCTACTTATCCGTGATATTGGCATTATCGCCTTTGCTATTTTAATGACAGTGTGGTTGGGGAAACTTTTGAAAGCCGATGGATCTTTATCCCTTTTACTGGGCATCGGTACAGGCGTTTGCGGCGCTGCAGCGATTGCAGCCGTCTCGCCAATCGTTAAGGCAAAAGATGAAGATACCGCAATAGGAGTAGGAATTATTGCATTAGTGGGAACCATTTTCTCAATTACCTATACGATTATTCGACCTTTTCTTCCTTTGTCAGACATTCAATACGGAATTTGGAGCGGAATTAGTCTTCACGAAATTGCCCATGTTGCCTTAGCGGGAGCACCAGCAGGCCAAGACGCCTTAGCCATTGCGCTCTTAGCAAAATTGGGGCGCGTTCTCCTACTTATCCCGTTATGTTTTATCCTTATGTATTGGATGAAACGAAAAAATGCTGACGATTCGGGGGAAACAAAGATTGAATTTCCATGGTTCCTCATTGGATTTATTCTTATGAGTTTGTTCGGAAGCTATATTCTCGGAAAATCAATTCCCATCTCTACAAGGACAATAGAGGGAATTTCGATTTTTACATCCTTTATTTTGACATCCGCTATGGTTGGACTCGGCTTGAATGTCAGTTTAAAGGAACTCCGCACAAAAGCAGCTAAACCACTGATTGCCATGCTCATTACATCTGTTTTGGTTTCGGTTGGTGCCTATTTTATTTCTTAGGGCGTATTATTATCGTTAGCAGGGAGATGGGTTTAAGGAATCGACTAGGTCCTGAATATGCCCCTTTTTTTATTTATCTCAAACAGTTTCTTCTTCAACTAAAGCCCCCATTCGTTGAAGAAGAAACTTAATAATTAAACATTGATTTTTCAACGGCTTGCACTACATTTTGATGTAGAGTAAATATTTTTTTGCGCTATCCGGTTAGCCATCCATGTAGCACAAAACCGACGCTACACCATAGAAAATGAAAAATTATGACGTTCTTTCATGGGAGTCATGCCGTAGCCAGCCAAAAAATGCAGTCACTTTGACGAATATCAATGTGACTGCATTTTATCTAGTACTTGTTTAATAGAGGGAATTATAGCCATTTACTAAGCTGTTCTTTTGTTGCAAGGACGAAGTGATCATGTCGTGCTTCAATTACTTCTGCATTTGCGGGTGTTTCTTCATGCTTATATGGAATACGTACACGTTTACGTTCATATTCAGGGTTTGGCTGAGGTACAGCTGATAGCAATGATTTCGTATATGGATGAATCGGATTATTATAAATTTCATCCGCCAAACCAAGCTCTAAAATTTTCCCACGATACATAACAGCGATACGGTCAGAAATGTATTTGACCATCGATAAATCATGGGCAATGAATAAATACGTCAAACCACGTTCTTTTTGTAGCTGCTTTAATAAGTTAACAACTTGCGCTTGAATCGAGACATCAAGCGCGGAAATTGGTTCATCGGCAATAATAAAGCTTGGGTTTAAGCTTAGCGCACGTGCAATACCGATACGTTGACGTTGACCACCTGAAAATTCATGCGCATAGCGGTTGGCATGTTCGCGATTGAGCCCAACTGATTCCAAGAGTTCGCCGATTTTTTGTTGGCGTTCTTTTTTATTTTTATATAGCCCGTGAATATCAAACCCTTCGGCAATAATTTCTCCAGCCGTCATACGTGGATTTAACGATGCATACGGATCTTGGAAAATCATTTGCATTTCACGGTGGAATTGCATGGAATCTTTACGAGAAGTATAGGAATTTACGTTTTTCCCATTAAACAAAATTTCACCTTCTGTAATATCATAAAGCCGCATAATTGAGCGTCCAGTTGTGGATTTCCCACAGCCTGATTCACCTACAAGTCCTAAAGTTTCGCCCTCAAATACATCAAAGCTAATGCCATCCACAGCTTTTATCGGCTCTTTTGCTGAACCAAAATGCTGTATTAAATTTTTCACTTCCAATATTTTTTTTCTCATTATGCTTCACCTCCTCTAGATGATGCAATACGGCGAGCAACAACTTCAGGAATCGGAATATGTGGAGCATTTGGATGCTGTAGCCAAGTTTTTGCAAAATGCGTTTCAGAAACTTGGAACATCGGTGGCTCTTCTTCAAAATCAATCGCCAATGCAAGCTCATTTCTTGGCGCAAATGCACAGCCAATAGGTGGATTGATTAGGTTTGGTGGTGAACCAGGAATCGCACGTAAAAGCTCGTCGGAAGAATTGTTTAAATCCGGCATAGAGCCTAGTAATCCCCATGTATATGGATGTTTCGGATCATAGAAAATATCTTCAACAGTACCATATTCAACAATTTGACCTGCATACATAACAGCTACTCGATCTGCAACGTTTGCTACAACGCCCAAGTCATGGGTAATGAAAATAATCGACGTATTAGATGATTTTTGAATTTCTTTCATTAATTCTAAAATTTGCGCTTGAATCGTTACGTCAAGAGCTGTAGTTGGCTCGTCCGCAATTAAAAGCTTCGGATCCGCAGCAAGTGCAATTGCAATAACAACACGTTGACGCATCCCTCCAGATAGCTCATGTGGATAGGTTTTGTAACGCTTTTCAGGGAAGGGAATCCCAACTTGATCAAGCAGTTCAATAGCTCGTCTTTTTGCCGCCTCTTTTGAATCGGCTTTTTTATGCTTTAAAAGTACTTCGGTAATTTGCTTTCCAATTCGCATCGTTGGATTTAGTGCTGTCATTGGATCTTGGAAAATCATCGCCATTTCATTTCCTCGAATTGCTAGCATTTCTTTTTCACTAAGTGAAATTAAACTTTTCCCATTAAAATGAATCTCTCCGCCAGCATAAATTCCTGGTGGCTGTGGAATTAGTTTCATAAGCGCATTACTAGTGACACTTTTTCCTGAACCGGATTCACCAACGATGGCCAGAGTTTCACCTTCATATAATTCGAAATTTACGCCACGTACCGCTTGCACAATGCCGGCGTACGTTTTGAAATGAACATGTAAGTTTTTAACATCCAAAAGTTTCTTTTTCATATCGTACACCCTCTTCTATTTACGTAATTTTGGATCTAGTGCGTCGCGAAGTCCGTCTCCAACAGCGTTAAAGGCAAAAATGGTTATCGAAATGAAGACGGCAGGGAATATTAGACGCCACGGTGCATTTTGAATGGCCTTATTTCCTTCTGAAGCCATCGTTCCCCAACTTGACAACGGTTGCTGAACACCTAAGCCGATATAACTTAAAAATGATTCAGTAAAAATCGCAACTGGAATCGTTAAAGTCATTGTTACCAAAATTGCGCCCATTGCATTTGGAATGAGGTGGCGCTTAATTAAATGCCATGTATTTGCACCTAAAGTTTGAGAAGCTAATACAAATTCACGATTTTTTATCGAAAGTACTTCAGCACGTACAATACGAGCCATATTAACCCAACCCGTTATCGAAAGGGCAATAATCATTGGTATTAACCCTTTTTCCATTACTACTAATAAAATAATGACAACTAATAAATAGGGAATCGCCGTTAGAACATCGGCAATACGCATCATAATATTATCGACACGACCACCAAGTAAGCCAGAAATACTTCCCCAAAGAACCCCAATAATTAAATCGATGAAAGCAGCTGCGAGCCCGATAAATAAAGAAATACGAGCCCCTACCCAAACACGAACAAATAGGTCACGAGCAAGGTCATCTGTACCGAACCAATGGGTAGCAGATGGCGCAGTATTGTAAAGTCCTGTGTTTTCTTCATAAGTCCATGAGGAGAACATCGGTGCAAAAATCGCCATTATAGCAACAAAAGCTAATATGATGAGCCCAACAATGGCTAATTTATTGTGAGAAAATCGATACCTTACTTCTCGCCAGAAAGATACCGGCTTTTTGTTTAATGTATCTGCCTCACTTGTACGAGCTCCAACAATTTTAAATCGTTCAGGAGCGATATGGTCGAAGTTGTTGCTATTTGTTGTCATGATTTTTTCGCTCCTTTTAGCTTGATTCTTGGATCAATAAATTGATATAAAATATCTACAATTAATACAGCAAGTAATAATATAATCGAATAGAAAACGGTTACACCCATGATTGTTGTATAATCACGGTTTGTAATGGATTGTACGAAGTGACGTCCAATACCTGGAATTGCAAAAATTTGTTCGATAATGAAACTACCTGTTACGACACCAGCAGATAAAGGTCCTAAATATGTGACAACTGGCAACATTGCATTGCGTAGTGAATGTTTGAAGACGACTGACCATTTGCCAATACCTTTTGCGCGTGCTAACTTGACATACTCACTATTATTTTGTTCTAACATACTTGATCGTGTTAGTTTTGCAATGAAGCCGGCGTGTGTTAGGGCAAGGGCCGTTGCAGGCAATACTGTGTACATAAAGCCTTTCCATCCAGTTACCGGGAACCATCCGAGTTTCAAAGAAAATAATAATTGAAAAAGGCCTGCTAAAATAAATGATGGTACCGAAATCCCTAAGACGGCGATTACAGTCGACACATAGTCAGGAAACTTATTATGGTAGAGAGCGGATATAACACCAAACAATACCCCAAGACCAATGGCTAAAATCATTGCCTCAATTCCTAAAACTAAAGACACAGGGAATCCTTCTGAGATCATAGCGTTTACAGAACGCCCTTTATATTTCATGGATTCACCAAAATCAAAAGTAAATGAAGAAACTAAATAGTCTTTATATTGAATGTACCAAGGATTATCGAGGCCATACTTTGCATTCAGTTGCTGTTCAATAGCTGGTGGAAGCTGACGTTCACTAGCGAACGGACTACCCGGAGCCAACTTCATTAAGAAAAATGTAGCAGTGATAATAACAAAAAGGGCAATAAAGATGTGAATAATTCTCTTTAAAATGTAGTTAAGCATTTGACAGACCTCCTTTGGGTTTACAGAAAATTCCGCGATATTATGAAAGGCTGCTCTAAATCACGAGGATTTTTGAGCAGCCTTTCGTGTACAATTACAAAAAGAATACTGATAAATCGTTTAAATTATTTGTTGATATCTACGTTTTTAAGTGAAATGTTACCTAAAGCGTCTGGCACCATACCTGTTACATAGTCTTGATTAATGTAAAGGTTTGTGTAGTAGTAGATTGGAGCTACTGGCATTTCATTCATCATGATCGCCTCTGCTTCTAATAATATTGCCGTACGCTTTGCAGGATCTTTTTCAATAACAGATTGTTTTAATAATGCTGTGTAATCAGCATTTTCCCAACCAGTATCGTTGTTACCATTTGAAGCTGTGTTGTACATTTCTAAGAATGTATAGGCGTCGTTGTAGTCAGCAATCCAACCCATACGACCAACTTGGTAGTCTAAGTTTGAAAGCTTGTCTAAATACACTTGCCATTCAGAATTATCAAGTTTCACTTTAATACCTAATTGTGAAGTCCAACCTTGTTGAATGAATTGAGCGATTGCAGCATGTGCCTCAGAAGTATTGTGAGAAACTTTAATCTCTAAATCTGCTGGGCTAGCTAAACCTAACTCTTTTAAACCAGCTTCTAAGAATTTTTTCGCTTCTTCATAATCAGCATCTTTGAAGTAACCTGAATCATCGCCAAAACCTTCAACAGCGTTTGGAACGATACCTAATGCTGGCTGTTGCTCACCTTTAGTAATGTTTTGGATTAGTCCTGCACGGTCAATTGATAAAGCTAATGCTTTACGGATGTTGACATTACTCATAATTTTGTCAGTTGTGTTAAGTTTGTACCAATAAATACCAGAGTATGGCGCTACATTTAAAGAACCGTCTGATTTTAAACGGTCAATCGCATCTAGAGAGATTGTACCGAAGTTTGTACCTAAGAAATCAATTTCACCAGCATCATACTTCGCCATTTGAGAGCCTTCTGATTCTACGATTTCGATGTTTACAGTATCGATTTTAACGTTTGATGAATCCCAGTACGTATCCGACTTTGTTAATACAATGTTACCATTGTGAACCCACTCAGTTAAATCGTATGCACCGTTTGAAACAATAGAATCTGCTTCAGTAAACCAGTTTGCATTCGCTTCTTGAGTACCTTTATGGAAAGGATACATTGTTTTGAAAGCGGTTAACTCTAAGAAGTACGGAGTTGGTACTTCTAAAGTAACTTCGATTGTTTTTTCGTCAACAACTTTAATACCTAAATCATCAGCTGAACCTGTACCGCCGTGGAATGCTTCAGCACCTTTGATTGGGTATAAAATTGAAGCATATTCAGATAGGTTTGCTGGATCTAAAACCCATTTCCAAGAATAAGCAAAATCCTCTGCAGTAACTGGATCGCCATTTGACCATTTTGCATCACGTAATTTGAACGTGTATGTTAATAGGTCATCAGAAATTTCATAGCTTTCAGCTGCAGCTACTGTAGCTTCGCCGTTTTCCATAGACATTAAGCCTTCGAAAATGTTTTGAATCATAGTACTTGAAGTCGTATCTGTTGCTAAACCAGGATGTAATGATGGTGGCTCAGAACCGAATAATAAGTTAATTTCTTTTGGTTCTGATGGTTTTTCTGTAGTGCTTTCAGTACCTTTGTCTGTAGTAGTGCCTTCAGATGATGCGTCCTCGTCCTTACTGTCATCTCCACCACATGCAGCAAGTACGATCGATAGTACAAGTACCATCATCAATGTTAGAAATTTGTTGAATTTCATTTACTTACCCCCTATTTACATAATATTCTAATAATTCTGTAAAGCAATATAACTATATCAAAAACTATAAAAATAATAAATGTTTTTTTGAAGATTTTGTTAATTTATTTTTACAAATATTTAGTAATGTAATATTTATGCGATGTTTATTGGATATATTTATGATGGAATTGTTGTATTAATTAGTATTTTTATTTATTGAACATGAAATCATAGGTAAAGTTCATGCATTGTTTGAAAAAAAACAATTCTTACAATAACTACAATTCAAAATTTCATTATCTATTCATATTGACTGAATATGCACAACCTTATTCAAAATATGAGCCTTTGTAGCTTTGTTAGAAAAGCATTGAAATCTTTTTTGTATCTACGTTCCAACGATTATGCATAAAAAGGGATGAATGAAATGTAGAAAAACACTTAAAACATTGGTATGCCAACGTTTTAAGTGTTTTATTTCGGCCAAAAACTTGCACTTGGGAATGTTTATTTAGTATATGTTATAAATCTTTATTGTATTAAAGCTCCGTTAATTTTACAAAAACAACCTTTGAATTTTGGAGCCAAATCTTTGTAATTAATAAAGAATTCACTTATTGGATAAGCAGCAAAATAGGGAGAGACATCTTCATTAGCCAATAGACATTCTTCGTAAATAAAGCTAATCTTTAACGATCTTTGAATTTTAACCTCACTTTGAGTTAATAATTTCTCCAGTTCTCTATATAATTTATCTAATGGTTCATCAATAGACCTTTCAATCGAGAACCGCCCTGCAAAGCTACCCCACCATACTTAAAATGTGTTATAAATTTCATTATATATCTTTAAACTGTTGGTATTCATTACTAATAATCGTTGATAAAACACACTCTTCTCTTCATAAAAAATTTCCATTTCGTTACATTGGTGTTTCGATAATTTTTCAATAAGATCATTCCATAAATCTTTGTACTTTGATACAAATTCCCCGTCAAATTCTACTTTTGAAGAAAATAGGGATGTCTGTGGTTTTCCGTACTTTGATTTTGATGGATAAAAAATTTTGAATATATACCATAAAATTCAAAGTATACGGTGCATCCGTTTCAATAAATAATCCTTTTTCCATTTACCTTCCCCCCTCTTTAATAACAATTATCAGTGATAACCCAATATACTACTTGGATTATAAAGATTCGTTAGTTGCAGTTAAAAAATTTTCCTAACCGAAGTTTGGCTATCATTTCTTTTCATTAAACGTTGTAAATTTGACAGGACTGATTTCGGGAATATTTATTAGATTTAAGTTGATTAATGATTAATTCTTGGTTTTAAAAATCCCGAAGCAATTATTAGACCATTTCCTAATAAAATATATGTAAGTGCGACAGATTCATTTGGAATAAATGTATTGAAATCAAATGCACCGATGAATCTTACTAAACCACTTATAAACAAAAAGAAACCAAAAAGAAAAACGCTTTTTTTAAATGATGAATTTGTTTTCATATATTTGACATACCTCCTATATTTGGATGAATGACTTATAAAAGATAACATTCTTAAAGGATTTTTTTAACTATTGGATTGATAAAATTACTGTACAATATGTAATAAATGCGCAATAGCGAATTGCACATAAAAACTGTAAAATGATATTATTGATTTTTACGTCAATGGTGCAAAATAACGAAAGTTGAAGATGGTTCACCGTTAGCTATTTCTTTTAAAAGAAAACATTTAACTGATAGGAAGTGGTTAAAATTAATAAGAAAAAGTATTGGATCGTATTTTTAGTTGTAATTATTATTTTACCTATTCTATATGTGCAAATTAACAAAATTGCGTATGCCAACAGAGTTTCAGACTACCTTATTGAAGAGAAGGACTATAAAAAAGAAGAAATTAAATCAATAGAAGGTATCTGGGGTAAAAAGATGCCCTCATTTTATGTAGCCGTAATTTTCAAAGATGAACCGAATATCGAATATACTTATTTTGCTCATGGCAAAGTACGTCAATTTGAATTTAGAACGATTGATGGTACAACAGTAACAATAGATGAACTAGAAAACTATGAATCGTTTTTATAAGTAACCCTAGCCCCTACTTAAGTGCGTTATTTAGGTACTTATGTATGGCTATATTAATCTTTCTGCCCTTCCCATTCCTCTCGTAAAATTCCCATTTTAATCGAATCATAATAATTTCCTTCGTAATAGCGAACTTTACGAATACGGGCTTCCATTTGCATTCCTAACTTTTCACCTACACGAATCATCCGTTCATTTCCAGACCATGTAGTAAAACCAACACGAACTAAAGGCATCGTATTAAATAAATGATCAATCCAAAGTTTTAAAGTACGAGTGCCGAGCCCTTTTCCCCAATTCCCACCTTCGTAAAAAAGAATCCCCATCTCTAACCATTTTGATGGTTCATGTTCCCAGTAATAAGACACTGTTCCACACAAAATACCATCAACTTCAACCGCCCAAACGTTCGATTGACTAATCCAATCTCTTCCTATATGTAAAATTTCATCATAAGATTTTGTTTCATGTGGATAATATGGTGCATTCCACTTTTTCCAAATTGGTTTTTCTTCTTTAAATTCTAATTCCCATATACGATTGAAATCTGTTTCTTCTATTGGTCTAATTATTAAGTTTTGATCTTTATACAAGTTATAGCTCTCCTTATCAAATAAATTTCGTTTATCGTTTTGTAAATCGGAAAATACTATATTAGCTGCAAACATAATTCTAAAAATATATGAAAAAGCTGCTAAAAATTAATCGTTTAATTTTTAATAGTTGAGGATGCCCTACAACAAGACCATCCCTTCCAATCAGGCATATCATAAAATGTTAAAGGCAAGTAGCAAGGACGAACTAATATTCATGAGACTATGGATTATCCAACTAGGCAAGATAGATCCATTCCCTATTTTTTCATTTACATACCCCATCATCCATCCAGCTAGAGCGGCAAAAATAATGATTGAAATTACTAAAACAGGATTTAATATAGTAAATAGAAGCACCCCATGTAACAGTCCAAATAATAAGGCTTGAATAAAATTGCCAACTCCGAATCCCCACCAACCTGAAAAGACTTTTAATAAGAACCCACGAAATAATAATTCTTCCGATAAACTAGTCTGTACAATAGCATAAATCAAAATAGGTAAGATACTTTGCATACCCATAGAGGTAAACTTCACATTAGCTAAAATTGCTTCATCACCGATAACAGAGAGTAAGATTATCCCTGACACCAACAATATAGCAAAAGACAAAACAGAAAAGATCAATGCCTTTGATTTATTGTGGAATACTATTTTTTTAAATCCAATCCAGTTTGTAAATTTTTCACGTTTTCTAAATGCTATCATCCAATAAAAGAAGGGAATAATAGCGAAAATAATCACTTGTACGATTCCGTCAATGATCGATTGAATAAACAATGCTCCACCACGCCCCTTTGTAAACGTTAAATAAATTTTAACAAATAAAGGGAGTAAATGGTATATCTAATAATTTATGTACCCGATATAGGTCGTTCTTTGCAAGATTCCTCACAAATATATAATTTAATTTACATCAACTGGCTTCATGATTTTAGTTTTTTTTAAGTATACGAAGACAGTAACAGCTATACTAAGAACCCCCATAATTAAAGTAATCCAGAAAAAAATTCTTCCACCTACTGTAGGCGAATTGAAAATTAAACTATTAAATAATAGTATATTGCAACTTATTAATCCCCAATAAATAAGTCTCCATTTAGGCTGATGTCTTATTACGTAATAACCAAATACATTCAAAATATAGAATATACTTATTAGCATAATTACGGGGAATAATGGCTGATATTTAGCAGCATAAACAAAATAATCAAGTTGACTAATATCATGACCATTCATAATCTCAATGTTAAACAAATTCGAAAAAGGTGTAGAGTATCTCCACTCCCAAGAAAGATCTGTTATTGCACTTCCTTCATACAAAGTGAATAATGTTGATAAAGCTAAAATAAAAAATCCAACGATTATCTGCAACACATATTTAAACATTTTTACCACCTAATTTCCTTATTTATTATAAAGACGTATTAAGATAATCTTTGTTTCAGATTAGGAGTATAGTCATAATAACTTACAGTGGGTGGAAACATACATAGAGCAGTAGTAACTTGTCTAAATCCGTATACTATATCCACCTTATAATGAAACCTTCCCAAACTCACTTTGAACTGCACCCCAATTGTTAGACACAACTAACAAGGAGGTGCAGTTTTCTATGTCTAAAATTAGTGCAGAAGAAAAATTAGCTGCGGTTCAAAG
>NZ_JBNNMF010000035.1:0-24633 GCF_050272495.1 Solibacillus cecembensis | reverse complement strand
TGTCTGGTGAAAATAATTTTTTTGACATGAAAAAACTCCCCATTTGATAAACAGATTTTATTTTTTAATCTGTCTACCTAATGGGGAGCATATCAATCTGTGGAGGGCCATTTTTATTTCTATTATTTATAAAAAAACGCATCCGATGCGTTTTCAAAAACCTCATTTTTTCAAAACCCAAAAAGGTAACACAAAAGTAACATAAATCCTGAAACAATCCGAAAACTTACGAAAATCCAATCTTTGTACAACCATCAAAAACACTGTTATACTAGGCTTTGTGAATACATATGAAAAAGAAAGAGGTTATGAAAAATGACAAATGCTTACGATGAATATATGAGACAAGTAACACAACCAATGCGTAATGAGCTGGAAAATGCAGGTTTTACACAACTAACAACTGCGGATAGTGTGCATGAATTTATGGCGGAAACGAAGGGGACTTCATTAGTTGTCATCAACTCGGTATGTGGATGTGCAGCGGGCTTAGCTCGTCCGGCAGCTCGTGAAGCAGTTGCTGAAATAAAGCCAGATCATTTAGTAACGGTTTTTGCGGGTCAAGATCCAGAAGCAACAGTTGCGATGCGTGGCTATTTTGATGAAGTGCCAGCAAGCTCACCATCAATGGCTATTTTAAAAGATGGCCAATTAGCGTATTTTATTCCTCGTGAACAAATTGAAGGTTTCCCAATGGAACAAATTCGTGAACATTTAGCAGATGTATTAAAGCAAGTATGTGCGGAGTAACCATTGTCACGACAGCTGGAAGACCGGATGAACTGTCTTTACAGCTTGTTCATGCTGCAAGTGAAGCATTAAATGCTAAAGTGGTTCCACGGAAAAAGCGTTCAGTTGCAAAGTTGATGAATGAATATGCAGCAAATGTAATGATCGCAGGGAAAAATCGGTATGAATATTATGCAAAAGGTGCTGATTCGCCATTCTTTTTCCATCCAAACTCTGCCGCTTTTCGTTTGAAACGAGTGGCGCGCGGTGATGAAGAGCCTCTTTTAAAAGCATGTCAATTGCAAAGCGGCGATTCTTTTTTAGATTGTACACTTGGCATTGGTTCGGACAGTATGATTGCGGCTTTTGCAGTGGGGGCTGAGGGACGAGTAATCGGTCTTGAAGCGGATCAAAATATTGCATTCATTGTTCAAAATGGCATGAAAACGTATGATACTACGGAGCTTCCATTGACGGCATGCATGCGTCAAATTGAAGTTGTTCATACGAAAGCGGTGGATTTTTTACTACAGCAGCCGGACAATAGTTTTGATGTTGTCTATTTGGATCCGATGTTTGAAGAAGTCATTGAAGAAGCAACGAACTTTGAAGCTTTGCGCCATGCGGGGAGTCATATCGCACTGGATGCACAATGGGTTCGTGAGGCTAAAAGAGTTGCGAGAAAAAGCGTCGTATTGAAAGCTCATTATAAATCTACCTTTTTTGAACAATATGATTTTGAACGTGATGTTCGGTTAACGGCTAAATTTCATTACGGTGTATGGGAGAAATAAAACGGTACTTGCTCTTGTAGTTGGAGCGAGTATTTTTTTATACATGCAGAATCGCTCATTTGAAAAAACTTTAAAAGCTAATATTGTATGAAAAAACCAATTTCCCTAAAAACCTCTTAGACAAGCAATAGTAAACATATTAAACTGTTATTATAAGGGGGCGTTTTCAATGGAATGGCAGCAATTACAACAGCAAGCTGGAAATTTCAGACTGCAATTATTGAACGTCGATAAATGGAAGAAGCAGCACACGACGCTTGAACGATTAATACTACATGCAAATAATGAAGTGAAGTATTATGAAACGGAATTAGTAGCGGCGAAGAATGAGCTTCAAAAATTGGAAAAAACGTCGATTCTTAATTTATTCCGTGAATGGTCTGGGAAAAAAGATGAGCTCATTGAACAGCGCCTGGATGTCGTGGCAATCAGTGAATTAAAGTATATTGAAGCGCAGTTAACGCACGAGGATTTACAGGATGATTTGGTCGAACTTTTATATAAAATTAATGCCGTGAATGAGACCTACGTCGAGCAAGAGCTTCAAAAACTAGAACGAAAACGGGAATTTTGGCTCATGCAGCATGCACCACATATTGCGGAAAAATTAACGAAGCTAATCGAAAATGAACTGCTATTAAAGCAATTATTAATTGAAATACATGAAGCAAATGATGCGGGGAAAAATGCTTTACGTGCTTTAGCGGATGCAGCACATTCATTAAAGAGTGCGAGCTCGTATTCAACTTGGGACACATTTTTCGGTGGTGGGTTCATTGCGACCTCTTTGAAACATGACAAGCTGGATGAATCTAATAGCGGGATTCACAAAGCGCAAATTTCGTTACAGCGCTTCCAAAATGAACTATTAGATGTTCAGCAAATGAAGCATGACACATTAACTATTGATACAGATGGTTTGGTGAAATTTGCAGACTATTTCTTTGATGATATATTTTCGGCATGGTCGATTCATTCGAAAATTTCTACATCCATGAATCAAATTTCACGCGTGCAAGACGATGTTAATAATACATTGCAACAACTTCAAATGAAGCTAGATGCTACTTTAGCGAAGCAACAGGAAATACTTACGCAAAAGCAAGCCATATACGAATCAGATGAACAAGCATTGTTTTTTCAAAAATAGCATCGTAAAATAAGGCATAGCTTAGTTTAAATAAAGGGGAGTGTTTCGAGATGAATAGTCGTTTAGTCAAGGAATTTTTAGAATTAGTACAAATTGATTCGGAAACAAAACATGAGGAAGTCATTGCACCTATATTAGTAGAAAAGCTGACTGAAATGGGCTTTGACGTTTTCCAAGATGATTCACATACGCGCACAGGTCATGGTGCAGGAAATATTATTGCAACATTGCATGGTGATAAGGCAATTGATCCGATTTACTTTACAGTACATATGGATACGGTTGTGCCGGGCAAAGGGATTAAGCCTGAAATTCGTGAAGATGGCTATATTTATTCAGATGGCACGACGATTTTAGGGGCAGATGATAAAGCAGGGGTGGCCGCTTTATTTGAAATGGCACGACGTTTAAAGGAACAAAATATTACTCATGGGACGATTCAATTCATTATTACTGCTGGCGAAGAGAGTGGTTTAGTCGGTGCAAAGGAATTGGACCCAACTCTTATTAGTGCAAAATATGGTTTCGCAGTTGATAGTGATGGAAAAGTAGGCGGTATCGTTGTAGCAGCTCCATTCCAAGCGAAAGTAATGGCAAAAATAATCGGTAAAACAGCCCATGCAGGCGTTGCACCGGAAAAAGGGATTTCTGCGATCACACTTGCTGCCAAAGCGGTTGCGCAAATGAAATTAGGGCGTTTAGATGAAGAAACGACAGCTAATATTGGACGTTTTGAAGGTGGACAAGCGACAAATATCGTTTGTGATGAAGTGAATATCCTTGCTGAAGCACGTTCAATTGACGAAGCTAAATTAAACGTGCAAACGGCTAATATGAAAGAAACGTTTGAGCGAGTTGCACTAGAAAATGGTGGGCGTGCAGAGGTTGAAGTAAAATTAATGTACCCAGGCTTCCGCGTGACGGAACAAGATAAAGTCGTTCAAATCGCGATGGCTGCTGTTGAAGCAGTGGATCGTACTCCATTACTAGGTATTTCTGGTGGCGGAAGCGATGCTAATGTAATCGCGGGGTTCGGTATTCCAACTGTTAATTTATCTGTAGGTTATGAGGAAATTCATACGACAAATGAAAGAATGCCTATCGAAGAATTAGAAAAATTAGCCGATTTATTAGTGGCAATAGTGAAGCAAACAACAAAATAAGAGGTGGCAATATGAATTTTGAAAAAGCGGTCGTTTTTGCTTGTGGAAACGAAGAATATGCGGTTCCTATTGAGCAAGTTGTGTCGATTGAAAAGTTGGAGCGTGTAACACCGATTCCGCATTTACCGAGTTATTTATTAGGCTTCACGAGAAATCGTGGAGAGCTGATTCCAGTTATTGATTTACAAAAAATCTTATACAATCGTTCGACGTCGGGAGATATTGCCCGTGTCATCATTTTAAACACGGAACTTGTGAATTATGGTTTATACGTTTCAGATGCGAGAGAAATTTTAAACTTTGATCCATCTATTATTAAACAAATGGGTTTAGTAAATTATGAGAAAACGAAATATTTTACAGCCGTTGCGAATTTAGAAGACCGCATGATTTCTTGTATTGATCCAAATATTTTGGTCAATTCACTGGAAGGTATTCGTGAAATTGTTCAATACTTACACAAAATGTTGGAAAATGAAACAGAAGAATCTTCAAAATAAAAGGGCTAGGCAAAAAACACGCATATTCTGAAGTGAGATGTGCGTGTTTTTCGAGTTGAATAATAAACCAAATAATTGGAACTTTATAGCACCTTGACTCGTATACATGGGAAGGGTGGTGTTAATGAATGAATACATATTATCGACCGGTTTTACAAATCGAGAAATCCACTTCAGAACGTATAGCAAATAGTATTGGGTACACATCACTTGCTGCAATGGTAATCTTTTTACTATTCAAATGGTCTTCATTACCAGCGGAAGTACCTGCACATTTCAATGCAGTCGGAGAAGTCGATCGCTGGGGGTCAAAATATGAGCTTCTAATTTTGCCAGTTATCGCGATTCTCCTTACGTTTTTCATGGAGTTAATTGAACGATATCCACATGTGCATAATTACCCAGAAAGGCTATGTGAAGCGAATGTCCACGCCTTTTACTTAAATAGTCGGCAAATGTTAAACTATATGAAAAACATAATCAATCTGTTATTTGCCTTCCTTGTTTATGAAAGCATCGGAATTTCTTTTGGTGACGATTCCTCACTTGGATTTTCATTCGCAATAATACTTATCGCATTGTTTGCCGTAATGATATGGAAAATAATTGTTAGTTCAAAAATTAAATAATCGAAATTTAAAAGTTGAAAAAGGGAGTAATAAAAATGAAAGCATATTTAGCAAATGGTTTATTTTCAATTGGAGATCGCTACGTCAATGAAGTATTGGCGGCGAAAATACGGGAAGCTGTGCCAACGATTGAATTGTATGTGCCACAAGAAAACGCGGCGATTAATGATAAAAATAGTTATGCCAATAGCTTAGCCATTGCAGAGGCGGATTTAGAGAGCTTGCAAGCAAGTGATGTATTAATTGCTGTCATTGATGGCATTGAAATTGACTCAGGTGTAGCAGCAGAAATCGGTGCATTTTCTGCATTAAATCGACCAATTATTGCGCTATTTTCAGATGTGCGCCAAATGGGACGTACAAATACGAAAAAAATCGAAGCGTTAATCGAAGACGGTACAGAAAATCAATTTATTTACCGTAATTTATTCGTTGTCGGCCTCATTAAGCGAAATGGCAAAATTATTTCGACAATGGATGAAGTGGTTGAACAAATAAAGTTACATGTTTAACTTGCTTCAGCGTGCATCTCCTACTTCAATAAGTGGATGATGAATGTACTAAATAGGCAATTCTATTCAGTGGGGTTTCAAACCCCTGCGGATGTCACAGATTTTTAAGGGAAGCTTTTCGAGCGAGCTCGAAAAAATCTGGACGCAATTACGCTGAGGCGTAATTGATATGAAATTTTAAAAACTAAACGTTAAAGGTGGGGACAAGTAGATGAAAGCCTTAGAAAATGAAGTTGTCAAATTAGTACCAATTAATAACGAGCATATTGACGGAATATATAAAGCCGCGCAGTTTCCTGAAATTTGGGAGCATCTGTCGGTAACATTATTGGACCTGGAAAGTGTTGTGCAATATGTAGAAGACGGCATAAAAAAACGAGAAGCGAAAACAGATTATCCACTCGTAATTATTGATGCAAAAACGAATGAAGTGATTGGTTCGACTTCCTATATGGATATTTCAATGGCACATAAACGCCTCGAAATCGGCTCTACTTGGCTCACACCAGCTTATTGGCGTTCGAATATAAATACGAATTGCAAATTTTTATTATTGCAATATGGTTTTGAAGAGCTTGGTTTGAATCGAATTCAAATTAAAACAGGTCATGAAAATAGCCGTTCGCAAAAAGCGATTGAGCGTCTAGGTGCTGTAAAAGAGGGCATTTTACGCAACCATATGATTCGAAAAGAGGGCACGATCCGCCATACCGTGATGTACAGCATTATGAGTGAAGAATGGCCGGAAATGAAAAAACGTTTTGTGGCAGAGCTTTTATAAATGACAACGGATGGGGGCTCGTAATGGATCAAAAAGAAATCAATCGAATCATACAACTGCTGACATCTGATTTTTTGTATTCAATTTGGCCAAATTTTAAAGGAGTCGCAATTGCCATTTACGATGAAAATGATGTTTATGTATTTCAACATCCTAAATTTCCAAATGAACCATTCGTCAAAATCTTAAAGGATGAGCGCTTTTTTGCGGATACATTGCTCATCTTTGAAGACCATCCAACCGCGATTGTGGATAAAAATCGCTATGAAACATTCCCGCAATTAATGGCGATTGTCGTTCATGAACTATTTCACGGCTTTCAATATTTGCAGGAGGAAAAGCGTTTTCCAAACGAAATTAGTGGTGTTATGTATACCGATGATGCTCAAAATATTGCGTATCGTGTAAAAGAACGTACATTATTAGCGGATGCTTTATTACTAAAACGTGAATCTGAAAAACTGCAAGCGTTAAAGCAATTTATCTCCATTCGAAAAAAACGTGCGATGCAATTTCCTGAATTCGTAAAGTATGAACAATTGATGGAAACTATCGAAGGCCCAGCTTTTTATTGTGAGTTAAAAACGTATCTCCAAGTTACGAAACAAACGTTGGACGATGTTTTTCATTTATACGGAAGAACGTTAATAGATGGACAAGAGAGTATGTTAGCGATCCGTAAAAGTTGCTATGATTCGGGGCTATTTATTTGTTTAGCGTTAGACGAGTGGCGGCCGAATTGGAAAAAGCAATACTTTGATGAGCAATTAACAGTATTTGAGCTCCTTGAACAAATAAGTGATTCCAAAATTGACGTAGAAGTAGAGAGCAATGAGGACGCATACTCGATCGCAAAAATCATGAATCAACATAAAGAACAGCAAGTACAACAATTTTTCAATAACGAAAATTATTTGGTAGAACTAACAGGACCGATGAAAATTACCTCAATTGATCCAATGAATATGACTCATTGGAATGGCTACGTACTGCATAAGCAATTTGTAAAAATTAAATTTCAAGAAAATGAAGTGACATTCATGCAGCCTATTTTAACCTGTATTTCTGAAGGGGATTTATGGAATATTATATCCATCCAATTTTATTCTAACGAAAAGCCTACAAAAATGGGAGATAAGTATATCTTTGATGAATTAGTTGAAATTGATAACCCGTTCTATTAAGTAGCGGTAAAATAAAATGACAAACATTTAGAACTTATTTTAGGTAATTCGAATTTTATAGTGAAAAGGGCATACAAACAGCCCTTCTCCATTTTTTTTACCGTATAGGAACTAATATTTCACACAAATGGTTAGCAATCATTTGTGAAGTATATCTTTCAATAATGGGTTGTTCTCTGATGACTAGATTATTTTTTTCAATTTCAGAAAAGATGGTGCCCCAAAATTCGCTGACTGCCTCTTTTGTATGGTCAAGCAAGAAAATAGCGTATTTTCCTCCAGAAAACGTGCCAACTTGAGCGGGTTCTTCCACTTGAAAGTCTTTATCTATTACAACGCTAACATCATAACGACATTCCCCTTTAGGTGTAATCTCAGGGTTATCTTGTGGTATACCTAAAATTGTAGAATTCTCAAATAACCCATTCAACTGTGCCCACCCTTTAAATGCCTCCATTAATTCTTTATTTTGCTTTTCACCGTATTCTCCAACGTTTCGGAAAAAAGCAATCCTTGATTCAGGTAATTTTTCAATAGTTAATTGCATATTTTATCCCTCCTTTCCTAGAAAAGGTAATATGATATAAAATGTTATTCAAGCTCTTTTTTAAAGAATTTGATTAGATTCCAGTTTAATTTATCTGTTATTTCTCTACATAATAAGATTTAGAGTGAAAATTATTATTCAATAAAACTCTCCCTTAGGAATAAAATTAAATAGAAATGTCAGAAAAATGCTACTGAATACACGCATCACAAGGTCATATTTGAACTTCCCTATTGTAATACAACAAATTAGTTGGTAGAATATGTTATAGTACAATAATAGCGTTGGACGCGAATTATTAGATGGTGGAAATTTTCAACATCAAATAAGCATACAAATGCATAAAGTATCATTGCAATGATCGTTGTGGATAAAACTACATACGGGAGCAGTTTCTGGAGAGAGCGCATCGAATGCGTCGCCGAAGGGTTCATAATCTCAGGCAAAAGGACAGAGGGGTAATAATAGTAGATGTTTTTTAGTGTTTAAAAAACGTTGTTATTCTTTATTCTTAAGTTATAGAGACTGATTCCATTTTAGGGAGCAGTCTCTTTTTATTTTCAGAAAAATTGATTCACCGCGAACCTCATCGCTATTATTTCAATCCTGACTAAAAGTTTGGAGCAAAATAATGACAACGGAGGAAAACATCTTGGCACAACAACAGTTAAAACGAGAGCTAAAAAATCGACATGTTCAATTGATCGCAATTGGTGGAACGATTGGGACAGGGTTATTTTTAGGCTCGGGTAAAGCGATTGCATTAGCAGGACCATCTATTATTTTTGCGTATTTAATTGTCGGAATCGCATTATTTTTCGTCATGCGTGCATTAGGAGAATTACTACTATCAAAAGGTGGCTATCAATCCTTTACTGAGTTTGCGACAGAATACATAGGTGATTGGGCAGGTTATGTGACAGGTTGGACGTATTGGTTTTGCTGGATCATGACTGCAATGGCCGATATTATTGCAGTCGGTATGTACACACAGTATTGGTTTGACATCCCGCAATGGGTACCAGCAGTTGCTTGTTTAGTCGTATTACTAGGATTAAATTTATTAACTGTAAAACTTTTCGGAGAGTTAGAGTTTTGGTTTGCGCTCATTAAAATTATTACGATTGTGGCACTAATCGTAATTGGCGTTGTTTTATTAATTATTGGATTTGAAACAAACACAGGGCAAGTAGCTGTATCGAATCTTTGGGAGCATGGTGGCTTATTCCCAAATGGTGCATTTGGCTTCTTAATGGCTTTCCAAATGGTTGTCTTTGCCTTTGTTGGTGTAGAATTAGTCGGTGTATCGGCAGCAGAAACAGCAGATCCACAAAAAAATATTCCTTCTGCGATTAATAAAATTCCGCTGCGTATTTTATTATTTTACGTAGGTGCGTTATTCGTTATTTTAACAATTAATCCGTGGAACACATTAAGTGCGGAAAGCTCGCCATTTGTGCAAGTGTTTGCATTAGTCGGTATTCCAGTCGCAGCAGGGTTAATTAACTTTGTTGTGTTGACATCTGCGGCATCTGCTGGGAATAGTGGTTTATTTTCAACGAGCCGTATGTTGTTTAGTCTTGGCTCGAACAATCAAGCATCAAAAAAATTCGGCACTTTAAATAAAAGAAGTGTGCCACAAAACGGTTTAATTTTTTCAGCAGTTGTAGTATCCATTGGAGCATTATTAAGCTATTTCATGCCAGAGGATGCTTTTGGAATTGTGACGACGATTAGTGCGATTTGCTTTATTTGGGTATGGAGTATCATTTTAATTTCGCATATTATTTATAAAAAGCGTCACCCAGAATTACATGAAAGTTCTACATTTAAAGCACCATTAACACCATTTATTAACTATTTAGTATTAGCTTTCTTCGCATTCTTACTAGTAATTATGGCGATTTCAGAAGCGACTCGAACTGCATTAATGCTTACACCACTGTGGTTTATTTCGCTATTTGTGCTTTACCGAATGAAAAGAAAATAAAAATGATCCGAACTTTAATGACTGAAGTTCGGATTTTTTTGATTCCAATCATGATTCATATTAAAATAGAAGCAAAGGCGGTGGTAATAGTGGCAGGAAGGGTTATTTTTCATGTGGATATGAATAGTTTTTATGCGTCGGTTGAACAAGCACAAGATACGAGCTTAAAAGGAAAACCGATTGCGATTGCGGGGAATGTGAAAGAGCGACGAGGGATTATTGTGACGAGTTCATATGAGGCAAGGGCGCACGGGATTTATACAACAATGACGGTTGGAGAAGCAAAAAGGAAATGCCCACAGCTGCTGTTGTTACCACCCGATTTTGCTAAATATCGAGTCGCAAGTGCTGCCATATTTTCGATTTTACGTAGCTATACAGATCTTGTAGAACCGGTGTCTATTGATGAAGGCTATTTAGATGTGACGGAGCGTTCGAAAACACAGCACCCGATGAAAATTGCAGAAGAAATTCAGCAACGCATACTGACTGAACTGGATTTACCATGTTCGATTGGCATTGCACCGAACAAATTTTTAGCGAAAACCGCATCGGATATGAAAAAGCCACTCGGGATTACCGTGTTAAGGAAGCGAGAAATTCAACAACTGTTATGGCCGCAAAAAGTGATTGAAATGCATGGTATTGGTGAAAGTACTGCTAAAAAATTGGCGACATTTGGGATATTGACAATAGGCGATTTGGCAAATGCGGATGGACGTATGCTTCAAAACAATTTAGGGAAAAATGGAGTGCGTTTAAAAAATAGAGCGAACGGAATTGACGAGCGAACTGTCGATCCCAATTCAATCTATGATACAAAGAGTGTCGGGAATTCCACAACATTACCAAGGGATGAAACGGAGTATTACATTTTAAAAGAGACGTTTGAAAAGTTAAGTCGCAGTGTAGCTGAGCGTTTAAAGGCAAAATATTTAGTCGGTACTACGGTCAGCATTCAAATTCGTAATTTTGAATGGAAAAATCAAACACGGAGTAAATCAGTTCGAAATGCGCTACAAAATGCGGATGCGATTTTTGATATTGCGTGGAAATTATTTATTCAAAGTTGGGATGAAACACCAATACGGCTTATAGGCATTACCGTTTCTAATGTTGTCGACCAAGCAGAAACGACGCAGCAATTGAATTTGTTTAACTTTGAACAACATGCGAAAGAAGAGCCGATTATTGAACTCGTTCAGTCGATTGAAAAGAAGTTCGGTAAAGGGGCTTTGCAACGGGGAGTACGCGCAAAAAAATCAAGTTATGCTTCTAAAACAAGCTTCAGCAAAGATTTTTTAGAAGATCATAAGCAGGATTCGTAATGAGGTGCGAATTTTTCTAAATTTAGACACGAATCGACTATTTATCGGATGAATATTTGTTTCAAATAGGTTTCTTGTCCTACTCCATGCTATAATAGGATGTACGATTTTGCTGTGAGAGGGGGAGTTGGCCATTCATCCGATACG
This sequence comes from Solibacillus cecembensis, assembly GCF_050272495.1. Lineage (NCBI taxonomy): Bacteria > Bacillati > Bacillota > Bacilli > Caryophanales > Caryophanaceae > Solibacillus > Solibacillus cecembensis. The sequence goes on along the minus strand of NZ_JBNNMF010000035.1, from coordinate 13,179 downwards.
TTTTTTAAGAATAATGGGAGTATTAGACGGTTTATCACTTATTACGCTCTTATTTATCGCGATGCCACTTAAATATTTTGCAAATATGCCAATTTTCGTCACGATTAATGGTAGTTTACACGGTGGGATTTTCGTTTTATATATAATCGCAATTGCTCTTGTTCAAATCCGTATTAGGTGGAATCTTATTTGGTCCATTTCTGCTGTAGCCGTTGCATTTATTCCGTTTGGGAATTTTATATTTGAGTTGAAATTAAAGAAAATGCAACCACAATTGCAGGTTAAGCCAATTCCAAAAAAATGGCTTGTGTATGCCATCATTTTCTTCTCATTTTTTGATTTATTTGTTCAGCTACCTGTAATGAGTACATATGCCTTGTCTGTTGGTGCTACTACATTTATCGCAGGGATTGTTGTCGGCATGTATTCCTTTATGAATACATTTGGTAATATATTGTCAGGCGTTTTCACTGACAAAATTGGTGCATCTAAAATACTTATTTTTGGATTATGTACGTCCATTTTATCATTACTCGCGTATCAGCTTGTTGATGACACGACGACTTTGTTAATCGTCCGTTGTATACATGGTTTTAGTAGTGGCTTTATAACACCAGCTGCATTTACGTTATTAGCGAACACAACGGAAAAATCAAAGCAGGGTAGCGGAAGTGCGATTGTGGGTTCGTTTGTAGGAATCGCAGCAATCGTTGGGCCTGCTACAAGTGGTATATTAGCAAGTAAAATTTCTGTGCCAAATGTGTTAAGTTTGGTTGCACTTTATGGACTTTTATCATTAATAGGGATGATCATATTTTTACGGATCACGCCGCTATCTAAAAAATCAGCAGCTAATAAAAAAGACGAATTCAAATGGAATAATGGGTTAATGAAAGCTTATGGAGGCGCGTTTTTCCTTATGTTTTCACAAGGTGTGTTAGCCTATTTGTTACCGATGCACGTGGAAAATTTGGGATACAGCTCGCGTATGTCTGGTACATTGCTGAGCGTTTTTGGAATTGTTGCGGTATTAATGTTCTTATTGCCAACAAACCGAATTTTTGATTATATCAATTCAAGCTATACATTACTCATTGGTGTTACGGTGTTAGGAATTAGCCAAGTTGTTATCGGTCAATCAACAACGACCTTAAGTTTGTACGGCGCGCTTGCGTTTTATGGGGTAGGATTCGCCTTTTTCTTCCCAGCTATTAATACGATGTTGATTGAATCCACGACAAAAGCAACACGCGGGAAAGCATATGGCTATTTTTATGCCTTTTTCTCCATGGGCGTTGTTGCAGGGTCATTCTTACTTGGAACACTCGATTTAACAGGAACATTGGGTTTTTGGTTTACAGGACTTGTTTTATTTTCATTTAGCGCGGTAATTATCGTTTCAACAATTCGCTCAAAGCAAGATTCCATTGCTTGGCGAAAAAAAGTAAATGATTGACGAACAATTTTTAATTAGTAGGAGACATAAAACGTATGTGTCCATTGGAAGTAAGAGAGGAAGATAACGATGATTTTAAATTTAGAAGTAGTAGAACGTTGTAGTAAAGAGACAGAAGAAACAATTGCGGTGACAGAAGCAGCATTTACAAATACACCGATTAGCTATTTAAAGGAAAACCAAAGCGAATTTATTTTTGCAGAATGTACACAATTTCAAGATATACGCATAGACGAAATGGCAGTCGAATATGATGATGCTTTTCGTTTATATACAGCACTTTTTGGGCTGAAGGTACAAAAAAAGCATGGCGAAACAATTCGTCACTATTTAAAAGAAAATGTAAAATCTGCATTAGGTAGCAGCAGTGCTTCTTTTTCGATGCAAGAAGGTTTATGGGAGCTGAACGTTGCAGTGGACTGTTTAGCAGGATTTAATGAGCAAATGACAATCCAACAAGTATATGAACTGCTTTATCAATTTGTTGCGCAATTATTAGAAACGATTGAACTATAAGCATGAAATTTATGTATAACTATGCTTGGCGAAAGGATGAGTACGAGCTTTCACGACTGGAAATGCGCACATTTTTTAATTCCCATGTAGAAAGTAATGTCCTTTTAAGTGAGCGAAAAGTAGAGCCAAGTCGCAGTCCGTTTATGCGTTTGCGCTTGGATATTTGGTGTGAGGCGGCAACAGTTGGAGAAATCGTTGCATTTGCTTCGACAATTGAACTGAAGGAAAAAACGTTTAAAATTAGTTGCTTGAATACTTCAGATGCGGGCATTGAACCGAAAATTGCACGACCAGTCCGCAACAACTATATGAAAGAAATCGGGTTAGCCATTCCGGCAGAACCAAATTTAGATGAGCCGGATGTGGAATTTGGACTTGTCGTATATGAGGATAAATTTTACTTCGGTGAATTAGTGCACGGGGAATCGATTTGGCTAAAGCATATGCAAAAACCAGAAATGTACTCTACTGCACTAAGTACACGTGATGCGCGAGCACTTGTCAATATTGCCGCGCCGTTTCCAGAAGGGCTCCGTATTATCGATCCATGCTGCGGTATTGGAACGGTATTAGTGGAAGCAATGAGCATGGGCATTCCAATCGAAGGGCGAGATATTAATAAGCGCGTTGTTTGGGGCTCTGAAATCAATTTACGCCATTTCGGCTATGAACCAAATGTACATATTGGTCCCATCGAAGAAGCATCTGGTGGTTATGATGTAGCAATCATTGATATGCCATATAATTTATTTACACATGCATCTAGTGATTTGCAACAGAGTATTATTACACATGCTAGAAGAATTGCGAAAAGAGTAATCATCGTGACGATTGAATCGATGGACGATAAAATCGCAAATGCCGGTTTAACAATTATCGACCGTGCGATTGTACAAAAGGGTAATTTTAAGCGCGAACTTGTTGTTTGCGAATAAATGAATAAGATAACAGCAACTTACACAAATTATTTTGTAGGTTGCTGTTTTTTGTTTTAGCGTAGTGTAATTCGCTAAAAAGAATTGTAGAAAAATAAATATCTCAAATTCGAAACAAGTTTCGGCAAATGTGTTGACAGTCATTTTTATACATGATATATTTATCTCGAATTAAAGATAAATGAATTCGTAACGATAAGGAGGATTGCCGATGAGTGACTATCAAAAGCAGTTAAAAGCTTTTACTGTATTACTTCGTGCAGCAAATACCGTCCAAGAAGTGTCCCGACAAGATATTATAGAAAATGAATTGAACTTAACTGAATTTGCTGTATTGGAGTTACTTTATCATAAAGGTAATCAACCAATTCAAATAATTGGCAAGAAAGTACTCATTGCCAGCAGTAGCATTACGTATGTCGTAGATAAGCTCGAAAAAAGAGGATTTGTCCAAAGAATTGCTTGCCCTAATGATCGACGCGTAACTTTTGCATCACTCACAAATGAGGGGACAGCATTTATCGAAGGTATCTTTCCGAAACATGAAAAAAAAGTCGCACAAGCATTTGATGTACTGACGGAAGAAGAGCTTGAAACGTTTATAGAGTTAACAAAGCGAATCGGCATTCATGCAGAACATCTTTAATTTTTAGAGGTGATATCTCGAATTCAAGATAACGGAGGAGTTAGAATGAACCACATTAAAGGAATTCACCATGTAACAGCAATTACAAGCAATGCAGAAAAAAATTATGATTTTTTCACAAATATTTTAGGCATGCGTTTAGTAAAAAAAACAGTTAACCAAGATGACATTCAAACATACCATTTATTTTTCGCTGATGATAAAGGATCTGCTGGTACAGATATGACATTTTTCGATTTCCCAGGTATTCCTAAAGGTGTACATGGGACAAATGAAATTTACAAAACAGCTTTCCGAGTGCCAACGGATGCAGCACTTGATTACTGGGTAAAACGTTTTGATCGTTTAGAAGTAGCTCATGCAGGTATTAAAACGCAATTTGGTAAACAAACACTATCTTTCGTAGACTTTGATGATCAACAATATATGTTTATTTCAGATGAATTAAATAAAGGAATTGAGTCGGGTATACCTTGGCAAAAGGGACCTATTCCACTGGAGTTTGCAATTACAGGCTTAGGACCCGTACACATCCGCATTTCACAGTTTGATTACTTTAAAGAAATGCTTGAAAAAGTGATGGTTATGCGTGAAACAGCTCAAGAAGACGCACTGCATTTATTTGAAGTTGGCGAAGGTGGAAATGGTGCATCGGTAATCGTTGAGCATAACACCGTATTACCACAAGGACGTCAAGGTTTTGGTACAGTCCATCACGCTGCGTTCCGACTAGAAAACACAGATGTTTTACATGAATGGATTGAGCGCTTAGAAGGCTTTGGTTTTGGCACATCAGGTTATGTGGATCGATTCTTCTTTGAGTCACTATACGCACGTGTTGCACAAGGCATTTTATTTGAATGGGCAACAGATGGACCAGGATTTATGGGAGATGAACCTTATGAAACAGTAGGGGAAATTTTATCATTACCACCATTTTTAGAGTCAAAACGTGATCATATTGAAAGTGTTGTTCGACCAATCGATACAGTGCGCTCGACGAAAGTATTTGAAAAAGAATACGAATAAAAATTGAATAAGTAAGGAAGAATGAACAATGGGATTTATTAAGGATTTATTTAAAAAAACAACAAACATTCAGGAGGAAAAACAAATGACTAAATTAAATATTGGTATTATTATTGGATCAACTCGTCAAGGACGTGTTTCACCACAAGTAGCAAACTGGGTAAAAGAAGTTGCAGATAAGCGCGGAGATGCAAACTATACAATTATTGATATTGCAGATTATGACCTACCATTCTTAGGTACAGGAGATGCACCAGGCGCGGCAGGTTGGTCAAAAGCAATCGCAGAACAAGATGGTTTCGTATTCATCGTACAAGAATACAATCACTCAATTACAGGTGCACTGAAAAATGCATTAGATTATTTACGTGATGAATGGAATAATAAAGCAGCAGGTATCGTTTCTTATGGTTCAGTAGGTGGGGCGCGTGCAGCGGAACATTTACGTGGTATTTTAGGTGAATTATTAGTAGCAGACGTACGTGTACACCCAGCATTATCATTATTTACGGACTTTGAAAACGGAACAGACTTCAAACCTAAAGAAGTTCAAGCTGATTCAGTAAATCAAATGTTAGATCAAGTAATTCCTTGGTCAACAGCTTTAAAAACAATTCGCTAAAAATAAGTGACGTTTAATCAGTGGGGAAGAGATTCCTCATCCCCTCTGATTGTTGGTTTTCACTAAAATAGTACCATTACCTTCATTTGAAAATGAAGCGGGTTATGATAAAAATAAAGTATGTTAGGAAGATTAAGTAGTGGGATTTCTTAAAAGTTTATTTAATAAAAAAACAACAAACATTCAGGAGGAAAAAGAAATGACTAAATTAAACATCGGTATTATTATTGGTTCAACTCGACAAGGACGTGTTTCACCACAAGTAGCAAGCTGGGTAAAAGAAACAGCAGATAAGCGCGGCGATGCGAACTATACAATTATTGATATTGCAGATTATGATCTACCATTTTTAGGAACAGGTGATGCACCAGGCGCAGCAGGTTGGTCAAAAGCAGTAGCAGAACAAGATGGTTTCGTATTCATCGTACAAGAATATAATCACTCAATTACAGGTGCACTGAAAAATGCATTAGACTATTTACGTGATGAATGGAATAATAAAGCAGCAGGTATCGTTTCTTACGGTTCAGTTGGTGGTGCGCGTGCAGCGGAACATTTACGCGGTATTTTAGGTGAATTATTAGTGGCGGATGTTCGTGTACACCCAGCATTATCATTATTTACGGACTTTGAAAACGGAACAGACTTCAAACCTAAAGAAGTTCAAGCGGATTCAGTTAATCAAATGTTAGATCAAGTAATTCCTTGGTCAACGGCTTTAAAAACAATTCGCTAATAGCAATTTAAAAAGCCATTTGAAAATCAAATGGCTTTTTACTCATAATAGAACTGGGGGATATAGATGATGCAACATATTTATAAAGAAGGAAATAAAGAAAAACCGGTATTTTTCTTGCTTCATGGTACAGGTGGAGATGAAAATAGTTTACTTGCTTTAGCAGATATCATTGATTCAGAAGCGGCTGTATTAAGTGTGCGCGGCAATGTTTTAGAAAATGGGATGCCACGATTTTTCCGTCGTTTAGCTGAAGGTGTTTTTGATATGGCAGATTTAGCTTTCCGCACAAAAGAACTGCATGAATTTTTGAATGATGCGGCGACACAGTACGGCTTTGACCGTCAAAATGTTGTGGCGATTGGTTATTCTAACGGGGCGAATATTGCAGCGAACTTATTATTTAACTATGAAAATACGTTAAAAGGTGCAATTTTGCATCACCCTATGGTTCCAGATCGTGATGCAAAACTGCCCAATCAAACAGGCACAAAGGTATTTATTGCAGCTGGCGTGAATGATCCGCTTTGTACAAAAGAAGAGGCAATCGATTTAGAAAAAATGCTAGCAGATGCAGGTGCCGACGTGACGCTTGAATGGGAAACAAATGGCCACCAACTCACAATGAATGAAGTACAAAAAGCAAAAGTTTGGTATGAAACAAATTATTAATAGATTATGATGAAAGCTATTTTGATGAAACAATCAAAATAGTTTTTTTTGTTGAGCGAAATTTTCGGTGAATCAGAATAGGATGATTATGCGGAAAACGGATAGCTACAAAAACATATACACCTAGAACGTTAGATTTTTGAGTTGTGTCTTTCTGAAAAAAACATTTATAATGAAAGAAAGGGAGGGGAATGCATGGAAAGCCAGGCACTTATCCTATTTGGCTCGTCAGGTATTAATATTGCGGAATATTATCGACAGCACTTTGCACGACTGATTCCAATCGTTCTTTTTGAAACACATAAAACGGACTATCAAGCAGAGCGCGGAGCAAAAATTATTCAAGCTAAAATGCCAGGGAAAACAGAACAACAAAGCACGCACCTAATCGAAAGTGCAGCGGATTTAACAACAAGTTATTTCCAAAACATCCCGGATTATATGCATGGTGATAAAGGTGAAATGCTGTTTTTTACAACGGCAGAAGAACAGTTTGGTAATAGTAGTTTTGAAAAAACATTAATGCGCGCGGAATTATATGAGCAAGAAATGAAGCAAATATTAAAAAACTACCAATCGATTATTATCGTGGCTTGCCTAGGTGGGGCGGTCAGTTCGGCAGTTGCTCCTTATGTGGCAAAGCTAGCGAATAAGCTTCACATTGATATACAAGTCATTGTGACGATGCCAGCAAAATTTGAAGGTAAAAAGCGTTTAGCTCAAGCACAAAGAGGGCTAAACTTATTTCATAAAAATAGTGCGATTACACAGGTGAAGATTGATCCTGAAAGTGAGGGATTAATTCGTTATTTTAAGATGAAAGATGAAGCAATTGCCAATGCGATTGAGAAATTATTGCGAAATGAAGACTAGTTTGGAGTGAATAGAATGCAACTGCATTTTTTAGGAACGGGCGCAGGAATGCCCTCAAAGGATCGAAATACGAGTGCGGTGGCGCTAAAATTACTAGAGGAACGGGGCTCGATTTGGTTGTTCGATTGCGGGGAGGCCACGCAGCATCAAATACTCCATACGACGATTAAACCGCGAAAAGTAGATAAAGTATTTATTACTCATTTACACGGGGATCATATTTTTGGTTTGCCGGGCTTTATAAGCTCACGTTCATTTTTAGGTGGGGAAGAGCCGCTGACGATTTATGGACCTAAAGGCTTGAAGCAATGGCTAGAGCAAACGTTAAAGCTGACAAAAACACATTTGACTTATGAATTATATTTTGAAGAGGTAGTAGAGGGCATCGTTTTTGAAGACGCACAATTTATCGTAAAAGCGATGCCTCTGGAGCATGTTATTGAATGTTTCGGCTATCGAATTGAGCAAAAGCCGTTAGCTGGCGAGTTATATATCGATAAAGCTATAGCATTAGGTGTGCCAAAAGGACCGTTACTTGGACAATTAAAAGCAGGAAATGATGTTGTGTTAGAAAACGGACATGTTGTGCGAAGTATGGATGTCACGTCACCACCTCAAGACGGCTTTACAGTTGCGATTTTAGGGGATACAAAATACTGTGAAAACGCTAAAAACCTTTCTTATGAGGCCGATATTGTGATTCACGAGGCAACATTCGATCATGCAACAATTCACCTAGCTGCACAATATGGACATTCAACAAATACCGAAGCCGCTCAAATTGCGAAAGAAGCAAATGCTCAAACGCTTATTTTAAATCATATAAGTGCACGTTTTTTAGAGAAGGATTTACCGCACTTTTTAGCAGAAGCACAGCATGTTTTTGCCAATACATTTATCGCGCATGACCAGTTGCAATTTGAATGGAAACAACATGAAGTGATTGTGAAAGAGTAAATAAAGCAGCATTTTCAGGTGGCGAAACATTCAACTTTATATGAATTTTTAGATAAATGTGGTGAATTGTAGAATAATTCCGTTATAATAGAGGAAAGGGAGATGAATTTATGCAACAACCAACACTTTCACCAAAGTTACTTCGTTTACTCGTAATCTTTCCAAATGTGATGAGCTATATTTTACTATTCGGCGTTGTCGTATTTATTCGAACAAATTTAGATGAGCTGAAAGCAACGGATTCGTTAACAATGTGGCTGATTATCGCCGCGATACTTGGACCAATCTCGATCTATACAACATTCAGCATCGCCAAACGCATTAAAGCCGGCGTATTATAATACATATTCGTTTGGAACGAATGCATAAAAGGGGTCCCATGTAATTCATACATTGGACCTTTTCGTTTTCGCTCAATTAATGTTTAAGACCTCCGTCAAATAGACTGAATAGTTTGTGCGCTTGGTTCGTCAATCCTATGGGGTTGCTTTTACATAGGCTAGTAAAATAACGATAGAAGAATGGCTATTTAAGTCAGTAACCCCTGAAGGAAAACTGTTGCGGATGATCCATACATCGGTAACATAAATATATTTAAAATAAAAAATCCATTATTGAGAGGTGTAGTAATGAAAGTGAAAATTATTCTCACATTTTTTATGTTTACATTGTTCCTAGCTTTTGGTTACACGGCACACGCGGAAAATCTTTATGACTCTTATAAAGATTTAACAGAAAATGACTTGAAAAATAGTATAATTCTTTCTCCTGAAAGCTCTATGGCATTTATTAATGGGCAGAAGGTATCAGCCGTTCAGCCAATCGTTAAAGAGGGGAAAACATTAGTACCCCTTCGTTTTATTTCTGAAGGATTTGGAGCAAAGGTAGAATATCATACAAAAAGTCAGGCCATTACTATTAAACACGCTAATAAAACCATTTCACTGAAAATAGGGAATAATACTATTTCAATCAATGGGGAATCCAGCAAAATGGATGTAACTGCAAGTATTTATAACAATGCAACATATATACCTTTAAGAGATATTGGTGAGGCGTTTAATAAAAAAGTAGTCTATTTAAAAAAGACAGAATTTCAACCATATAGTTTGATAATAATTCGAGATATGAACGCCACAGCCATCGAAAACTCTAATGTTATCCGCGCCGCTGAATTACTATACAAAGGGAAATCAATTGTCTATAGTGATCGTTTTATGGCCGTGATTAAAGAAAATGGTCAGTTATTCCTTAGCAATAATTTCTATAATTTCGAGCCTTTTGTATATCAGGAATGGATTGAGGATAAAAATACGGTTCGACTTGGGGATATATGGTTCAATACAGATATGGGGCATTTCTATTTGGATTATGCCTATAATACAACGCGTGAATCTATTTTATACCGTGTGGATGGAGAAGTAATTACAAGGGTAGCCATTGAAAAAGCACCGATAAAGGCGGTAAAAACCTATTTAAACGATGTCTATTATTTGACGAGATATGAGCGAGGTTTACTCGATGCTCATGAAACAACCAATTTAAAATCTGCAACGTTTAACAATGGACAATGGTTTTCCGATTATTTAGGTAAGCCGGGCTATTATTACGGTTTTGACACATTAGGCAAGGCTTATGATTGGCAAATTAACGATAACGGTATTACTACATTTGGTTATCTACGCTCTGGAGACCTAAGCTCTGATGAAAGGAAAAAAACGTTTGGATATTATACAATCGAGCTGAAGGGGCAGGACCATGAGCTAGTAACGCCATAAAGTAAAAGGCTAGTTGAAGTTCTTATTGATTAGAACTTTAACTAGCCGTTGTTTATTTTATATTGAAGGATCATTTTCCTAGTATGGTTTGTGCACCTGGTGCATCAATCCTACAAATTAATATTAAGAGACTTTAATAAGTTATCTACAATTTCTGCACTACCATCTTGGAACATAAACAATGAGAAAGCAATCATACAAACCCCTAATAACAAAGTAGTTAGCCTTTTAAATAAATTAATTGGTCGTTTAATAAGTGACCTAATAATTAAAAATAGGCCTATAAATAGTATTAGAAAATACCAAAAGCCCAAGTATAACATCCCCTTCTATTATTTGTTATTAAAGACGATCAAATCATCAAAATGGTTTCTCAATAGTATGAAAATTGCTGTTGTTTTATTTAAATTATTTATTTTGCAATTTTTAGTGTAATTGTTTGAGCACCTGGTGCAATAATTCATTAAACTATCGAGATAGGTTAAATATTGTAAAGGGAGTGAATTTTATTAAAAGAGACGAGAGAGGTAGAGAGAAAGATCTACTATGGATTCAGGAAAAGAACATAGTAACTGGATTTACTTTCAGAGGATTTTTTATACTCATAATCCTTATCATCATTGGAAGCTTAATAAAATATTTATTTTTTTAACTTCTAGTAAAAGTATGTAAAAACTAATTAATTTTATTGAATTATTATTTATCCGGTTCTTTAGGTCAACAAACTTTTCTATGGACGCTTTCCTTAACACGGTGTTGGAAAAACGCCCCCCTTTATTGACAAAATAATACATATCGACTAATATGGTTAAAATTACAAAAATAATACATTGATTGGAACTAGTAGGGGACACTTATTGTATAGAGAGCTGTTGGTTGGTGCAAAACAGTCAGTAAATTCCTGAACTCGTCCATGAGTATTTATGCTGAACTGAAGTAAGTATAAACGGCAGCTACCGTTATAGTTTAAGTGGGTTAATGTTGAATTAATCAATTAGAGTGGTACCACGAATCAATCTTCGTCTCTTTTATGAGACGGAGTTTTTTTATTTTAAGGAGGAAGATGAAATGGAAACAACACAATGGCAAAGACAAGATGTTACACAACACTATTTAGAACAAGTAAGAGGAGGGATACCATTTGGTGCAGAACAAATCAATGTCATGCTTCAGGTAATTCAACATTTCAAACAGGATGTACAACAAATAATGGATTTAGGGTGTGGCAATGGTTTTTTAGGGAAAGTACTTTTAGATACCTACCCAAATGCACAGGCACTATTCATCGATCATTCTGAGCCAATGGTTGAACAAGTAAAGGAATATTTAGCTGCTTATAAAAACCAAAGTACAGTGATACAAGGTGATTTTAGCGAATCTTTAAGTACGTTTGCTGAACCTGATTCAGTGGATTGTGTCGTCTCTGGCTTTGCAATCCATCATTTACCTCATGATAAAAAGAAGAAACTTTATGCTGAAATTTACACATTATTAAAAGATGGCGGTATTTTTATTAATATTGAGCACACTGCTTCGGCTACAACTAAACTAGAAAACTTATATGACGAACAGTTCGTTCAACACTTAGCTAATTATAATCAAAAATCAATTGAAGAAGTAACAAAAGAATATTACAGTCGTCCAGATAAAGAAGACAATATTTTAGAACGTGTAGATATTCAAGTAAATTGGTTAAGAGAAATGGGCTATCAACATGCAGATTGTTATTTTAAATGGTTTGAACTTTCTGTTTTTGGTGGGATAAAGAAATAATACTGAATGATAAAATTAAAAAAACGTTTCAAAATCTAAGTTTTGTGACACACCATTAAGCCAGGAATGTTGTAAAAAAATCAACGCTCTAGGCTTTTTCTTTGAATAACATTTATCTAGCGTTATACGCACTAAATCTCAATTTCATTTACTTTTATATACGAATAAAAAGGGTACCCAGGGGAGATGTCACATTGAAAATAAAAGATGAAATTTTCATAAATAATTTAGAAATAGAAAGATTAATAATAAGACCTTAAAGAATGTAGACTATGATAAATGATTGGAGGAATTTGAAAACCGTCATCCATCTCAAAATCGCCATGATCAAGGCAAAATTGATATGAGCGAATGTACACTAGAATGGTTTCATCAATTGTGGAGAGCTATTTTTATTTCACATTATTATCTTAGCGTCTCAATTCACTGAACGGCATTTTAAATGAAACTATGAGTTTTAAAATAATTCGGCACATATCAGTCACGCAACAGTAAAAATGATTCAATTTCAGGTGTAATTTATCGAATAAAAAAAGCTGAAAACCCTTATTAATAACGGCTTTCAGCGTGATGGTCTCGAACCAGCGATCCCACCTTGTCGAAAGCATTTGGCCAAATTAAGATAGTTCAGCTCAGTTAAATAAGTCTGGAAAACGTTGATTTAACAAGGTTTTCCTCAATAGCAAAATCAGCTCAGTTAAATAAAAACAACTGAAAAAAATAATTCTATGAGCATTTTGGTGAGCAAGTGATCTGTTAAAATGATAAGAATAAAGCAGTATTTAAAATTCTCTTGGTTTAAAAATTTGTACATTTTTAAACATTCGCATAGTGTTTAACAGAGTTTTGGCAAAGCATACTCTTTTCCTCTGGACTTAATAAATCAAGGGTTAAGCTTTTGTGATATCTTTTGTTTCTTTTAAAAGTGCTAAAGAGATTATATTCCACATATTATAATTCTAAGGAAAATCTAACTAAAATTTAGGTATTATATATGTCAATTTGTATTGTTGGTTTTATCCCGACTATCGGTATCATTAGGTTAATTTGCGTTACGATTAACAAGTTAAGAAAGCTCATAAATCCTTATATTGAACTGCTCCCTGTCAAGTAGACAGCGGAAATAATAAAAATACTTTAAGCGGCTTGAACCCTGTATTCTAGAGGGCTTAAGCCGTTTAATTTT